>NZ_JBWHYQ010000002.1:0-293347 GCF_056322905.1 Lysinibacillus sp. G1-3
ATTCATTTTTATAATTACGATCGTTATCAGAAACGATTAAACGGCTTGAGTCCTTTAGAATTTAGGGCTCAAGCCGCTTAATACATTTTTTATTATTTCCGCTGTCTACTTGACGGGGGGCAGTTCAAACTCCACCAGGTTTAGGTCTTTTAATTTGTCCCTCAAGATTTAGTATAGAAATAATTTTAAAAATAGACTTTTATTTCATATTTTAGTAGGATGTAGTTGGGGTCACGCCATCTATTTGCCTTTATAGATGGTTTATTTTTTTGATATGAGGGCATTTTTTAGAGATGTGTTCTCTACTTTACGCCACAGAATTGTAACAATTCTGAAAAAACAAAACTGTTTAAAGGGAAATGATGGCACTTACTTTGATGAATGACGTTGATTTTAATGGAAGCTACTATAAAGTTTCCACAAAAAATGGTTCATCACAACAGGGAGGGTAGGGTAATACCATTGATATAAGTTGGAGTGGAGGCTGGGAATTCTCAGGAAGCTTTGCTCTGCGCGAAAGCGAAGCGACAACGGCAAATGTTTTAACTGCGCGAAAGCGAAGCGACAACGGCAAATGTTTTAACTGTGCGACAGCAACAAATGTTTTAACTGTGCGGCAGCAACAACAAAGCGCCCAGTAGGAACGAAAATCAACCTCACATTATGGAGATGAGCAAAAAAATATTTTGGAGGATGTTATATTGAGTAACGAAACATTATTAAGTTTAAGTAGTAATTCATTTTTCGTGGCATTTATTTTACTTCTGATTGCTATTATACCGATTGGACTTGCCGTGAAATCAAAAGGAAAGATATTTGGAAAAATCGGGCTTCTACTTACATATATTGCATTTGCTTTACAGTTAGTTTATTTCATTTTAAGGTGGATAGCTGTTGATCATGCACCTGTAAGTAATATGTATGAGTTTATGACGTTCTTTGGCATTATGCTTACTGGTAGTTATTTGATCATTCATTTTTTATATAAGCAAATCGTTGTAGGTTTGTTTACTATCCCTGTGTCATTAATTATTCTCGGTTATGGAAGCGTTTTTACAAAAACAGTGTCACCTCTTGTTCCATCACTACAAAGTAATTGGTTAACGATTCATGTTATGACTGTTGCTTTTTCAAGTGCTGTTTTATCGGTTTCATTTGCAACGGGTATTATTTATTTGTTACGAACATTAGATGTTTCTAAATTTTCGATGAGTACAGTTGCTTTGGAATTTGTTATGTATTGCTTAATTGTCGTGATTGGCTTTATTGGAGTGGCAACTTACTTTAACTTAGCAGGAGATAAAATCGAGGTTCAATTTGAAAATAAGCTAGAGAAGAAAGAAACAGCCGAATATACGATGACGCCATTGATTGTTAATAAAGGTGCAGTAACAGCTAGTGGGGATCAGGTTGGTGTTTTACAGATTACGAATAGGCTAGATGCGAAGAAATTGAATACGATTGTATGGTCATTTATCGTTGGAACGATTTTATATGGGGTGATTGTGCTCATCACGCGAAGACGATTAATTGTGTTATTAAAGCCATTAACAAACCGTGTACAGCCAGTATTAATAGATGAAATTACATATCGAGCAGTTGTCATAGGTTTCCCGTTATTTGCTCTAGGAGGCTTGTTGTTTGCTATGATTTGGGCACAGATTGCTTGGAGTAGGTATTGGGGTTGGGACCCTAAGGAAGTGTGGGCACTAATCACATTTTTATTTTATGCCGCTTTCCTTCATTTCCGCCTTTCAAAAGGCTGGGAAGGGGAAAAGACAGCTTGGTTAGCGATTATTGGATTTGGAATTATTGTGTTTAATCAAGTATTTGTAAATTTAGTTATTGCAGGTTTACATTCATACGCATAAGGATGTTGTGAATGAATTATTTTTTTAAACTGAATGTAGTGAGTATGTTAATGGGTTAATATTCTTTATTTCTCTTGAAATGCAAGTAAATTATTATCGCATAGTGAGACTCACTGGGTGCGAAGGACAATATTTCGATACCTTAGTATTAGTTATGCATGCGGTTGGTTTTGTTGTAGCAACTATTGTGCTATACATGCTTACATATAAATGGATAGCGCATCGTCGATTAGTATATTGGACAACAATTTTTTGGGTGCATTATACAGCGTTCTTTATTTTTATATGTGTAAATGTGTATCCAATCACTTATCGGGTGGATATACCAGGTCAGCTCAAGGGTTCATTCTTTTTGCGATGTTCTTGTTCTATCCGTTTTATATAGGAACTTTGAATATTATATGCTATCATTCAAAATCTGAAGCTGTACAAATTAAATAACCGTAAAAAAGAGACATCCATTAATTTGGATGTCTCTTGTATTTTGCATCTACATGTTAAAGCTATAAATTAAAGCTTTACAACATTAGTAGCCTGAGGTCCGCGGTTACCTTCTTCAACGCCGAACTCTACTTTTTGGCCTTCTTCTAAAGTTTTAAAGCCATCTGATTGAATAGCAGAGAAATGTACAAATACATCATTTCCACCTTCTACCTCGATAAATCCAAAACCTTTTTCTGCGTTAAACCATTTTACTGTACCTTGTGTCATGTGAACAACCTCCCAAAAAAATTAAACAATCATATTGCTTCGATCGCTTGCGAAAATATCACATTTTCAAAAGCTCGTATTACTTTTGAATACGTGATTTTAGCGGATAAGATGAAGTAATGTAATTATTGTTCTGATTATATAACAATTCCGAATATTTATCCAGTATATTCCGATTTTGTCATGTAAAATTTACATTTCCATTATTTTAACCATTCTTTCTCTTTAGCGACAATTACGGCTTCTGCACGAGATTCTACGTTTAGTTTGACAAAAAGCTTGGATAAATAATTTTCAACAGTGCGTTGCGTGACCCCGATGGCTGAAGCAATTGCTTTATTTGTACATCCTTGTGCGACAAGCTGTAAAATTTCTTGCTCCTTTTGACTTAATAAAACATCTTGCTGCGCGTTTGGAAGATTGGTACGTTGCTGTACAAAATCTAAAAAATCAGCTGCTAGTAAGATTTCGCCCCTAAGTGCGGCTTCAATGGTTTGAATCACTTGCTGTTTCGTAGCGAGCTTTGATAATAGTCCATCGACCTTCTTCTCAATAAGTAGTTCGTAATAATCGGAAAGTTCATATCCTGTATAGAGTAAAATAAGTGCTTCTGGTTGCTTTTTCTTAATCATTTCTGAAAGCTGGATGCCATTGATTGGCTTCATATTAATATCAATCAAAAATAATTGAAAAGATTGAGCATCCATTCTCGACAGAACAACGGAGCTATCTTGTTCCGTATCTATATGAGCATTTGCTAAATCCTGTAATAATGTTTTCGTACCATCTAAAACGACAGGATGGTCATCTATAATAAGAATATTAATCATCTGAATCCACGTCCTCTTGTATTTGAATAACTATATGCATTCCTTCATTTAAATTGGAGTTTATCGTGATGTCCCCATTAAAAGCACGGACTCGTTCTCGAATCCCATTAATGCCCATAGAATTTGAAGATTGCATTAAACTTTCAATATTACAGCCAATACCATTATCATCGTATTGGAGAATGAAACCGCTATTTATCGCTTGTAGTCTTAGTGAAACTTCGGTTGCCTCAGCATGCTTAATGGCATTATTTAAGAGCTCTTGCACAAGGCGATAGACGACTAAATGTAAAGTGGCATCTTGAAATTGTACACGTTCTATTTGTGCTTTAAACAAAAAGTCTGCTCGAATTTTCACCTTTTGAATTAATTTTTTTAAGGCGATTTGTAGCCCAAATGTGTCCAGTAAAGGAGGGCTTAAATTCTCACAATACTCGCGTAAATCCTTCGATGCATTCAGCAACTGCTCACGGATATCTAATACCTTTTCTTTATCAATAATAGGAGAGCTTGTAAGTACATCTAACTCTCTCGCTAAATGAAGTTGCTCTTGCAAAATAGTGTCATGTAATTCCTGTGCTAAAATACTTTTCTCCTTCTCAATGATATTCCATAATAATTTGTCGAGCCAAGGAAGCTGTGTATCATTGTGATCCTTCATAAGCTTTATTTCATACACTAAATCTTCAATGAGCTTTAAATTCTCAATAAACATAGAGACATAGAGGGCTAGTAACTCTAGCCAAAGAAGCTCTTCTTTTTGTAATACATGTCTAATGTGTAACACGATTTTTTCTTCACCTGTATCATGTAATAGTAGGTGATTCCCCATATTAACTTCATCACGAGTGCTTTCCGTTATTGTTGTAATTGTAAAGGCTGTAGTACCAAGCCTTTCTGTTATTTCATACTTGAATTGATCCAGTAATTCTTGCTGGTTTTTTGCTTTCCCCATTCGATTAACCGCAGCATATAAATTATGGACATAATCGCCGGTGGATGAAAATATAATCTTTCGATATTTAAAATCAAGCTGCTCTTTTATATAGAAACTAGCAATGATTACAAAGAATACCAGTGTAAAAACACCTATAATTTTAACAATCGATAATTTGTCAATAAATAGGAGGGTAATACCCGTAGATAATAGTAATGCACATAAAAAAGCAAGTGTTGAATAATAACGTAAACGAGATAATTGATATTCAATATCGAATAATCGTTCATTCACTTGAATGAAAATAAAAGAAAAAGGAATAAACAATAAAAATAATGCAGCTACCTCACTATGTAAAATAGGGTTCCGCCCTAATAATTCAGGTATGACGAAAAACAGTAAAAACGGCAAGAAAGGCGTAATAAATGCAATAGTGATTAAACGGATTTTTTCCAGTTTCGTCCGTAAATAACTCGTTAGTAAAATATAAATCGCATAGAGAACAAGTACAGCAAACATTCCTAATTTAATTAAGGTTGTGATCGTCTTAAAGTCAGAATTAACTATTGTTATGAAATCCAAGCAAGGTATAAATAGTAGTGTTAGATAAAGCCATTTTGTATTGAGGTATGGCCATTCTATACATAGGTAACGGTAATAAAATTGTAAGAAGTGAATAAAAAGCACTATGCATAAAATTATACCAATACTTATTACAAATCCGCCAATTAGATTTCCTCTAGCTGAGGCTCCTGTACTTATATAAGCCAAGGAACAGGTTAATAAAAATAAAGTTAGTAGAATAGTTAGTAGATTATCAGTATTTCTTCGCCATAAATAGATAGCAACACCAAATGATAGAACGAAATAAAAAAGTGGAAAAATTATTTGCAAATAAAATTCTTCCGGGATATCTTTATGCTTAATTGAAACAGCATGAACATCCCCATTAGGCTTCATAATTGTCAGTTTTTTTGCACAACGTACAAAAGCATCGAGTTGATTAGAACGAACGGGTTTGTCATCAATTGTCAGAAGTAGATCGCCTTTTTCAATATTATTTTGCTGTGCCCAATTTGGATAATAGAACTCGGTCATGACTGGTTGTTTGCTAGTTGTGTCTAGTAAAATACCAATAAAAGGAGTTTGTGATGCAACTACAAGTACATAAATACCGAGGAGTAAGTAGGTTATGAAAATACTATATGTCCATTTACTCATTGTTTTTTCTCATTTATTTGCATGATAATAATGCCCCATTTCAATCTTAAGTACCATTATATTATCCATAATTTTTGGTAATTTTGGAATACCGAAAAAGTTGTTTCGGAAAACCACCATTGCTTTTTCGGAATAACGAAGTAGTTTTTTCGGTGTAGCCTATGATAGTGTAAAACTATCATGTGTGACGAAAAGGGGGAGCGTTGCATGACAAAGAAAGGATTGTTAATAGTCCTTTTTCTAGTCGTCATAATGTCGTACCCGATGACAACAATCGCTAAAAACGTTGAAAATGATGCGGTGAAAGTAGATATTTGCATTATTGGGAGTGATAATCGTTTTGTCTATAAGATTCCAAAGAGTTTACATAATGATACGCCGTATGTTGAAATGAAGAATAACATAGAATCCTCCTTAGCAAGTCATTGGAAGGTCGAGGATCCTCGTTATGAAATCCTCCAGACAGATGTAGCGTATACTTTTTCAATTAAAGATTTAATTCATGAAAAACAAGACGGGAAAATAAAGATAGCGATTCCATATTCTTATTTAATAGGAATGCTTGGTGAAAATGATCCCATTCAATTAAAAATTTTGGCTAGCAAACTAATCGACTGGCAAACGAACTCAAACGATTTGGCAACTCTCGGCTTTGTAGAACCGCTTACTTATTTTAGTGAACAGGAATATGTTTTTGAGGGAGAGGTTAACGAGCTACTACATCAGCGGGTAGGACATTTTAATGGCTCTGTTATGAAAGGGCAAATGCTACTACATATTGTTATATATTTTAGTTTTATTTTGGCGCAGCTTATTGCCTGTTTCATTTTATCGAGGCGCTTAAAAAAGAGAATTATTAAAGATCCTGAAAATATGCATCAGTTCCGAAAGCTAAATTATTTGTATCAAATCATACCGATAATAATTATTGGTATGCAAATTGTTTTTCTAATCAGTTCAGGCTTATTGACCGCGTTTGGTATTTATTTTGACCCAGGGGTTGACCTTTTGTTTGTTATCGTCCCAGTTTTATTTAATATTATTTTGATGCCAATGTTTTTTGTCACGATGGAGAGTGAAATAGCAAGGGAGCTAGAATACGATTCCTTTGGCTCAGACAGGTAAATATTGTTTTTATTTTTGGGCATTCACATGTAGTTATTAGATGATATAATGGTCAACAGCATACTTGAAGGAGCTGTTGATGAACATGGCGCATCCAGAAATCGCGTACTTAAATTTACTACAACATATATTAGAGAATGGTGTTAAAAAGGAAGATCGTACAGGGACTGGTACATATAGTGTGTTTGGCTATCAAATGCGATTTGATTTAAGCAAAGGTTTTCCTCTATTAACGACGAAGCGTGTACCATTCAAACTTGTAGCAAGTGAGCTACTTTGGTTTATTAAAGGGGATACAAATATTCGCTATCTACTGCAAAACAACAATCATATTTGGGATGAATGGGCTTTTAAAAAATGGGTTGAGTCTGATGAATATTCAGGTCCCGATATGACAGATTTTGGTCGTCGCTGCTTAGTGGACGAATCATTCAACGCTGATTATCAAAAAGAGTTAGCCTCATTTTGTGAGCGCATATTAACAGATGATGAATTTGCAAATAAATACGGCGAGCTTGGAAATGTTTACGGTAAGCAATGGCGTAATTGGACAACATCAACAGGGGAAAGTATTGATCAATTACAAGATGTCATTCATCAAATCAAGCACAATCCAGATTCACGACGCATTATTGTCAATGCTTGGAATCCTGAAGACGTTATCAATGCAGGAGCAAAGGGCAGTAAAGCTGCACTACCTCCATGTCACGTAATGTTCCAATTTTATGTTGCAAATGGAAAATTGAGCTGCCAGCTAATGCAAAGAAGCCTCGATACATTACTCGGCTGTCCATTTAACATTGCCTCATATGCATTACTGACACATTTAATTGCACACGAATGCGGTTTAGAAGTAGGCGAATTTATTCACAGCATTGGGGATGCTCATATATATTCAAATCACGTGGAACAAGTAAAAGAACAACTTTCACGTGAGCCTAAAGACCTACCATCCTTAAAAATCAATCCAAATAAAACGTCAATTTTTGACATCGAGCTCGAAGATCTTTCAATTGAAGGCTACGATCCACACCCAACAATTAAAGCACCAATTGCCGTTTAACCTAAAGCAGCAGCCGTATTGGCTGCTGTTTTTTTATGGAAACAAACATTGAAGCGGGTGATATATAGATCGGAGCGACGGATAGAAGAGTCGAAGCGACGGAAAGAAGAGGCAGAGCGACGGAAAGAAGGCAAAATAATGGATAGAACCATCAAAAGCGTGGATAGAATGGTCAAAATGATGGATAGAACCGGCAAAGCGTGGATAGAATGGTCAAAATGATGGATTGAACCGCCAAAGCGACGGAAAGAACAGGCAGAGCGACGGATGAAACAGCCAAAGTGACGGAAAGAAGTCAAAATAATGGATAGAACCATCAAAAGCGTGGATAGAGTGGTCAAAATGATGGATAGAACCGCCAAAGCGACGGAAAGAAGGCAAAATAATGGATAGAACCATCAAAAGCGTGGATAGAATGGTCAAAATGATGGATAGAACCGGCAAAGCGTGGATAGAATGGTCAAAATGAAGGATAGAACCGTCAAAACGTGGATAGAGTGGCCAAAATGATGGCTAGAACCGGCAAAGCGACGGAAAGAACAGGCAGAGCGACGGATGAAACAGCCAAAGTGACGGAAAGAAGTCAAAATAATGGATAGAACCGTCAAAGCGTGGATAGAGTGGTCAAAATAATGGATAGAACCGTCAAAACGTGGATAGAATGGTCAAAATGATGGATAGAACCGTCAAAACGTGGATAGAGTGGTCAAAATGATGGATAGAACCGCCAATGTCGTGGATAGAGTGGCAAAATGATGGATAGAACCGTCAAAACGTGGATAGAGTGGTCAAAATAATGGATAGAACCGCCAAAACGTGGATAGAATGGTCAAAATGATGGATAGAACCGTCAAAACGTGGATAGAGTGGTCAAAATGATGGATAGAACCGCCAAAGTCGTGGATAGAGTGGCCAAAATAATGGATAGAACCACCAAAATCATGGAAAGTCCTTCCAAATAGACAACAAGAACTACCCAACCGACGAATAAAACACCATAAGAGAGAAACCCTTTAGTACATATAAAAGAACCAAAACTTTCTAAAAAATATAAAGGACATTTAATTTTTTGAAATTTTTTCCGATATAAGTTTTAATATGGAAGTTAAAATAACAATTTAGAGGTGAGTGGTGTGAGGAGATCATTGGTTTTTCAAATAGATGGAAGAGAGCGTGAGCAGCGTTTAAGGACAAAATTGCTGACGAATACTCCTCATGGAACAGTGGAATCTGAGCTACCACACATCTCTACAAAATTAACATTGGAGCAAATACAAATAATGATGGAAGTCGTTGAGGAAATTCGCTTGAAACGTTATAAAGAAAGACTGTAATTGTAAGCGCCTTCTAAGCTATAATAGCTGAGGAGGTGTTTTATTATGAACGTGGTATTTGTAGATTCAGTTTTAGGTACAGAGCTTTTGCATATGGTGTCACATGATGTGGCGGGGACATTAGCTGCGGCACAGGGGGAAAGTGTGACGTTTCCAGTTGGCCATTTTAAGTATGAATTTCATAACTTAGATTTTTATGAGGAAGATGGAGAAATACGACAAGAATTAGTCATTTACGTTAAGAAAGTATAATACTCCGTAATATGAAAAAAATAAATGCAGGTACAATTAAAGCAATTTAATTGCTTTTATTCAATCCTGTAACTATAATAGTTACAACAGGTGGTGATACATATGGTGAACAGTCGGTTTTCGGTAGCGATCCATATTCTTTCGCTTATTGCTACAACATCTGATAAAAGTCAGTTGACGTCTGAGTACATTGCTGGAAGTGTGAATACAAATCCAGTTGTTGTGCGACGTATGATTGGTGTGCTAAAGAAAGCGGGTTTGCTTACCTCGCAATCAGGTATTGCAGGCTATGACCTTTTAGTAGAGCCAAAAGATTTAACGCTTTTAGCTATTTACCATGCGATTGATGGGCCAGAGCAGCTATTTGCGATTCATGATGAGCCAAATCCAGCATGTTCAGTTGGTCAAAAAATCCAACGGACATTGGAAGGTGTTTATACATCTGTTTGGCATGCAATGGAAGAACAACTACAAGCACAAACTTTACAGGATGTGCTAGATCAACTTCGTAAATAAACGAAGTCGATCTTTTGTATCTAACCTGTAACTAAAAAGGTTACAATCAAAACATAGGAGGAATTATAATGATGAAAATCGCAGTAATTGGTGCAACAGGGAAAGCAGGACAAAAGATAGTAGAGGAGGGACTGCAACGTGGACATGATGTAACTGCGATTGTACGTTCAGCTTCCAAAGTAACAGGAAATATTTCGGTAATTGAAAAGGATGTTTTTGCATTATCTCAAGAAGATGTGAAAGGGTTTGACGTAGTCGTAAATGCGTTTGGTGCACCTGCTGGTCAGGAAGAATTGCATGTGAAAGCTGGTCGTCATTTAATAGATATATTCAAGGATATTGATACAAAATTATTTGTTGTCGGTGGAGCAGGTAGTCTGTTTGTAGACCCAGAGAAAAACGTACGCGTAATGGATACACCTGATTTTCCAGAAATGTTTTATGCAACAGCTAAAAATCAAGGTGAAAATCTACACGACTTACAACAATCTACTATTACTTGGACATTTTTAAGTCCATCTGCTTTCTTTGATCCAGAAGGGCCACGTACAGGTAGCTATACTGCTGGAGAAGATCATTTATTAGTGAATGCTTCTGGCGAAAGTTATGTTAGCTATGCAGATTATGCCGTTGCGGTGTTGGATGAAATTGAAAATCCAAAGCATGTAAACAGTCGTTTTACAGTGACTTCTAATAAATAATGATAAACCGAGCGTAAAAAAATGCGCTCGGTTTTTATCTTTGTGCGAAAGCGAAGCGGCTAAAGGTGATGGAATGAATGAAAATAAAGCCTCTGGAAACAATAACGTAAAGCTAAAAATGATTATTTTTCACTTTACAGACAATTGGCTGTTTACAATACGACAGTTATTAGCTACTATCAAGTGTGAGGATTACATAAAAGGAGACGACAATTATGTCCACACAACGTATAGAAAAAGACTTTTTAGGTGAACGCGCCTTACCAAGCAATGCTTATTACGGAATCCAAACGCTTCGTGCAACTGAAAATTTCCCGATTACAGGGTATACAATTCATTCTGCACTTATTAAAGCAATGGGTATTGTTAAAAAAGCAGCTGCTTTGAGTAATATGGAGGTACACCTACTTTCAAAAGAAATCGGAGATGCAATTGTCGAAGCTTCACAAGAAGTTATTGATGGTGAGTGGGATGCTGAGTTTATCGTAGACCCAATCCAAGGTGGCGCTGGCACATCGATTAATATGAATGCCAACGAAGTTATTGCTAACCGTGCTTTAGAGATTTTAGGCAAAGAAAAAGGGGACTATCATACAATTAGCCCTAACAGCCATGTAAATATGTCTCAATCAACAAATGATGCTTTCCCTACAGCTATTCATATTGCTGTGTTGAATTTGATAGATGAACTACTTCTTACAATGGAAAACATGCAAGCAGTGTTCCACCAAAAAGCGGAGCAATTTGCACATGTAATTAAAATGGGTCGTACGCATTTACAAGACGCTGTACCGATTCGATTAGGGCAAGAATTTGAAGCATATTGCCGTGTAATCACCCGTGATATTGCGCGCATTCGCCAAACTCGCCCAAATTTATATGATGTAAATATGGGAGCAACAGCTGTTGGAACAGGCTTAAATGCATTCCCTGACTATATTCAAGCAGTTGATCTTCACCTTGCTGAAATTTCAGGATTACCGCTTAAAGGCGCTACACATTTAGTAGATGCAACACAAAATACGGATGCTTATACAGAAGTATCAGGCGCATTAAAAATCTGTATGATTAATATGTCGAAAATTGCTAATGACCTTCGTTTAATGGCTTCTGGTCCACGTGCTGGATTAGGGGAAATCATTTTACCAGCGCGTCAACCTGGATCGTCTATTATGCCAGGTAAAGTAAATCCTGTTATGCCAGAGGTACTTAACCAAGTAGCATTCCAAGTAATTGGTAATGACCATACGATTTCTTTAGCATCTGAAGCAGGACAATTAGAATTAAACGTAATGGAGCCTGTACTTGTCTTTAACTTAATTCAATCTATTAGTATTATGAATAACGTGTTCCGAGCATTTACACAAAATTGCTTGAAGGATATTGAAGCAAACGAAGACCGCATGAAAGAATATGTGGAGAAAAGTGTTGGCGTATTAACAGCAGTGAACCCTCATATTGGCTATGAAGTAGCTGCACGTCTTGCACGCGAAGCAATTCTATCTGGTCGTTCAATTCGTGAGCTTTGCCTTGAAGAGGGTGTACTAACGAAAGAACAATTAGATTTAATCTTAGATCCATATGAGATGACTCATCCAGGTATTGCCGGATCAAGTATTATGAAATTAAAATAATTTATGTTTGAAAGCACTTTGCCTAGCGCAAAGTGCTTTTTTAGTAGTTCAAAACTCAAATGGTCAAGAGAAATCTTTATGAATGTTGTGCGGGTTAATAGTGATGATTACCGTTTCGTTTACATGCCTGTGTGCGAGTGTTTGTTGGCGCTTCACTTTCGCGCATAATACATTTTTCGCCCGACACCCCCTCTAGAAAACGCCCAATCTTTACGGAATCACCCTAAACGAAGAGTCGAACTTTTATATCACAACTTCGACACAAAAGTTTCGAACAATACGAAAAAATTTCCTGTTTTATAATTCTATTTTCTTACAAAAGTTGGTGTTTTTTTCTATCAATTTTAGGGATTTTAAACTATAATTGTTTATGGGAATAATATTATAGTTAGGGGAAATTTGTATGAGCTTACGACAAAAAAGTATTATTGGCTTTTCTTTTTTAAATGTAATCATGGGTCTTATTTTGATTATTGACTTAGCAAATTTAAAGTCATTAGAGGGGATGTCCACTTTATTAACGATATTAGGATTTACTACGACTATATCGTGTATTTTCTATGTGAAATACAAAATTATTAATCCAATTAAACAATTAGCAGTATCCGCTCAAGCTATAGCTGAAGGAAATTTGAACACTTCTCCTATCGAGATAAAATCCAATGATGAGGTTGCGGCGTTAGGTAAAGCGTTTATTGAGATGAAAGAACAATTACATATGATGACACAAAAAATTGCTAGTAGTTCTACCGATTTATCTGCGAGTATAGAGGAGCTATCAGCAAGTACAAATGAAATTGCAGATGCAGTAAACGAAGTAGATTCACAAATGGAGAATACGACTGAGGGTCTTAAAAAAGCAGCACAGTCTGCAAATGAAAGCGCTATAGCAATGCAAGAAACTGCTGATGGCATTGAACGTATTACCGTGGCTACACAAGATGTATTTGATCATGCGAAAGAAGCAAATGACATTGCAGGCAATGGTGCGGAAATTTTACATGTAGCTAAAAATCAAATGGAATTCATTTCAGATTCTACTGAAAAAACAAGTAACTTAATGCAACAATTATCAAGCAAAATGACAGATATAAAATCTATGACAGACATGATTACGGCCATTACAGATCAAACGAATTTACTTGCATTAAATGCAGCGATAGAAGCGGCGCGTGCAGGAGAGCATGGAAAAGGCTTTGCAGTAGTAGCGGAAGAAGTTCGAAAATTAGCGGAGCAATCCAAGCATTCGGCTATTCAAATTGTCGATCTAGTAGTTGGCATTGAAAGCGATACAAAACAAGTAGCAACCTCTGTAGAAGAAGACTTGAAAAACGTTCAGCAGGGTGTTCACGTCATTGATGAGGCTACAAAGTCATTTGGTACGATCTCTCAGCATGTTAGCAAAATGACGAATCAGCTAGAGGATATTTCCGCAACAGCTGAAGAGCTTTCAAGTAGTGCGAATGAAGTTACAAAATTAGTTTCGACAATCGCAAATGGAATGGATAGTTTAACTAATTCCACAGAAGTTATTTTACACTCCGTTGATGAACAAAGTGCCTCAATGCAAGCAATCAACACAGTAGTGTCACAAGACCTATGTGTACAAGCAGAAGATTTACAAAAGCTTACACAGAGATTTAGTAACTAAAGAAAAAAGGCTATTTTGCAGGGATAGATTATCTGCGAAATAGCCTTTTTATTTAACCAACGATGTTTTCAATTTCTTCCGAATCAACTATTAAATAAGCCAAAAAAATCCGTCTGTATCGTCAAAAATACTATGCTAATCATAAACATCATTTCTGCAATAGTAGCAACAGCAACTTTTTTATTTTCCGCGTATTTCCACTCCATAAATGCCCGTAACATTTCAGAGGTTACTAAAAAGACAATTATGATAAACCATATCTCAAAATACCAATAAATTCCAACTCTATCATTGTTAAATTGATAATTCGAATAAATTATTACTAGACTCAAATAAATGATTCGTATTGATAAATCTAGCTTTTTATGTCTTTCGTTAACGTAATAAAAATAAAACCATTTCTTTCTCTCGACACCTAGCAACTTTCTAATGACAAATCCAAAAATACTAATAATTAAAAGTAGAACAAATAGAAAAAGTATTAATGCTCCTAGTTCGGAATTATTATTATACATTTCGTTCACCTCTTAAGCCTGCTTTTTATTTCTATAAGAATAAGATGATAGCTAATCTTGTTATACAGGCATGTGTGGAACGATAGCATTACTAATGTTGCTTATTAGATCCAGATTTTTTAAACGTTTTTCTTGCTTGGATAATTAATGAAATTCCTATAATACATAGACTGCCTGATAAAAAATGAAGGGTAATATTCCATCCTTCACTTAGTTTTTGAAAATATTTGAAATATAAAGACACACCATATATACACATTAAGACACCCCAAATACATCTAAGCATCTTCTATGATCCCCATCCCGTCCTATTATAAAATAACTGAAAATTGTATCTGTATACAGAGTGTAGCACAGTAAATAATTATTTGGTAGTTAATTGGATAATAGGGAACAAATGGACCTACTTATTATTAGTTAAATGCGAACAGATGAGAGGATAATGTTGAAAATACTAAAGTAGGAAAAATATTTTGAGGATAATTTGATTTTATTGGTATAATTTTGAAAGAAAGGGTGGGGAATTTAAATGGGGATGAAGTTTAATAGTTTTCTTAGAGAAGAATTGTCAGTAATTGATATTCAGATAGCAATGGAACATGGTGAAATCACATCAAAAGAATTAACTATGTATTATTTACACAGAATTGCTAAGTATGATCAAGATGGACAGAGGATTAATTCCATGCTTGAAATTAATCCTGAAGCGATATTTATTGCTGAAGCATTAGATGAAGAAAGACAAGTAAAAGGGGCTAGAGGGCCTCTACATGGAATTCCAGTTGTTTTAAAAGACAATATCGAAACGAAAGATTTTATGCATACTAGTGCAGGCGTAATAGCATTAGAAAACTATGTAGCTGAGCAGGATGCATTTTTAGTAAAAAAACTCCGTGAAGCGGGGGCTGTTATTTTAGGGAAAGCAAATATGACTGAATTAGCGAACGGTATGTCGAGTACAATGTGGGCAGGTTATAGTTCTCGAGGTGGACAAACACTTAATCCTTATGGAGATCCAGAACTTTATGTAGGAGGATCCAGTTCGGGGTCGGCAGTAGCAGTGGCATCGAATTTTGCTGTTTTATCAATTGGAACTGAAACAGACGCTTCGATTTTAAGTCCAGCTATTCAAAATTCAGTAGTCGGCATTAAACCGACTGTAGGGTTAATTAGCCGTAGAGGTCTCATCCCTTTTACATACAGTCAAGACACAGCAGGGCCAATGGCAAGAACGGTTACAGATGCAGCTATCTTATTGGGCGCATTAACAGGAGTAGATAAAGATGACGTAGCTACATATAAAAGTGAAAGAAGGATCCACCAAGACTACTCAATCCTTTTAGATGCTACAGGATTAAAGGGTGCTAGAATCGGTGTTTATACGAATGCCTCTAAAACTTTTTATGAGTCAGAGGAATATGACGAAACCCTTTTTAATAACGTAATTCAAGTTTTAAGAGAGCAAGGAGCCGTTATTATAGAAGACATCGAAATTCCTTCTTTTCATAGAGACTGGAAATGGGGAGTACCGCAATATGAATTAAAGCATAGTTTAAATAATTTCCTTGTAAATCTACCTTCTCACATGCCTGTACATTCTCTAGCTGATTTAATCCAATTTAATAAATGTTCACAAGAAAAAACGTTGAAATATGGGCAGGACAAATTGGAATTGAGAGATAAATTACCGAACACGTTAAGAGATCCTGACTATCTAAATGCAAAACTAGAGGACTTGTATTTTTCTCAAGAACAAGGAATCGATTATACATTAAAAAAATATAACTTAGATGCGATAATGTTTCCATCATATATAGGCTCGACAATTAGCGCGAAAGCCGGATATCCGTCTATTGCTGTCCCAGCAGGCTATATGAAAAATGGCAGACCGTTTGGCGTAACTTTGGCAGGCACTGCATTTAGTGAGGATGTATTAATAAAACTTGCATTTTCATATGAACAAGCAAGTAAATTACGAAAAGCGCCGGAGTTGTATTAAGATTCTCTGGGCACATATGAAACTGTCCATACCACTGATTAAATACGGGAAGGTGAAAGGGAGCTCAGGAACTAAGTTCAAAAAATGTATTATGGAAAAGACTAGAAGAAAAGAACAAGAAACTGGAATATATTGACTTTTGAAATGCGCTCATTTACAATTAATTTTAATAATCAATAAGGAATGTAGAATTTACTAGATTCCTTTTACAACTGAATAGCGTGGAATAATAGGTGTAAATTGCGTGCAATTTACTTAAAAGGGAAGTCGGTGCAAATCCGACACTGTCCCGCAACTGTAAATGTGAGCGACTTTTCATATACCACTGTTTAACGACGGGAAGGCGAAAAGTAGTGATGACCATGAGTCAGGATACCTGCCTATTATGAGTACACACCATAACCCTACGAGGAATAGGAGGTGGCATGTTGACAAAACAGAATGCTCTGTTCGTCACCGTACGTCAAACGCCCAAAATAAAAGACGGTAATCGCTTTCAAGGTAATTCTTTTATGCTTGGGTATAATTTGACTTTTTGTGATGAATGAAAAAGATAGAATGAAGGATTTCCTCTAGTTGTAGGAAATCCTTTTTTTATGTAAAAGAAGACTTCCGTTTTGAAAAATATGTACGAAAAGAGGATGCAATGATGACGAATATTCATGTAAGTACAGCACAGGAATCGCAATATGTAGAAATGAAAATTTGTAAGCAGCCACGCACTGAAGTTGCCAAGAAAGCTACAACAAGAATGGTTGTAGAATCCCTTGTCGATCAATTAATAGCTAGCAATCTTATTAGTAATGAACGATTGTTTGATCAAATTTTATATAACAAAGATATTATTTGGATTCAAAATGAAAGTTTTAATGGCCACCTTTTTGCAAAAGCAATTATTACAGATCAACTTAAAACAAAAACAAATGATTTTATGATGTATATGCCGACAAATCCAATTGTGTACGATGTTAATGGTGAACATTTTCATTTAATTACACGTATCGATTCGACGCGTGCAAAACCAAATTTAGAGCGATTTTCCCAAGCCCCTAAGCCAATACTAAGTGCCGCTCGGGTCAATGATTTATTGTGCTCGATAGTGATGCGCTTTTATGAAGTATATGTAGAGGATTTATCACGAGTAGTTTATAAAAATAAACAACTAATCAATTTTATAGAGCGAGAGTATCATCAATTTCTAAAAGCTGTGAAGGAACTAAATGATAATCATTTCAACTGGCACCCACGTGGAAAAGGTCATGAACTATTGCTTGAACTGATTGATAATTTACAACTTTTGAAAAGTCGACCTGGCAAAGTTTTAATGGATTTCTCACAATCCCAAAGCTACGTTGTGGTGGAATCTTCATATCTTATTAATAAACAGGGACAGAAAACGATACAAGCTTAGTAAATTAAAAATGTGCGGGATGAATTTCAATTCCCCGAGGTGAAGGTATATGCCTGACAAGGTAGTAGAATGGAGTTGTCAGTAGAGGGTAGATACCCGCGCGAAGCAAGAATACCCGCGGAAGGAAAGGGAATACCCGCGGAAGGAAGGGGAATACCCGCGGAGAGAAGGTAAATACCCGCGAAAGGAAGGGGAATACCTGCGGAGAGAAGGTAAATACCTGCGCGAAGCAAGAATACCCGCGGAGAGAAGGTAAATACCTGCGCGAAGCAAGAATACCCGCGGAAGGAAGGCAAATACCCGCGGAGAGAAGGTAAATACCCGCGCGAAGCAAGAATACCCGCGGAAGAAAGGCAAATACCCGCGCGAAGCAAGATTACCCACAAAAGTATAGAAACTCTCCACGAAACATAAGAAAACAGGACATTGATCTAACAAATCATGTCCTGTTTTTATGAATTTAGTCAATACAATGCATTGCTGCTTGTGCTTCGTGCCATGGAACGGAGTAGCCCTTACCTTTTGCGCAAAAAATACTAGAGGATGTATAGTAGGGATCGGCGTTCTTATCGTAGCTGATTTGCGCAATAATTTCTTCTGTATTGTGACATGTATCGTAGCCATCAAATTGTAGGGAAAGTACGCCTTTCCCATTGGTGTAGGCGGCAAAGGTTGTACTGTAGCTCATAAATGTTGAGACGGGGGCCCGGCCGGTTACAATCGCGTCATGTTCAGTTATGATTGGTGCGTCAAATGTACCATCAGCTTGCTGAATGTCCGTCATCATGCGGCCGATGAAATCACTAGGAGCTTTAAGTTTAAAGCGGTAGTAGGGCTCTAGTAATATATTTTCTGCTTGTTCGAGCCCTTGCCGTAATGCACGGAATGTTGCTTCACGGAAATCGCCACCTTCAGTATGTTTATTATGTGCGCGTCCTGTTAAGAGTGTGAAGCGAATATCTGTAACCGGAAAACCGGTTAACAGCCCATGATGATCGCGCTCGAATAAATGTTTTTCAATGAGTCGTTGATGTCCAACTGATAAATCATCGGCGTGGCATGCATTGACAAATGTATTGCCGGTGCCGCGTGTATTTGGCTCCATCAATAAATGGACCTCTGCGTAATGCTTTAATGGCTCGAAATGACCGTAACCTGTCACCGTTGTGGTGATCGTTTCCATATACAAAATCTGTGGTTCGCTAAATGAAATGTCTAGCGAGAAACGTTCATGAAGCACTTCGATAAGAACCTCGAGTTGGATGACACCCATAATATGAACGTGAATTTCTTGAAATTTTTCATGCCATAGCACACGTAATGAAGGTTCTTCTGCTTCAAGTATACGGAAAGTTTTTAACACGTCCTTTATATGCTGAGTGCCTTCATAATGTACTTTTGCCTGTAAAGTCGGTACTAACTCAAAGGGCTGAGAATTATTCGAAGAACCAATAATATCGCCGATGTTTGCTTGACTAATCCCTTTTACTGCGAAAATCTCCCCGGCCTCTATCTTTTGAGAAGTTTCATACCGGTTGCCATTGTATAGTCGAATCTCCGTCACTTTTTCAGTCACGTCTCCAAATGAAAGTTCATCACGGACATGTAACGTTCCTTGCAAAGATTTGATAAAAGTTAAGCGTTGATGTCCATCATGACGAATTTTAAACACCTCACCTTGAAACGGAGCGTTGTTATTAAATTGTGTTTCTGTAAGGAGGGGGAGCTGTGTTAGGAATTCCTTTATTCCACTATCTTTTAAGGCAGACCCAGTAAAACATAGAAAGGCCTTTTCCTGTTTAATCATACTAGATAAATGAGTAAGGCAGCTAGAGCTATCCAATGTTTCATTGAGAAAAGCATCGAGAAGGTGTTCATCACGTTCAGCAAGCCACTCCATTATGTCGTTTGAAACATAGTCGGAACGGAGCGGTTCGTCTACGAATAAAACATCTGCAGAGCAATCCTTTTGAAGCGCAGCCATTACAGCTTCAACATCTGCTCCTTCACGATCAATTTTGTTAATAAAAAAGAAGGTTGGAACATGATATTGGCGTAAAAGTTGCCATACTGTTTCAGTATGACCCTGTATTCCTTCGACAGCACTAACAATAATGATGGCATAATCCATAACCCGAATGGCACGCTCCATCTCTGGAGAGAAATCGACGTGCCCTGGTGTATCGATTAATGTATATGTATCATCCCCAAGCGTCATGCGGCCTTGCTCCGCAAAAATCGTGATGCCTCGCTGACGCTCCAGCTCATGATTATCTAGAAATGTGTCCTGATGATCCACTCGTCCACGAGCTTGAATACTGTTTGTATGAAATAGTAACTGCTCAGAAAATGTTGTTTTACCAGCATCCACGTGAGCAAGTACTCCAATTGTTACATGCATAAAAAGATCCTCGTTTCTATTCATTCATTTAACAACATTGTAACAGAATTGGTATAAAAAATATTTCATATAGTGTTTATGTCGCAATAGTGTTAATATATGTATGATTGTGAATCTACTAGTCAATCAATATATACAACAAAATAAAAACGACGTATTGGTGTAAATGACCTTTGTTATTTGCTTAAAAGGGAAATCGGTGTAAATCCGATGCTGTCCCGCAACTGTAAATGGGGAGTCTATACAAGATGCCACTGTAGCCACGCTATGGGAAGGCGTATAGATGATGAACCTAAGCCAGGATACCTGCCAATATGTATTTATTACTGAATCCACGAGGATGGGGATAGTGAATAGGTTGAAATACCTTTCTTTTGCTATGCTAACCTCTTGGAAACAAGGGGATTTTTTTATGCCCTTTTCTAGAATCGCTATCTGGTAGCATAGGAGTCTAAACGATTTCTTTCTATATATTTAACATCAAAGGAGAAGAGGACATGAAGAAATGGAATAGCTTATGGCTAGTCTTTGCGATCGCATTGGTGGCTATATTGGGTGCATGTAGTGAAAAGGACAAACTAGAATCTGCTACACAAAGTGAGAAGGTAGAGCCTTCACAAGCTGAAAAGTCAGACATAACGATTGAAAATAATGGAACAACGCAAGTATATAAGGAAGCCCCCAAAAAAGCGATTAGCTTAAATCAGCACGTGACAGAAATTATGTTAGCTTTAGAGCTAGAAGATTCAATGGTAGGGACGGCGTACTTAGATGACAAAATTTATGAGCCTCTACAAGCGGCCTATGATGAAGTGCCTGTGTTAGCAAAACAGTATCCTACAAAGGAGCAGGTTATTGATGCAGAAGCAGATTTTTTATTAGGTGGTTGGAAAAGCGCCTTTGGAGAGAAAGGTGTAGGCACACAAGAAGAGCTTGAAACATTAGGCATTCACACTTATTTACATACAGCCTCAATCATGACGAAACCAACTTTAGACGATATTTTCACAGATATTAGAAATATCGCAAAAATTTTCCGTGTTGAAGATCGTGGAGAAGCACTAATTGAAAAAATGACAAAGGATGTAGAGGATGTCCGTGCAAAACTACCGCAAAATGGAAAAGAACTGCCTGTTTTAGTGTTTGATAGTGGTGATAAAGAGATCTTCACAGCAGGACAAAACATTATGAATGAACTTGTTAAGATGGCCGGCGGTAAAAATATTTTTGGTGATGTAGAATCGGGTTGGACTACGGTGTCCAAAGAAGATACAGTAGAACGTAATCCAGCGGTCGTAGTTGTCATAGATTACGGAGAAACAACAGCGGAAGCAAAAATAAACTTCTTAAAAAATGATCCAGCCTTGAAGGAAATGGAAGCAGTCAAAAACGAACGCTTTGTGATTCTACCACTTTCTGCTGCATCTGAAGGGGTACGTGCTGCAGAAGCCATTCAAATTTTGGCGAAAGGCTTCTATCCTGAGAGTTTTTAAGCTATCCAATAAATGGGGGGCTAGCAATTGGCTAGCTCCTTTTTCATAAGGAGAAGTATTTATGAATGCATTCCGTTCGAATATACCGGACAAAACCTTCGAAAACTTAAACAATAATGGGGATTTTACTCGCCTTGCCGTATGCCCAGGCATTATTAATAAACATTATACCCCTGCACAATTCCAAACAATAGCAAAGGTTGTAGGGGAAGAGGGTGCCATAAAATACTCTGCCTCTTACAGCATATTATTATCTATCCCAACAGTAGAAGTTGAAAAGACGATTGAGGAGCTAGAAGACACTGGCCTTTATGTGGCCAAGCAAGGTCCGATTGTAGCGATGAAAGCGTGTGATTTTTGTGATGGTGACAAAATGGAGGCAGCACCAATTACAGAAAAGCTATATCATTCATTAAAAGGAATCACTGTCCCTACAAGGTTACGTGTAAACGTCAATGGCTGTGCCTCAGCTTGTTATAATGCGGTGTATGATGATATTGGGCTTGTTTATCAAAAGGATACCTTTGATGTCTATTTAGGAGCAGTGCCGATGGGAGCGAATGCAAAAGCTGGGACACTCTTTGCGAAAAAGGTAGGAGTAGAGCTTATTGAAGGCTTTTTAAAGCAAATCATTGAGCTCTATCAGAAACATGCTCGTCCGAATGAACCCTTTTATAAATTTTATCGCAGAACAAATTCTGCTGATTATTGGAAAGATTTAATCTGACTCTTATCATAATGTGGGCTCGACTTACGTACCGACTGAGTACTTTACTAGGTGCGTCCGAATAAAAAACAATTTCTCCGAAAAAGGAGGAATAATGCTTAGTGTATCGAAATATTGTACTAAGTAACCAAATTTTCACACAAAGGGGATAGGGAAGTTATGACATTGAAACAAGGGATAAAACCAGAAGATCTATATGAATTAAAATCAGTGGCGGATCCACAAGTATCACCTGATGGAACAGAAGTGGTGTATGTACAGACTCATATTGATGAGAAGAAAAAGGACTATGTGTCTAATTTATTTTACATAAATTTGGATGATAAAAAAACGCAACAATGGACATTTGGGGAAGATAAAACGCATTCTCCTGTTTGGTCTCCGGATGGCAGTAAAATCGCGTTTGTGTCATCGAGAAATGGCAAACCACAAATTTTTGTTCTTTCAAAAACAGGCGGGGAAGCGAAACAAGTTACGAATTGTAAAAACGGTGCGACATCGCCTACTTGGTCTCCTTGTGGAGAGAAAATTGCCTTCTCTGTACAGCTTGGTAAAGATGAAAACATTGATGATAAAGTTGAGAACAATCAAAAGGAAGACAAAGAGCTAAAACCACTTGTAATAGATAAGATGAAACATAAATCGGATGGAGCTGGATTTATGGATATGGAGCAATTTTCTCAAATTGCGATCGTTCATCTTGCATCAGGAGAATTAGAGCTACTGACGGAAGGGAAACATAATTTACAGCTTGGTACATGGTCTCCGGATGGAAAATATCTTTCGTACATTGCGGACTTAACAGAGGATCTAGACTTTTCATTTATATGTGATATTTATTTATTGGATTTAGAAACGAAACATGGTCGCAAGCTAACAGATGGGTCAGGGGTGTTTTACCAAACTTCATGGTCTCCGAACAGCCGCTTCATATCTTATGTTGGAAACGAAAGAGAATTTGAAAATGCAACACAACCAAAGCTATGGATTTATGATTTGGACAATGATAATCAGACATGTGTTACGAGTGAATTTGACGCGCCTGTCGGTGATTTTGCTATCGGTGATTTCCTTCAAGGTGTTGTTCCTCCGCGCCTTCAATGGTTAGAGGATAATAAAAGCTTTTACTTCCAATTGACAGATCACGGAAATACATCTATTTATTTTGGCAATCTATCGGGAGAATTGTATCCAGCTATTCATGATGATCAATATGTATATGGTTTTTCACTTGATGCTAAAAATGATAGAGCGGTAGTCGCAATCAGTACGACTACAAACCCTGGGGATCTATTTTACGTAAATTTAAATACCGGTGAAAAGGAACAGCTTACTACAGTTAATGAAGAATTTTTAAAGACGCGAGCATTATCTGTCCCAGAAGCAATTGAATTTGAAGGGGCAGATGGCTGGAAAGTAAACGGCTGGATGATGAAGCCTATTGGATATGAAGAAGGGGAGAAATATCCACTTATTCTTGAAATCCATGGTGGTCCGCACGCAATGTATGCTAACTCTTATTTTAACGAATTCCAAATCCTTGCTGCAAAAGGCTTTGCGGTTCTATATACGAACCCTCGAGGAAGCCATGGTTATGGTCAAAAATTTGTGGATGCAGTACGTGGTGATTATGGCGGCAATGATTATAATGATCTAATGGCTGCTGTTGATTATGCATTGGAGCAATATGATTTCATTGACCAAAAGCGTCTCGGCGTTACAGGTGGAAGCTATGGGGGCTTCATGACAAACTGGATTGTTGGACAGACAAATCGATTTAAAGCAGCTGTTACGCAACGTTGCATTTCTAACTGGATTAGCTTTTACGGAGTAAGTGATATCGGCTATTACTTCAATGACTGGCAGATTCAAGCGGGACTAGACGATATAGAGAAGCTATGGCAACATTCACCACTTAAGTATGTAGACAACGTGGAGACGCCATTGTTAATTTTACACGGCGAAAAAGACTATCGCTGTCCGATTGAACAAGCAGAGCAATTGTTTATCGCCTTAAAACATCGTAAAAAAGAAACGAAATTTGTGCGTTTCCCTGAAGCCAATCACGAACTTTCAAGGAGCGGAAAACCAACGTTACGAATTAATCGACTAGAATATATTAGAGATTGGTTTGTAGACTATCTATAAGAAAAATATTGATGGCTTAAGAAGTGGAAATACTTCTTAAGCCACCTTTTTATAGGGAGGGAAAAATCTTTTTTATCTTGAGGAAGGAAATAGATGATTGAAATACTTTTTAGCTATTGATTAATTATTCCGTAATACACCAAATCCTCATATTTTCCGTCTTTAATGATGTGATCCTTTAAAATTCCTTCTTGTTTCATGCCGATCTTGTCCATTACTTTTCCAGAAGCGGGGTTCGTTGAAAAATATCGAGCAAATACTTTATGCAATTTCTTTTCTTCAAAAATATGAAATGATATTAAGTGCTAAAACATTTGATGTTGAATTAATAAAATAAGTTGTACAAATTAATCCAAAAGTAACTGAAGTCATTGTCATAATGAATGATTTCATTTTTAAAAATTCCAGTCTAAATCACTCCTTTTTAAGTTTCCTTCCTTTATTTTCTGTCTTGTACTATCTGATATATGCCCCAGGAAAGCACCCAGTTGGAACAAAAATTAACCCTATTATTTGACGATATATCAATAATTTGTATTATAACATTCTAAGAATTCTAACAATATGGCAGGAGGGTTAATATAAATATTTCTGCCAAACAAAAAGACAGAATCATTTGGGAGTGATTCTGTCTAATTTCATTTAGTTAAGTTTTTGAATGAAAACAACTTTTAAGTAATTGAATTCTGGATATTCACGTGTGGCACGGAAATCCTTTGGTAAGCTAAATTCTTCAACAATTTTATAGGCTGTTTTAGTTTCTTTAAATGCTTGGTTAATAAAGCTCTTGAATTTTTTCATCCCAAAGCTTGCATTGTTCGTTGAGGCAACGATGATACCGTTTTTCTCCGTAATAGCGATTGTATCTACTAGTAATTTAGGGTAGTCTTTCGCAGTTGAGAACGTTCTTTCCTTCGTACGTGCAAAGCTTGGTGGATCTAAAACTACAAGGTCAAATTTTAAATTGTGGCGCTGAGCATATTTAAAATAGTTAAAGACATCCATTACTTTAATGTCCTGTGATTCGTAGTCAATGCTATTAACGCTAAATTGTTCAATTGTTTTGGCTAAACTACGCTTTGCAACATCCACACTTGTTGTTTTTACTGCTCCTCCAAGTGCCGCTGCGACAGAAAATGCCCCCGTATAAGAGAACGTATTAAGCATATTTTTACCTTCCGCATAACGTTCACGAATGGCAAGTCTCACTTCACGTTGATCGAGGAAAATACCTGTCATGGCGCCATCGTTTAAATTAACAGCGTATTTCATATTATTTTCCGATACGATAATTGGGAATTCGCCAGGCGTTCCCATGACAAAATCGTCCTGTTCCATATACTGACCTTTCGTATCGAAACGTTTTTTCTCATATATAGCCTTGTAGTCTACTGTCTCTGCAAGGGCTTCATACACTTCTTCTTTAAATGAATAAATGCCGGCGCTATACCAGCTCACCATATAGTAAGAATCGAAAAAGTCAATCGTAAGACCGCCAATGCCATCACCCTCGCCATTAAAGATTCGGAAGGCTGTTGTTTGAGGATTGTTGAAAAATGCTTCACGATTTTGTAAGGCCTTATTAATTTTTTTTATAAAAAAGGCTTTGTCTATTTTTTCGTTTGCATCGGTCGTTAGCACCCAACCAATACCTTTATTTTGTATGCCATAGTATCCTGTACCAATAAAACGGTTATGATTATCCATAAGTCTTAGTAGTGCACCTTCTTCTTTTGGAAGATGACGTGCATCAACTGCATCTTTCGAAATAAGAGGGTAGCCTTTTTTTAATTGATCAGAAAATGGATTGTTAATTTGTAAAGCAATAGATTGTGTCATGTTGTCATCCTTTAAAAAACGTTTTGCTCTATTATCGCACTATTTTATGTCGATAGACAAACTTATTTCACGAAATTAGCAATTTTTTCAGCTGTTTCAATCGTCGCTTCTTCAAAAAAGTTCATTTTACTAAAGTAACTATGGATTAAACCAGTCATATTGACATGTTCAACAGTCACTCCGGCGTCTGTAAGCTTATGCGCGTATGCAAGACCTTCATCGTAGAGGACATCTGCCTCAGCAGCAATAATGATTGTTTTCGGTAAAACACTGAAATCCTCAATCTGAAGTGGAGAAACAAGTGGATTCATATAGTTTTGTTCATCTGTGTAATGACCTGCAAACCATTGCATTCCTCGTTTGTCTAAGCCAAAGTGTTCACCGTATGCATTGTAGGAAGCCGTTGTAAAATCAACATTGACTACAGGATAAATAAGTGCCTGCGCTTTAATCACTGGTCCATTAAATGTAGCAGCTAAATAGGCAGCTACTGTTGCTAAGTTTCCGCCTGCGCTATCACCAGCGACTGTCAGATTTGTTGCATCTCCACCAAAATTTTGGATGTTTTCGCTTACCCACACTAAAGCGTCATAGGCATCGTAAAGTGGTGTAGGGAATGGGTATTCTGGAGCTAAGCGATAATCAACCGATATAACAATGGCTTGTGCTTTTTCTGCTAGTAGCTGACAGCCTGCATCGGTAGAGTCTATATTTCCAAATACCCAACCGCCTCCATGATAATAAACAATGACAGGAAGCTTTTCGTCTAAAACAGGTTTATAAATGCGCACATTAATTTGCGCACCATCTCGAACGGTTATTTTTCTATTGTCAATTGCCGCAAGTTGTGGTCTGTGTGGTGACGTCCATTTTGGCACAACTCGAATGGCTCTCGCTTCTTGTGGTGATAGTTCATAATACTGTTTAGAAGAATCACTTGCTTTTATATAATGGATCGCTTCATCTCTTAACTTCGTCATCTTCATCAATCCTTTTAATTACTTTGATAACTCTATTATAAACTATTCATATAAAATTACTAGGATTTAATATCGAAAATGAAAATAAATTTAATTTCTATGCAGAAATAATCTGATTGTAAAGTTAAATTATGTTTATAATATAATGAACGATAGTATTTGGAGGGACAATATGATTTCTTTAATTGTGGCACATGATAATAATTATGTGATTGGTTATGAAAATGGCATGCCATGGCATTTGCCTGGGGATTTAAAATATTTTAAGGATAAAACGATGGGGAAGCCTATGATTATGGGGCGTAAAACATTTGAATCCATCGGTAGACCACTTCCTGGTCGACGCAATATTGTCATTACACGTGACGCAAGTTATCATGCGGACGGGATTGAGGTAGTGACAAGCTTAGAGGGTGCCCTCGCTCTTGCTGGGGATGTTCCAGAAATTATGATAATTGGCGGCGAGCAAATTTTCCGCTTATCCATGGATATCGCAGATCGCTTGTACATTACAAAAATTAATCATTCATTTAATGGGGATACATACTTCCCGAAATATGAGGATTTTACAGAAGTATCCTCAGAGGAGCCAGAAACTGCACCAGAGGGATACACATTCCAATATCAGATTTTTGAGCGTAAAAGCTAAAGCCAGTAAGTAGTAAGGAAGCACGGTTATAAATGACCGTGCTTTTTTGCGTTATTAAATAAAGGTGTTTGGGAATATTTGTAGAATAAAGGGTTGTTAGGACGTTCCGGGCGAGCGCATTAAGTTCGGTAAGTACACCGAAAGAGAATTGAGCGACGGAAAGAACCGACGAAGTGACGGATAGAAACCTCGAAGCGACGGAAAGAGTCACCGAAACGACGGAAGAAGAATCGATCGACGGATAGAACCGACGAAGCGACGGATAGAACCTCGAAGCGACGGATAGAGTCGGCGCAGCGACGGAAAGAGTCACCGAAACGACGGAAGAAGAATCAATCGACGGATAGAACCGACGAAGCGACGGATAGAGTCGTCGCAGTGACGGAAAGTGTCATCGAAACGACGGAAGAAGAATCAATCGACGGATAGAACCTCGAAGCGACGGATAGAGTCACCGAAACGACGGATAGAACCGACGAAGCGACGGAAAGAGCCCGCCAAACGACGGAAGTAAAATCGAAGGAAATAAAAAGGTTTAACAAATAATAAAAATCGCTTCTTTTTTACGGAAGCGATTTTTTATATTTATAAGTAAAAATAAACACAAGCATACATTGCGCCACAGCCAGCTAATACAAATAGATGCCAAATCGTATGATTGTAGGGAAGTGAACGCCATGCGTAAAAAATAGCTCCAATCGTATAGAATAGCCCTCCTGCTAATAGTAAAGCAAAGCCATGAAAGCCTAAGAAAAGGTAGACAGGTTTAACGGCAAAAATAATTAGCCAGCCCATACCGATGTAAAAAATTAAAGAAAGCTTTTCGAATCGATTAATAAAAAAGCATTTAAAAATAACGCCTAGTATCGCTAGGGACCAAATAATACATAATAACGTAATACCCAGTGTGCCACCAATTGCGATTAAAAGGAAAGGTGTATACGTTCCAGCAATTAATATATAAATAGAGGAATGGTCAAGAATAGCGAAAAAGTGTTTGTATTTTTCTGGCATGCTATGTAGCAAAGTTGACATTAAAAATAAAATGATCACAGAAGCGCCAAAAATAGTGAACGTAGTTATTTGGAGCGCACTTCCGGTTTGAACTGCTGCTAAAATTAGAACAACTAGGGCTGGAATACTTGCGATAAATCCAATGCCATGAGTAATGGCATTCCACAATTCTTCCTTCCATGTTTTGTAGTCAAAAGAATCAATCATATCGAACACTCCTTTCGTGCATACATTTACTATACCCCAATAATTTTCATCCTGGTATTTACATTTGTCATGTTTTCAACATCAAAAGTGTCATATAAATGTCGGAATGTATGAGGGACATTGTTAGACAAGGACTGAACAAAGCGCTATAGTATCCAAGGTAGCGGATTCAAAATGGACTAAAACGAGCGAAACCTAATGACAAATGTCATGTTTACATAATGATTCATTAGTCTATATAATAATTTTAATGAAGTAAAAGGATGTGTCGAAGTGAGACGAATTCATATAGTAACGGACTCAACTTGTGATTTAACAAATGAAGAAGTAGCGCAGCATGATATACATATTGTGCCTTTAACGATTCAAATTGACGATAAAACATATACAGATGGTGTTGATTTAGAACCACAATCTTTTTTAAGCTTAATGAAAAATGCTAAAAATTTACCTAAAAGCTCACAGCCTGCACCGGGGAAATTTAAAGAATTGTACGATGAGCTTGGTAAAGACGGAGATCAAATTATTTCTCTTCATATGACTGGTGGTATGAGTGGAACAGTGGAATCAGCTCGTCAGGCAGCGCAAATGACGGAATCCGATGTAACTGTGATCGATTCACGTTTTATTGCTATAGGTTTAGCTATTCAAATACGTGAGGCTATTAAAATGCGCGACGCTGGCGCTACGGTTGAGGAAATTGTTGAGCGTCTTGAGAAAGTGCGCGAAAATACGTATTTGTATGTTATTGTTGATACACTTGAAAATCTTATTAAAGGCGGACGAATTGGAAAAGGGACAGGTTTTATCGGTTCTTTATTGAACATAAAAGTAATTGCAAACTTAGAAGGTGGCGCATACAATCCGGTATCCAAAGTACGGAGCCATAAACAGGTTGTGAACTACTTATTTAAACAATTCCAAGCAGACACAGCTGGAAAAACAGTAAAATCAGTTGGGATTTCTCACGCAGAAGGTTTAACAACGATGGGTGGACCATTAAAAGAATTAGTTGAAGGAACAGGTTTTAATGAAGTAGAAATTGCCTTTACTTCACCAATCATTTCAACGCATACTGGCCCAGGTGCTATTGGTTTTATTTATTTTGCAGAATAATATATAAGAGCTACTACATAAATAATTGTAGTGGCTTTTTATATTCATGTAGCTGTAGAAAAATGCATCGCTCTTTATACGAATAAAAGATGTAAACACACATTTTTTACTCAAAACCTAGGTATAGTGACTTTTCATTGCACTATGAACTATTCTATAATAGAAGAAGAAAATGATGGAAGGTGGTCAAATGAACATTTGGCGAATTATGGTTTTGTCATGTTTGACCGTCTTAGTACTAAGTGGTTGTGCAATATCAATAGATGAACCGGATCCGCAAGCGGACCCAGAAGGGGAGCAGGCAAGGACGGAGCAAGATATGAAACAGGATGAGCAACAAACAGAAAATGAGGAAAAGACCTCAAAGAATGTATTGACGCAAATTTATGAACATTTTTTTGAGCCATCACCAGAGGATTTAGGGAAGATTGATGATAATAACGCAAAGCAACTACATTACTTAGCACTCGGAGATTCTTTAACTGCCGGTGTTGGTGATGAGTATAGTAAAGACGGTTATGTTGGAAGATTAACAGATTCATTAATAGCTTGGCCCTCGATTTCTGATGTGGAAGTCGATAATCGAGGAAAAAGAGGAAGACGTAGTGATCAGTTATTAAAATTAGTGGAAAAAGGGCATTATGATGAAGAGTTGCAAAAAGCACAGCTCATTTCAATTACAATGGGTGGAAACGATGTCATGAAGATCGTTAGAAACGATCTGTTTAATTTGAAAAGAAATGCTTTTGATAAAGAATTGCGGGCATATAAGAAACGTTATAGTAAAATTATTGAAGGCATTCGAGAGAAAAATCCAACAGTCCCTTTATTACTTATCGGTTTTTATAATCCATTCTCTATCGTGACAAATGAAGCGAATGAATTTGATTCGATTATTACGGAGTGGAATAAAGTCATTGAAGACATAGCTAAGAAAGATAATAATGCGTGCTATGTATCAGTGGAAGACTTGTTTGATTCAAATAAAGAGCTCGTTTATCATACGGATTTCTTCCATCCAAATGCTAAAGGCTATGACAAAATGAATGAGCGAATAATAAAGGCAATGGAGAAATGTAACATGGAACAAATTGTTAACAAGGAAATAGGGTACGAGGAGTGACAAAATGAATAAGTGGAAATTTGCATTTTTTGCTTTAGCGGGCACACTGCTTTTTGCAATCCTCCTCGTCGTTTTTTTAGCAACTAGACCAGTAGATGGAGTAAATTTAGCGGAAAGTACAAAAGCTGAAAGTGAAGTAAAAGGAAATGTACTCGTTGTGCAAACAACAAGGAAGGAATTAGAATCTATATCGAAAAAGTATTTAAAGGATGCGGGGTCACCATTACCGTTGGACTTTACGATTGGTGACGATATTCAATTGAAAAGTACATTAAAGGTATTCTATACAGAAATCGATATTTCTATGAACTTCGATCCGATAGTGGATGAGAAAGGGAATATTATTTTAAAACAGACAGGAATGAATGTTGGGCTGTTAAATATTCCACCTGAGACAACGATGAAAATTATGCGAGATACGGTGGATTTCCCTTCATGGATTTCAGTCAATCCAGATAAGGCTGAAATCTATATTGATTTATCGCGCGTAAACATTGCTTCAGGATCTCGTATCAAAGCAAAAGAATTAGACTTGCCAAAGGATAAAATTATACTAGAAATTATTGTTCCTGGTGCATAAGGAGTGAGATAAATGGCAATGCAATTCGCAACATTTGCAGGTGGTTGTTTTTGGTGTATGGTCAAGCCTTTTGACGAAACACCTGGCATTGAATCAGTAATTTCCGGTTATACGGGTGGACATGTTGTCAATCCAACATATGAACAAGTGTGCTCTGAAACGTCAGGGCATTTAGAAGCGGTGCAAATACAGTTTGATGATGAGCTTTATTCTTATGAACAATTACTCGCGACATTTTGGACATTAATTGATCCAACAGACGCTGGAGGCCAATTTTATGATCGTGGAGAGTCCTACACAACCGCGATTTTTTATCACAATGAAGAGCAACGTGATTTGGCTGAAAGTTCTAAAGCTGATTTACAGGCATCCGGTAAATTTGATAAACCTATCGCCGTAAAAATTTTGCCGGCAAGTTCGTTTTACCATGCAGAAACTTATCACCAATATTATTATAAGAAAAATCCAATGCACTATGAGCGCTATGCTGTAGGATCTGGTCGCAAAGCATTTCAGGAGAAACACTGGGGGGCTGAAAAATGAATAAAGAACAACGTTTACAACAGTTAACAGACATGCAATATTACGTAACACAGGAAAATGGTACGGAGCCACCGTTCCGAAATGAATTTGATAAGCACTTTGACGAGGGTATTTATGTAGATATCGTATCAGGGAAGCCGTTATTTAGCTCGCTTGATAAATTCGATTCAGGTTGTGGCTGGCCTGCATTTGCAAAGCCGGTTGAAAAAGAAGAAGTAATGGAGCATTTCGATACATCTCATGGAATGCGTCGCGTAGAGGTTCGCAGCAAAGAAGCCGATTCCCATCTAGGACATGTCTTTCCAGATGGACCAAGTGAACTTGGAGGCCTACGCTATTGCATTAACTCCGCAGCACTCCGCTTTGTACCAAAAGAGGATTTAGAAAAAGAAGGCTATGCAAAATACCTTTCATTATTTAAATAACAACAACTCCTAGCAGGAATCGTGCTAGGAGTTTTTTTATGGTTTTAAAATGATTTTGGTTTCGAGAGTGACGGAACTAGCCATCAAATCGACGGAAGAAAAAAGATGCGACGGATAGAAGCATCGGACTGACGGAAAGAGCTAACGTAGCGACGGATAGAAAAGTCCAAGTGACGGAAAGTGACTTCGAACAGACGGATAGACTTGTCAGAACGACGGAAAGAGCCACCGAACCGACGAATGACCAATCAAAGCACTAAATCGAATATCATTAAGTTAGGTTCTGGAATGTTTGGGTAAGCTACTACATTGAGTTTCACCCAAACATGTGATTGAAAACCTTTTAGGACGTTCAAACTTTAAATTCACTTACAAGATTTCGTAGACTATCTGCTTGTTGTGCAAGCTCGGTGGCAGCTGCATTAATTTCCTGCATGGATGCAGATCCTTGAGTTGCCGCAGCGGCAGAAGTGACGGTGTTGGCAGCTGATTGTTCAGCGTAGGCATTTACCTGTACAAAATCATTCGCTACATTATGACTATAATCAAGTGTTAGTGCAATCTTTTCTACCATAGTCGTGATAATTGTCGATGTTTCTTTAGTATGGGTTAAAATATTAGCTAAAGATTGATTTGTTTCACTCGTTACTTCAACGCCGCGAATAACGGAAGATACACCCTCGTGGTTTTGAGAGATGATGGATGTTACTTCATTTTGAATGGACGTTACAATGGATGTTACTTCTTTTGCGGCAATTTGAGATTGCGCTGCTAGCTTTCGAACTTCATCAGCGACAACAGCAAAGCCTCGACCGTGCTCACCAGCGCGGGCTGCCTCAATCGCAGCATTTAAGGCAAGTAAATTGGTTTGTTCTGAAATAGCAGTAATCGTGCCGATAATAGATGTGATATCGGCGGATTTTCGACCAAGCGCTTCAACTGTGGTAGTCGTGCTAGCCATCGTTTCTTCTATAGCTTGCATGACAAACGAAGATTGTTGAACGGAGCGACTGCCATCATTAGCCGCCTCCTGCATAGCTAATGATGCACGCTGAACAGCAATAGCTTGCTCATTTAACTGGTGCACAGAATGCTCAAGATCACTCATTTTTTGTTGCGCGCTCGTCATACTTGAAATCGTATTCTCGCTATCAGATGCGATATCAGCCGTAGCATCTGCAATATTCTGTATAGTACGGGCGTTTTCATCGGCTAAAGACATTAGCTCTTGGCTACTACTTGAAACGTGGTCCGCTAGATTACTGACACGTTTCATCAAATTAGATATTGATTCAATTAGTGTATTAGTTGAAGTGGCAATAGTTGAAAACTCATCATGATTACGAACTTTAACTCGTCGTGTCAAGTCTCCGCCAGCCCGTGCAATATCGAGAATGGAGTCGTTAATAGCTTGTGTATTGTTTCTTAATGATTTAAATAACATATAACCAAAAATAATAATGGCAATAAGTCCAAGTATTGAAACGAAGAAGAAAGAAGTGATAGATAGAGTAACTTGCTTGTTAAGCTTATCTAGTTTCGCTTTATTTGCAGCATCCATAACTTCATTAATGGACTCGATATTTTTATCAATATACGCCTTCATCGATTCTCCAGCACCGTCCATCATAAGTTTACGAGCTTGTTCAAGTCCAAGTTCATCACGCATTGTCATAACCTTACTAGAATACTCAAGGTAATTTTTATAATATTGATTGATCGCCTGTATATGACCTAACTCTAGCTCTCTTTCTGTAAACTGCTTTTCTAGGGTCTTCATTTTTTTATCGATGGTATCAATTTTCATTTTATAAGAAGTAGCGAAGTTTCCGTTCCCGGTAATTAAATAGGCTTGTTCTAAATTGGTGAGCCTCGCAATTTCATAAGCAAGTTGGTTAACCGTTAATTGTTCTTGAACGTTTTTCTCAGTAAAATCTTTCATTTGTCTTTGCAGATTTTCAATATTGATATACGATAATAAACCCATTGTGCCATTTATAATAATGAGGAGAGCAAATATAATAAGTACTTTGCCTCGAATTAAATGGTAATAACGTTGTCGTTTTTCTTTGATAGGAGGGATATTATGCCTATCATCTTCTGAATCATCTTTTTTCTTTTTTGAAAAGCTATTCTTAAAAAAAGATGGGCGTTTCTTTACGAATTTACTTTGTTTATGAGAGTCTTTAATCGTCATCACCTTCCAACTTTTGAATAGTTGATTTAAATTTTACCTTATTTTTATAGGTATTTCTATCCCTTTTTTCTAATAATTTTCATTTTTCAGATAAATTATGCGTATTATTTTTCTGTGAGGAAAGTCCGGTTATCTTAAAAGATTGTGCTACTAGTTATAGTGGAGAAACGATATTATTGTGACTAAGAAGGTATTTTTTGATAAACTAGCGGAAAGCGGAAAGCAGATGAGTAAAAAGGGGATTTAAGTATGAAAAAGAGCTTTTATTTGTATGTATTGACATTCAGAGGTGGAGATTGGTCAGATGCGAAGGTGCGATTTGCAGAGGAAGTGTTCAATGAGCATAATTTTCCGAAGCAGAGCATGGACTTTGATGAGCTTTCTTCATATATTGAATCTTACGCTACAGATAACTTAAAAATAGAAGTATTTGATGAGTTATGGTCATTATACGTAGATCTCGCGTGATATAAGTGGAAATAATAAAATTTATTTCAAGTTGCTAGACGTCTAGCGTTGCGAAAATACGAGAAACACAGTATTATTTATAGTGATAACTGACAGAAAAGAGGGATTGCAGTATGAGTATTCATATTAATGCAAAAAAAGGCGAAATCGCTGACACAATTTTACTTCCAGGAGATCCATTACGTGCAAAGTACATTGCTGAGACGTTTTTAGAAGATGTTACTTGCTATAACGAAGTTCGTAACATGTTTGGTTATACAGGTACGTATAAAGGTAAACGTATTTCTGTTCAGGGTACTGGTATGGGTGTGCCATCAATCTCGATTTACGCTACAGAATTAATGCAAGAATATGATGTTCAAAAATTAATCCGCGTAGGTACTTGTGGTGCAATTCAAAAAGATGTAAAAGTTCGTGACGTTATTTTAGCGCAAGCAGCAACATCTGATACACGTATGAACCAAATCATTTGGGGCGGCGCTATCGACTTCGCACCGATCTCTGACTTTGATTTATTATTAAAAGCATACAATGCAGGTAAAGATGCTGGTTTAAACTTACAAGTAGGTAATATCTTCACAGCAGATTTATTCTATTCTGATGAGCACCAAAACGAAAAATTAGCTAAATACGGCGTACTTGCTGTAGAAATGGAATCAGCAGCACTTTACACATTAGCTGCAAAATACGGCCGTAAAGCACTTTCTATCTTAACAGTAAGTGACCACATTCTAACTGGTGAAGTAACATCAGCAGAAGAACGCCAAACTACATTCAACGACATGATCGTTGTAGCACTTGAAGCGGCTATTCAAGAGTAAGCATATCAAGGGTTTGAAGTTTGGAATAAATTTCAAAGGGACTAACATTTAAAGTCTTATATTAATTGCCTATTAGGTGACTGAATAACTCAGAGCCTAATGGGCTTTTAATTTACTACAAATCATCGAAAAAGACACTTGCTTGAGTTTTCGGAAGCAAAAAAAGAGTTTGTATGAAATTTTATGCACAAGCACTAGATTGGGGGTGAAGCTTAATGGTGATAATAGCCTGCTATATCTAATCAGTTGCAATATAACCACCCTTTTCTAGTAATTTCAATGTTGTGTAATTTAAATTTGGAAGTTTTTCTAAAGGGATATATTTTAATTCTTTACTTTCCTCATTTTGCTTTATAATGCCTTTTCAGCAGTTGCTTTAAATTGCCGTCGCGTTATAAATTTCATCCCCATGTGGAAATTTGTAATACAACTCTTTCCTTGAAGCTAATCTAACCAATTTCAATTCTTGGACAATTAATCCTGTTTCCTCATACAACTCCTTTTGAGCAGTTTCTTCAAAAGTATTTCCTATTTCCATTCTTACCTTGTACTTTTTCTTATTTTTAAAATTTCAATAATGAAATGTTTTCATTTTTGACGATTGCATAACACAATTCATAATTATTTCTAGACTTAACTGTTAAATAGACACTTACATAAACCTCCATCCTGTGAGCATGTAAATCCGGTGTGGCGGAAAGAAATTGTTCAGCAGAAGATTGAAAACATTTTTCAAACAGAAAAAACAACCAAAGATTGGCTGTTTTCTCGGCGTTTAAACAAAAAGATTCCATATGTATTTAATTCCATCCCATATTGCTAAGGCTATGATTACAGCTAGAATTCCTTTAAAAATATCTTTCATTTAAGCACCTCCATTGAAATTGGTTATTTATGTATTTACGGAAGAGAGTTATAAAAGTTTCATTTTTTTAGATACAAGCGAAATTGAAATCATTAAGATGCTATGTAAACGTAATGCATTAATTGATAGAACAGCCAAGCGGTTAGCATTGGCCCAATTTATTAAGAATATAGTAATGTGTTGGAAGAAAAGGGGATGGAGATTATTGGATTATTAAATATTATTACGACCGCTTTCGGGATTAGCATGATAACATTGTTTATTTTTCTCTGGTCAACTGATGAGGACAAATGGAGTTTAAAAGGTATATCTTCTTATGCAGTTCCTGTAGCATTTGTCTATTTTGTTGTTTTTGTGCTTGTGTAGAAGATTGAAATTTTTAGTTTACAATATAGTGAATTTCCTAACACTAGTGTAGTTAACTAAAAAACGTTGTAAATTGATATTGTGATTTAATAGCAAAAGCGTACGAAAATGGTTAAATGTTGGTTAACTAAACAATTAAAACCAAGTGATCTAGAACTTTGATGCTCAATTCTTATCTTTTAATTTCATTTTTAAAATATTAGAAAATAACTAGTATACACATCCATACATAGATTTAATTGCTACATATCCTAGCAATATAGAGAGCGCTCTCTAATACTAAAAAATGAAAAGAGGAATTATTTTGAATGAACAATCAGAAAATCTAAATCAAATAGCACCTTGTCCAGTAGAATCAACTGAACTAGTACCATTAGGTAGTGAGGCTACTCCACTAATCGCTACACCAGTTACAGCTCCAACTGTTAAAATTCCAGTTGTACTTGCAGAACCGACACTTCAAATAGTTGTGGAATCAGATATTACGCTGAATCCTGCTGCAACTGAAATCAAAAGAGTGAAAAAAAATGTATTCCTAAATCAAGTTAAATTAGTGCCTGTTAGATTTGCACGTATTGATAACACTGACTTTTTTAGAGTAACAAGAGCTAAATTATTTGTAGCAGGACATATTCGTAAAAATATTGAATATGCTTCAGCAGCATGTAATGGAGCGCTACAAGATAGAATTGCTGATGTTCCATTTTCTGGTTTTACAGAACTGTTTTTCCCACAAACAACTGGAGGCCCTACTCCAATCTTAGGAATTTCTGAGTTTGCCGAAGCAAACTTCCTGAATGAAAGAACTCAATTGGATGCTCGGTTGGATAAGGCTTTCTTCCAAAATCTTGTGAAATATAATGAACAACCATTTGGCGAGTTAGTCGCTGCAAACTTCTTTGAACTTGATTTTTCACCAGTTATGGCATCACCAGAAGGTACTTTTAGCACATTGCGTGAAAAAATTGTTCTGGATCTTACAGTAAAAGTACTGCAAGTTCAACAAGTCCGCCTTGGAGCTGGTAGTACTGTAGTTACTCCTGTTCTGTTCGGACTTACTCCTCCTACTAGTCCTTGATAATCTCTAGTTTTTAGAGGTACAGAACAAAGCAGTTCACGACAACAATATGTAATCGAAAATAACCTTATAATATTAAATGAGCACTACAAATAATTTAATATTTGAGTTGGCAGTTGAATATTCAGTTGAATCTGAATTTCAACTGCCTTTTTGCAATTAACAAACAAGATTGAAGGCTAGTGAGTGCAAAAGCACATTTTTCAACAGTTCCCGAAAAAGATATCGAACAAATTAAATCGATAGAACGCACAATAAAAAATTTATCATCATTATTAGAACAATCGAATTTAAAAGCCTTATATAGATGTTATGAAGACTGTAAAGCTTGATTTGTAGTTGGTGATAGTTGTTGAGATTAGGCATGAATGACAATACTTTTTGCATTTGTGTTTCGAATAGCCCTGTTAAATTAAAAATAGGATGTCCATTCACAATCCATGTCCATATCCATATCTATTACGATACTGTAGGAAATATCGAGTCTAGAACTAACCCAAGCCTTAAAAATATTTTCTATTTTCTTTTTAAGTTCCTCAGTGCCCATATTCTCATCAATACCTAATTCTTCTATAGTAAACGTTTCTTGTATTCGATCTTTATATTTAGTATCCACTGCAAAAGTAACAGTTTTCTTCATAAGAGTACCTCCAATTCATTAAGTAGTAGCCTAGCAGAAAGTGAGTGGTGGAGGAAAAGAAATGTGCAATCTTACTGAACGGAAAAAGTCTACTGTAGAGGAGTTAACCCAATAGTAGAGGCATCATTTACATCGTTGCTTCGGCATTATTTGAGGAGTTATAGGGAGATTGAGGAATCCACACAAAGGGACTTGCAGATTTGAAATTCAATCTTAAACGCAAGTCCTAATCTTCTTAAAGACAAGTTTTCATTTGTTTAAGAAAGTGTTTAATTCATAGAATTTCGTACTTTTTCAGGAATCATCACTACCTCAGTTTGTAAATCAACACGTTTAAAGGTTTTATCAATACATTCATCCCAGTATTCAAGATGTTTTTTATCAATCCAATGTTCTGAATCATCCACATCAATTCCACCTGTCCCTTGAACAACATACCAATACAAATATTCTTCTCCATTTAACACTTCTCGAAAAATCGTTTCAACGTACATTTTCTCGCCTTCAAGAGTAACTAGAACATCTTCCATATTTTCATTCAAGAAAGCTAACCACTCATTTACTTTTTCCGTTTTACCTTGTTTCACTCGATATCGCGTGCACTCAATATTCATTATACATTGTACCTTTCTGTTTTTATCCATATTAACCCAACTGCATTTTAACATATTATATATTATTTTCGTATTCTTCTGAATTTTATTTAGTTAACTGGAAAAGTACGGACTTAACTGCGGCTTTGTGATAAGTGAAGATATGAAAGACAAGATTAATAGGGGGTATCTTGAATCTTTATTTCTAATTTACGATAGCCTTAAGAAATCTAATAAAATAGTGCAGGATATGGAAGAAACCTTTTTACAAAGATGATTTGCGATGATACTATATATTAGGCGGTAATTTCAAGTAGAGAGAATCCTTTCCTATTCGATATTTCGTCAATTTAAGAACGACAGAAGGTATAGTAAATATCGTGACAAATCTAATGTATATATTTTGTTTAATAGTTTGGGGACTTAATTTTATTGCAGTGAAAATTCAAGGAACGCCAGTGAGCTTAGAATTATCCTTGACTTATCGACTAGTTATTACTGCATTTTTATTTATTGCACTAGTGTTGTTTCTTAAGCCAAAAGGGAAGCCAACACGTAAAGATATACCTTTTATCATGGTGTTTGGTATATGTAATTTTGCATTAAGTTATTTATGCTTATACTATGCAACAATATTGAGCTCAGCAGCAATTGTAACATTAATCTTTTCTTTAAAAGTGATATTGACTCCGCTAGCTCTTCGGATTTTCTTAAAAGAGCAACTACATCCTCGTGTTTTGTTTGGAGGAGTGTTAGGAGTGGTGGGTGTTTGTGTCCTCATTTATCCTTCTTTAAGTAGTTTCTCTAGCTTAGATGTTTTAAAGGGTATTTTGATTGCTCTTTTAGGTACAGTACTTACAGCTATTGGTGATGTAAGTTCTGCGAGGAATGCCAGAGGAAAGATTGACCCTATTTATTCGAACGCTATTGGTTTTACTGTAGGAAGTATTTTAATGTCAGTCATTGTATTGTTCCAGGGGCAAAAGATCATAATCCCTACATCAATAACATACATATCAGCTTTATTATATTTAACATTGATCGCATCTTTCCTAGCATGGCTATTTTATTTAAAGCTTGTTGAAAGAATAGGTGCTGCAAAAAGCGGGTACATGGTAGCTTTATTTCCGGTAATTGGAGGTATAGCCTCTGTTCTAATTGGTGAATCTCCTCTTTCGATTTATTTAATCTTAGGATGTCTGTCTAGCTGTATAGGTGCAGCTATAGCTTTGGGATTTAGAATTCCCCGAAGAATTAAGCAAATGTAATTCTAGTTTTTGCGACAGCATAAAGGATTTAAGGAAGTATGATTATAGTAGTCCACTCAGAAATGGGTGGATTTTTATATTCGTTATTCTTTTCTACTAAGCGACTCCTTTGGGACTATCTGAATCGAGCTATTTTAAATGTGAAAGGTAAATGAAAGGAGGATTCCATTTTGAAAAAGACATTTAGTTTATTCATCATGCTTCTTATATTATGCAGTTTGTTGGTTATGTGTAAAAGTGAAGTTAAAGCTACTTTTGTAGGGGTAATTGAGTAGGTGGTAAACGATCGGAAAGCCGTAGTTTATGTAACTAAATCAGAAAATAATGCGGTTTACGGAATTGTTTATGTAAATCTTGCAAAGAATCCCGACGAAACATTTAAAGTTGGTGATAAAGTAAAAGTTGGTTATAACGGAAAAGTACAAGGTACGGCACCAATGGCTGTTACTACACTTACAGTTGAATTAGTTGAGTAATATAATAGTGTAAAATGTGACATTGCATTGAAAAATTTGAACATTACTCTGCTTTTCTCGTAAGTCTATTGAGAGAGAAAATTATGAGGCCTGATTTTATTACCTCATGTTACGTCAACATGTAAACTAAAATAATTATATTTGGAGGAGCAAAAATGTCTGAAGATTTAACAGTAAAAATGAATGCGGGAAAACTGAACATTCGCGTAGCAGCATGGATTGTTTACAACGACAACCTATTAGTAAGTCAATTTCCTGACGGGACAATTTCTTTGCCAGGAGGAAGAGTACAGTTACGAGAAACTAGTATTGAGGCAATTGAGCGTGAGATATTGGAAGAAACGGGAGTGCAACTAGGTACCCCAAAATTATTTGCGGTAATCGAAAATTTCTTCCACGATAAGGATTATTTTCATGAGATTTTATTTATTTACCGTGGTCAAATTCCAATTCAGCCTACCTACAATGGACAGGATTCCAGTAGTCAAAAAATTAGTTGGATCCCTTTGACACAAGTGAATGAGTTGAAACCGGATATTCTCGTTAATTTATCCCAAATTGTAGAGATAGATAAACTCCATCATTTCACAAATATTGAAGCAAGATGACCCTGCAATTACTCTTTTAAAGTAGAAGTACCTCACTACCTTAACACAAAATAAAAGGTCTAGTATGTATGGATTTCTACACACAGGCCCTAATGCTGAAAGGCTAATAATTTTGATTTTGATAGATGATAATAGATTTTTATTTTTTAAAAATAGTTGTATTTTCTATACGAATAGAATCAACTTCACCGCAATTTACACAAAATGTATATATTTTATTTGCCCCCTTAAATGAACCTTTACTTGGTTTTACTGGGATATAGTCTGTAGCTTCTGTAAATTGGGTATTTCCACATCTCTTACATTGTTTATTAGTCATATATTTCGCTCCTCTATCGTACTTTTTCTACAGTGAAATTGTAACATAGAAAGAGCGCATTTTGGGAAGGTGTGGAAAAATATGTAGGTGTTTGATTTTTACCAAAAACGATTACTTATGTTAGTTGATTTAAGATGCGTGCTATGGATTTCTCAGAATTAGATGGAAGATCGTAAATAGGAGGGTATGATGATTGTTCTTTTATAAGTAGGTTGAAGAGGGCGCGTTTTGCGGGAGCACATAGGCATTTGCGTAGACTGTTAATCCTTAATAGCATAACCTATATCGATATCGAAAGGAGGGAAAAATATGCAATATGATTACAGGCATGATGGTTATGGGGGACAACATGGTGGCAGACATCCATATTACCCGGTTTCGCCAACTCATTTTTATCCGGGCCAACACTACCCATCCCATCATTACTACCCTATGCATTACTACCCAACTCATCATCGTCATCCGCACCACCATCACCACCATCACCATCATCAGCAATACCCACAACAGCCCTATCCGAACCCACGCTATTACTAAACAAGCAACGACAAGATCTTTATAGGGGTGTTCGTTCCTTTTTATTGTTTAGGTTTGTAATGAACGGATCATTGGAGGAAAGTGATCCGCTTAATGAAGGTATAGGGATAACTTTTTTAGCTAGTGCTGACAATACTTATATATAAAATGTGAAGAAAAATTGTTGGTATTGAAATTTTTTATGATTGCTGGGGAAGTATGGACAAATTGGATCATTTCGCAAGGTTTACTTGAGTTAAAAAGGTCACTCTGTGAAAGTGACCTTGAATGAAGAGGTGTAAGGCTTAGACCATACACGCTTAATTATTTTAATAGCTCAAAATAATTATTAAATGATTAATACATGAATGTAGCGCCGACAATAATTAAAAGAATGAACAGAACAACAATTAGAACAAATGTTGAACCGTTATTGCCACCTCCACAGCTATAACCTCCGTAGCAACAATTGTTGTTATAATTGCCACTGAACCATCCCATGAAGCATTCCTCCTTTCTACATCTATAATATGTATCGATATAGAAAGTGAGGGAGGTATTTATCCAACAAAAAGTACCTTTTAAATTATAATTTTTTGAAATTAATTATTCCGTAATTTACTTTGAATAAAAGGGCCACTTTAAAGAAGTGACCCTTAGTAACAAGGCGGTGTAAGCTAAAAAATTAGCTTATTATATTATTATGATTTAATAACTCTTTTGTATAGTGGATTGCCTTAGGAATTAATTTATAAATAGTAATGTAAAAAAATCCACCATGTAAACAGAGATTCTATAAGACCAAGATAGGCTTAATGGCCATCTTGGTCTATTTTTGTGTGACGAAAGTGGAAGTATTACATAACAAATTAAGCCAACTTCAATGGTGTTTCTAATTAAAAGTATAAAAAGCTTCACTAAGCGCAATATAAAAAAGTATTATAGATGTTTTGTTAAATCAAATAAAGCGTTTAGTGAGGTGAAAGATTTAAAAATGGATATCATCCTAGCGTTGTTACCAGCTCTATTTTGGGGAAGTATTGTATTATTTAACGTCAAGCTCGGTGGTGGACCATATAGTCAAGTACTTGGAACAACATTTGGTGCACTTATATTCTCTATAGGTATTTACTTTTTTGTAAAGCCTGAGTTATCCCCTATAGTGTTTGGAGTCGGAATTGTATCAGGTCTTTTTTGGGCATTAGGTCAAGTAAACCAATTGAAAAGTATTGATTTAATTGGGGTTTCTAAAACGATGCCCATTTCAACAGGGATGCAATTGGTATCAACGACTTTATTTGGCGTAATCGTGTTTCATGAATGGTCGACAACAATGTCGGTTATATTAGGTATTCTGGCACTTATTAGTATCATCATTGGTATTGTTCTCACATCACTTCCTAATCCAGAAGAGAAAAAAGAAGAGCACGGAAGCAATTTGAAAAAAGGGATTTTAATTTTACTTGTTTCAACTTTTGGTTATTTAGTATATGTGGTGATAGTACGTTTATTTAATGTAAGTGGATGGTCTGCTTTATTGCCACAAGCAATCGGGATGGTAATAGGTGGGGTTTTATTAACATTTAAGCATAAACCATTTAATAAATATGCGATTCGTAATATTATTCCTGGTTTAATATGGGCTGCCGGAAATATGTTTTTATTTATATCACAGCCACGTGTAGGAGTTGCAACAAGTTTTTCTCTTTCTCAAATGGGGATTGTCATCGCAACTTTAGGTGGGATTTTTATATTGGGTGAGAAAAAAACAAAACGTCAACTTATAGCAATTATTATCGGGATTGTATTTATTGTCGCTGCTGGTATTATGTTGGGAATTGCGAAAAGATAAAAGGAGGATCTTGTATGTATCCAGATTTAGAAGGAAAAGTTATTGTCATTACTGGCGCTTCGACGGGTCTAGGAAAAGCAATGGGCATTCGCTTTGGAGAGGAAAAAGCGAAAGTAGTTATTAATTATCGTTCCAATGAAGCGGAAGTAAATGCTGTTGTGGAAGAAGTTAAAAAAGCAGGTGGCGAGGCCATTGCTGTACAAGGAGATGTGACTGTTGAAGCGGACGTCATTAATCTCGTTCAGACTGCTGTAAAAGAATTTGGAACACTCGATGTGATGATTAATAATGCAGGTATAGAAAACCCAGTCGCTTCTCATGAAATGCCATTAAGCGATTGGAATAGAGTCATTAATACAAATTTAACGGGTGCGTTTTTAGGAAGTCGAGAAGCAATTAAATATTACGTTGAAAATGATATTAAAGGAACCGTTATCAATATGTCCAGTGTTCATGAGAAAATTCCTTGGCCGTTGTTTGTGCATTATGCTGCTAGTAAAGGGGGCATAAAGTTAATGACAGAAACATTAGCGTTAGAATATGCGCCAAAGGGAATTCGTGTCAATAACATTGGACCAGGGGCAATCAATACACCTATAAATGCTGAGAAATTTGCTGATCCAGCCAAACGTGCTGATGTAGAAAGTATGGTTCCGATGGGTTATATCGGAAAGCCAGAAGAAATCGCTGCAGTCGCAGTATGGCTTGCTTCATCGCAGGCTAGTTATGTAACGGGTATTACTCTATTTGCGGATGGTGGAATGACTTTATATCCTGAATTCCAGGCTGGTCGTGGATAACTAAAGGTGTGTAAAAAAGGTATCAAGGTTTCTTGATGCCTTTTTTGCCTTACATATGTTACAACAAAGAAGGGTGTATCAAAAGGTAATTTTATACAAAAGGGAAATGGTGTATGATTGTCTCAAGAAGGGATTATATTCAAGTGGGAGTGATAAAGTTTGAATAATTCTTGGAATAGATTTATCTATAGGATGGGTTCTCCAATTTATGACAAGTTTTTTAATTCTGGTGTTTTTTTGAATGCTCGAAAACAAATATTTCAATCCATAGCATTTAATAATCAACAAAAAATTCTATTTGTAGGTGTAGGAACAGGCGCTGATTTAGAGTTAATTAATCATAATGATTTAAAAATAACGGCTATTGATTATTCACCGGACATGCTCGGTAAAGCAAGGGCAAAGTTTGAACATTCTACAATTACATTTTTAGAAATGGATGCTCAAAATATGGAATTTAAAAATGAATCGTTTGACTATGTCGTAGCTAGTTTAATCCTTTCGGTAGTACCTGAAGCAACTAAATGTTTTCAAGAGATGACGAGGGTTTTAAAGCAAGACGGGAGAATAATAGTTTTTGACAAATTTGTTCCTAAAAACGAAAAACTGGCCTTGCCCAAAATTTTACTAAGACCCATTATTAGCCTACTAGGAACTGATATTGGTCGGAGCTTTGAAGAAATTTCGCCTGAAAATATAGTAGTAGAGGAAGATACGCCCATCATGCTCAATGGGATGTATAGGAAAATAATAATAAGAAAAATATATTGATATTTTTCATAAGTAGAATTAGGTAAATCACTTAATAGTCTTGTTATTTATATACTACAGCCTATGTACGAATAACCTAAACCCTATAAATGATTTATCATATTCTAGTATTATTATCTATCGATTGAAAAGAGGGTAAGACAATGATGAATTCTTCCTGCAATTGTGATTGTAAAAATGTATTCCGATCACATAAAGTATCTTCTTGTCCGATTTGTCAATGTAGCTCTGTTAGGCTTCCTGTTCCGAGTAATTTTACGACAGGAGCAATATGGAGGAATCCATCTACAGAGACGATTGTTGTCACTCTTTTAAATAAAACAGGCGCACCCCAAACAGTAACAGTATCGGTATTAGATTGGCAAAATTGTGCCCAAGAAGAGATGCCAAAAGAAGCATTCTTATGTGGAGAATTGCAACCTTCACTATTTAATGGAACACCAGTGCCTCTTATTCTTACAATTCCAGCAAAAAAACTACTTGTCGTTCATGCAACTCCGCAAAATGCTTGGCAACTAAGTGATCCATGTTATGAAGTGCTTGTTAAAACTCCAACTGATCCAGTTTTTCCAACTGATCCGATTTTTCCAACTGATCCAGTTTTTCCTAATGATCCTATTATCATGAATACATGGGGGATTAATATTGATGGGGTGCCTCAAGAAGGAAATACAATGTTCCATCGCCAGTTTCAACGAACTATTTTTATTTAATTTCTTTCAGCGGATGTCACAGAATCGGAAAGAGTGCACATAGGATGGTATCCTACAATCATCGCGTCGATGCGAAAATGGCTATGCACATGACGCATTGTTTATCTTCATAACTGGTCATTTAGTTTTTTAAAGTGTAGAAAAGCAAGGTCAAAACCTCAAAATTAAAAAGGGTTGTTTTCTTGAAAATTATTGCTATCAAACTAACTAGGTTTAGTTATAGGAATTAATTAGTTTTTAAGTTAAAATATAGGTGATGTTTGGTGTGAGATTTTCAACTATAGAAGGAGCCGAATTATGAGGTTAACGAAAATAGCATATACAGGATTATTTGTCACTGTTTTATTAACAGGATGTACGAACGAAGAAACTAAAATTGAAGAAGTAAAACCGGCGGAATCTAAAATTGAAAAAGTAAAGTCGGGAGTAACTAAAGTTAACAACGCGAAGCTGTGGAAGGATGTTTCAACTCCCGAAGGCTTTAATGAATATGGAATCGAACCTACGCTTGAAGCTTGGATTGCCTATCACGCTGAAGATATTGTTAAAACAACCGATGTGAACCAATATTATCCGAAGGCCGATCAAATCACTACTGAAATGAAATATTTTCGGGTTCAAGGCGATGACCTTCAAAAGGACTTTGAAAACCTGAATGTGCTTCAAATTTGGATGGGACATCTTGAGTATGTTTTATCGACGAACACGCCAGAAAGATCAAGGTTTAATGACGACTTAAAACAGACTTTCAAGTATTTCACTGAATTACTTCATGATCTTGACATTGTAATAAATCATGGTGGGAAGGGTGAAACATTCGGGTTAACACACCAATTAGACGGGAACAAGGTTAAAGAATTGGAATCGTATCTCTATGAAAATGGCAATCCCTATCAAAATAACGAGTATTGAGCTACTTTTAATGGTCTATTTTTATTTTTGGATGACTGACAAGGTATGAAGCGCTGTAGTTGAATAGCAATTTAGCAAAGCTCAAAAGACAAAGAGCAAGTTGATCTACAAAATATGTAGAAGCAACTTGTTTTTGTTTTTCTATACGAAAACAGTATTAAAGAGAAACTATATATATTTGAGACTTTCATCCCTAAAAGGACAAGTTTATTTAGTTTTTTTCTAACATGTTATTGAATGTAGGATTTCCCACCTCATCTAGAATGAACTCAGGGCCAATTACCTTTTTGTATGGGGGAATTAATCCTGAATGATTGTAAAAGGGTATAGCACTGCAAGTTAAGGATGAAGATGCTCAATTGATTGGAATGAGAGACCGTTTCGTGATCCATTTATATAAATCATATTTTTACATTTGTAAATAAAAAAGTATTGTTCTACCTAAAATGCTGTACCAATTCTCACCATTTTTGTATAGAATCTAAGATAACTTATTTGGAAATGGGGTGAAGAAGATGTTTCCTATTTTAGATACTGAACGATTAGTGTTAAGAGAACTTACTGAACATGACGCCCAAGAAGTATTAAACTGTTTTTCAAATCCTGATGTATTACGTCACTATGGGCAAAATCCTTTAACAAATATAGAGCAGGTTAAACAAATAATTAAAAATTTTTCAAAAAATTATGATGAAAAACGAGGAATTAAATGGGGAATTTCATTAAAAGGACAAAAAGGTATTATTGGTACTATCGGTTTTCAAGAGTGGTCGACTGAGCATAAAAGAGCTGAAATTAGCTATGCACTTTTTCCTGAGAGCTGGGGAAAAGGGTATGCACAAGAAGCTGTTAATAGAGTCCTAGCATTTGGCTTTGAAGAGATGGATTTAATGCGTATTGGAGCTATTGTTTTTACTGAAAATGAAGCTTCAAATAAACTATTGACCAAATTGGGCTTTGAAAAAGAAGGGATATTAAAAAATTATATGCACCAAAATGGTGTTCCGTATGACACTAATATTTTTTCTCTAATTAAATAAATGTAAGTAGAAAAAAGGGTCACTGGAGGAAAGTGACCCTTAGTCATTCATATAGAAGGTATAGGGATAAATTAGTATTACTCTAGGGAAATTTGAGCAATAGAGACATTGGCGGCGTTGTTTATTAGTAACAAATGAAAGTAGCGCCAACGATAATTAAAAGGATGAATAATACTACAATTAGGGCAAAAGTGGACCCTGAGCCGTAACCATTACCTGAACAACTCATTTTTACTCCCTCCTTTCTACAATATATAATACGCAAAGTTGTAAAAAGGAGAGATGGTAATCATCTAACTAAAAAAATAAATAAAGGTAAATTAATTTTTCCAATACTTTTACATTAAATTTTACGAGTATAATAGTTAGGAAGAGGGCATTTACTACTTGGCGGAGTGAATGACCTTCGTAAGTAACCATTCAAGATACATATTTTACATATTGAAGTTATATACATCCGATAGCAGCTAGTTATTATAGGAGGAAATACAAATGGAAAAAGTGAAATCACCAAAAGTTGGCGTTGGGGCAGTTATTGTAGATAAGGCTAACAAAATTTTACTCGTTTTACGTAAAAAAGCACCAGAAGCAGGCTGTTGGAGCTTACCGGGTGGTAAGGTTGACTATATGGAAACAATAGAAAATGCGATCATACGTGAAATAAAGGAAGAGCTTGGAGTGGACATCGAAATTACACAATTGGTATGTGTGACCAACCATATTATACATTCAGAAGATGTCCATTATGTAGCGCCTACTTTTGCTGCTCATATTACGAATGGTGAAGTAGAAAATAGAGAACCGCATGCTTTAGAGAAGGTGCAGTGGTTTTCAATAAATGAAATTCCTGAAAACATTACAATGACTACAGAATATGCACTGAGTCAGTTAAAGCTTTAGTAATTTAGGGGAAATATGGATACAATCTTACTGCGTGGTACACTGCATGATAGTGAAAGCTTGCTGCGCCAGCCTAGAATCATTTAATATGACTAATTTACTGATGAAGAAAAGAGTTGTTGGTTTGGGAAAAGTAGCGGGCCCGCAGGAACGTAATGAAGAGGTGATTGAAGCAAAGTCCACGGACTTATGATACTAAACAATTGATGTATATTTTTTTGTAGACAAACTTAAAGCACAAACAAAGTCGCATTTTTCTACTGTCTGAAATCACCGGGATCGGTGTCTGGTGATTTTTTATGATGTTGTAAAAAAGTATTTCAAATTATGAGGTAATAAGTATATTTTTGTAAATTAAAACATTGATGTGTTGTAAAAATTGGATGTAAGGCAAAAAATTAGATTTAAAAGTAATGTTAACTCTGCTAGGATAATATATCGTAGGAGGTGTGATTTGGTCTAAGGAGCTTGTATCATAACGGAAAAATACATAACGCCTTTGACAATTAATGTTAATGAAAAAGAGAAAAATTGTTCTCATCGTTTGCTTATTTATTATCTTTCTAACAGGCTCACGAGTTTTATGGTTGGAATTATTCGATAATTCAGATCAACCACATGCTGTAAAAGGGCAAATGGATTTAAGAAATTGGAATTTTAATGACGAACATGCTATTACACTCGATGGAGAGTGGGAGTTTTATCCTTATAATTGGTTGATTAGTGAAGAAAAGCACTTAGAATCTAAAAAGGTTCAATCTACATACATAGAGGTTCCTGAGGGATGGAGTTCTTCTTTACAAGAAGAAGAGATGAGCCCTTACGGTTACGGTACTTATCGCTTAAAATTACTCGTCAATCCAGAGGACAAAATAACTTACAGTATTCGAGTTCCGAGTGTTCGGAGTTCTTCTGAAATTTATGTAAATGGACGACAGTTAGCAAAATCAGGTGAAATTGGGGAGAAAGCAGAAAATACAGTGGCCAAAAATGTTCCATATACTGTTTCTTTTGAAGCAAACGGTCATAAAGAAATCGAAATTATTGTTCAGGCTTCTAACTTTAAGGATCCTCGTGGCGGTGGCATTGTTCGCTCCATTAAATTAGGAAAAGAAGATATATTAGCTAAGGAAACACAATGGTCGATAGCTATGCAGCAACTAGTTGCAGTTGTTTTTTTTATACACGCGATCTATTCTATCATTTTATTTTTTATAGGGAACAAGGAAGAAAAAAGATTACTTTATTTTTCTCTATTATCGATGAGCATTATGAATTATTACTTATTAGCAAGCGATGACAAATTATTATCTTATTTGTTTTCGATTAATTATGAATGGGGCTTTAAATTAGTTCATCTTGCTATGGTAGGGATAGGCTTTTCACTCATTCAATGCATAAAACATTGGATGCCTCAACATGTGAGTAAATATACACGTTGGTTTAGTATTATCTGTGGTATAGCTGCATTTATGGCAATCGTGTTGCCTACTCGCTATATAGTAACTTATCAAGATATTTATATATTTATTTTAGGTATTGCGTTAGTAATAACGATCCTAACGGTAATGACAAAATCTATTAAAGAGGTCAGAAGTAATATATTTTTACTTCTTGCCATTTTAGCATTTGGCAATAATTACATTTGGGATGGTCTACTTCTCATCTTTGGAATAAAAGTGATTATGTATCCATTTGATCTTATTATCACAATGGCTTGTTTAGCTACATTATGGTTTAAAGGATATGCAAAAGTTTATTCAGATACGAAAGAACTTGCTAATAAGCTACAAAAGGCTAATAAGTTAAAGGATGAATTTCTTGCTAATACGTCTCATGAGTTACGAAATCCACTTCATGGAATCCTTAATATTTCTAAGGCTGTTTTGGAAAGAGAAGAACGTGTACTCAGTGACAAAAGTGTCAAGGATTTAGAAACAGTGCTTTCTGTAGGAAGTCGTATGTCAATTATGTTAAATGATTTACTAGATGTAATGAGTTTAAAAGAAAATAACCCTAAACTAAAGTTTAGAACTGTTTCGATTCATGCAATTGTATCGGGTGTATTAGATATGCTCTATGTTATGGGTGACGGAAAACGGATTCAGTTAATGAATCAAATCCCTGAAAATTTCTCAAAAGTAATGGCTGATGAAAATAGAGTGATTCAAATCATTTTTAATTTACTTCATAATGCAGTGAAATACACGAACGAAGGTGAAGTGAAGATTTCTGGTCATGTAAGAAATGGGATGGCTGAAATTGTGATTTCGGATACTGGTATTGGAATAGATGAGGAAACCATTGAACGTATTTTTGAACCTTATGAGCAGGGTACTCTTAGTAAGGCAATGATAGAAGGCGGATTTGGGCTAGGACTGAGTATTAGTAAACGTTTGGTTGAACTACATGGGGGAACATTACGGGTAAAATCAGTTGTAGGGAAAGGTTCAGAATTTACGTTTACTCTCCCAATATCTGACGGAACGGATGAGCAAACAAATGTAGCCCTGCTATCAGATGAGAACGAAGTATCAGCGGTAGTGACTCCTACAAATCCATTTGATGATCGAATTGGAAATCAATCTATTATGGAAGCGAATAGACCTAGAGTATTGGTCGTCGATGATGATCCAGTTAACTTAAGAGTTATCGAAACAATACTTTCTATAGAAAAATACGACTTAGTATCGGTTACAAGCGGTAATAAAGCTCTCGAAATATTAATGTCACAAGAGTGGGATTTAGTCATATCAGATGTAATGATGCCAAATATGTCTGGCTACGAATTAGTTCGTACAATTCGTCAGCATTTTTCAATAACTGAACTACCAGTTTTACTTCTCACAGCAAGGAGTCAGCCGCAAGATATTAAAAATGGTTTCTTATCTGGAGCGAATGATTACGTTACAAAACCAGTGGACGCTTTAGAGTTAAGATCAAGAGTGAATGCATTAACCGATGTTAAACAATCTGCACAACAACGACTTCGAATGGAGGCAGCTTGGCTTCAGGCACAAATACAGCCCCATTTTCTCTTCAACACATTAAATGCAATTATTACGTTAAGTGAAATTGATATCGAGCGAACTAGTAAGCTACTTGAAGCACTAAGTGATTTTTTAAGAGAATCCTTTAAGTTTCAAAATATTGATGAACTTGTTCCACTGGAAGACGAAGTAAATCTTGTTCAATCTTATATATACATTTATAAGGAACGTTTCGGGGAGCGGATTAACGTAACGTGGGATCTAAACGTTTCCACAGACGTCATGATACCATCACTAACCATCCAACCATTAATTGAAAATGCTTTGAAACATGGGATATTGCCCCGTGAAAATGGCGGGAATATTCATATTAGCATTGAAGATTTCGACACGTATATTGAGATCTCTGTGTCAGATGATGGCACTGGAATGGATGAAGCTACGATGGAACGTTTACTTGAAAGAAAATCGGAAAGTTCAAATGGCATTGGATTGCTTAATACAGATCTTCGCTTAAAACAACATTACGGTAAAGGACTTCAAATTAAAAGTAAGCCAAATCAAGGTACAACCATATCGTTCGTAGTTTTTAACAAGAAAGAAAAGTCAAAGCAATTTGAGCGTGAACTGTTGGTAAAATAAGAACATTCAATAGGTCCCACACCCCCATTTCATAATGGGGGTGAAGTTTTGTAAAAAAGTAAGAAAAAGATAATACAAATAAGGATAGATACAGGAAGCCTTATTTAAGTCAGGAGCATAACATATGCACAACCTACATCCACATAGATAGGATGAATTGTCTTGTCAGGTACTTGAATCCAATAGGAAGTTTCCAGTGACGTATCTTTTATAACAGATTTTATAAAAACAAAAACAGATAACCTTAATTAGTCATCTGTCTTCAGCAATCATTTTGTAAATGGATCTTCCACTTCATATAGATAACTTGTCTCAAAATTTTCTTTTGTTTCTGCATAAACGGTTTTCTCCTTTGCTTCTGCTTGTTCACTAGCTGGAGCTTCGTCGTGTGAGGAACAAGCAGTTAGAAAGAACGCAGCCAGTGCCCCGAAGTACAAGAATTTTTTCATTGCTACAACCTCCGTTATTGTTTGTTACGTTTTAGATTGTGCAATAACACTTAGAATATAACGTAAATGGCGATGATAAAAATTTCTTTGTAACAAAAAAATAAAAGGGGATATTGCGTGTACTTCTTCTCTACAACCGTCGATGATATCATCTATGATTTTTTGATCTTCATCACCAGCGTGATTTTATAACGTTTGATATCCAGCAATCATGCCATAGTCTGTAATTTTAATTAAAGCTGACCAAACACTAAATACTTCAGCACAATTTCTAGTTATTCGCATTTTTTAAAAGAAAAATAAAACGTTTTTAGAAATAAAAAAGGGTCACCGAGTTGAAAGTGACCCTAAGTAATAAATGAGGGAGGCTGTGACGGTCAACCAACGCCACAACCAAATAAGTGCGTGCGATACACTCAATAATTATTGTGTGTAGAGTAAGATTTCCTATACATTCAAAAGGCTAAGTATCGTCACACAATACAGTGCGAATGGGTTTAGGCTCTTTTAAGAGAGGAAGCTTGTTGCATTTTGGGAACAAAAAACCGGCAAAGGTTGCCGGTTGTGGTTGTGACTTATTTAAACTTATTTTGTATTGTTTTCGTTTGCAAATCGACCAGAAGCAAGATTTTTGTTAGCTTCTGCCTGTTGGATTTGTTGTCTAATTTGATTAACGTCAGTCTCATTTCCGAATTCTACGTCCATCGAGTTCTTTGAACCAGAAGCAAATTTTTTGTTAGCTTCTGCCTGTTGGATTTGTTGTCTAATTTGATTAACATCAGTTTCATTTCCAAATTCCACGTTCATTGCATTTGGAGTTGCATTAGGAATTTTCGAATTAAAGTTTTGATTGTTGTTTGCCATTGAAAATCACCTCCTGAAAATAGTTTATACAGAAGGTGCTATAGTATCCGGAAAATTTTCACCCAAATTTTATTTAATTTGTACTAATAAATGGTTTTAAGTTAACATAGGTCAAATGTTAACATTTCTAAAGAGCATGCTAACTTTCAAAGCAGGCTCTAAAATCGTATAAAATATTAAAGTTCTAAGCGCATAATACTGCTCGCTTCTTTATATCCATGTCTTTCATACAAGGCAAAAGCCCCACTATTTTCTGCTAAAACACTTAACTCTAAATGATCTAATTTACGTTCTTCTGCCCATTTTTTTGCCTCTTGTAGCAATACTGAACCGATGCCTTTACTTTGATATTGTCCGCCAACAATTACATCCATAATATACGCATAATTATGCTGGACGATACAAGAATAAGGAGGCGTAGTTAATTCTTGAATTAGTAAAAAGCCGGCAATACTATGATCTATTTCAGCAACAAAAATATCTGATTTTTCTTCTGAAATTGTGTTTGTAAGAAACTTTACATCCTGTTTTGTTGGAGCTATGTACTTTGGTTGTAGTTTTGACATCTCTAAAAACAGTTCTTCATATAATATTTCTATTTGCGGAATATCTTCTAATGTTGCAACTTTAATATTCATGTTCTACCTCCATTCGAATTTTATACCATTTCACTTTACCATATTTTTATATTTTTGAAAATAATCAGTAAATTGAATAAAAAACTCAAATAGCTAACACCGTATAAACCGCAGGGGATTTCCAATACTAAAGCTGTTTTAAAATATTTAGTATGAGAAGGAGGCTATCAACAGTGAGATTTTTTGCATGGGGACTTTTAGGTGCCGCAGCTATTTTTGGCGTAATGAAACGCCAAGCGATGTCAGACAATGCACATCAAATGACAACGTCTTCTCAGGAAGGCACGACACCAGTGCAATTAGTTGCAAACAGTAATCCACTTACCGCAAATACACCAAAACAATAATTAATGTACTTCAAGCTTATAGACAATGAAAAGGTCTATAAGCTTCTACATAAAAAATGAAAGCTTAATTTATTCTTTACAAAAGTATCCAGAAAAATGTATAGTTATGTTAAATATATGGTGAAATGGGGTTTTGATTATTTATGATGAAACTTATTAATGGCTAATAAAATTTAAAAAAATTTTATAGTGCAATAACGCAGATTAAGGTGTATACCTTAATTCTTTTTAGTTCGCCCATTTGCACAATAGCGATTAGAAGTCATCATACCTATTCAAATCATATATTTTTAATATCTCCTATAAGCCTCTAGTATAGTTTATTTGTACAGAAGTTAAAGCCCATCGAAGTGACAGCTACAATGACACTGAGGAGTATTAATCTATATTGAATTTAAATTTGACTATGAGAAGGATTTCTTCTTATAGTTTTTTTTATGTCTTTTTGGGGGTGTGCAAAATGGTAATGTCTCAATTACTTACTTTGAGCTAATAAAATAGAGAAATGAGGCGTAAATATGACAAAGTATCATTTAATAAATGATTATAAGGACAATCAAAAATATAGAGAAAGTTTCAATGAATTAGCAAAGTTAATTTTTGGATTAGATTTTAGCCAATGGTATGAAAAAGGATGCTGGAACGATCAATATGGTTGTTATTCATATATTGATGATGAAAAAGTAATTGCAAATGCATCAATAAGTAAAATGACTGTTGCTGTAAACGGTAAGGATTATAAAGCCATACAAGTTGGTACAGTAATGACGCATCCAGATTATCGTCATAAAGGTTTAGCAAAAAAATTAATGAATGTCATTATTGATAAATATGAAAAACAATACGATTTCATCTATTTATTTGCGAATGAAACAGTTTTAGATTTCTATCCGAAATTTGGGTTTTCAAGAGTACAAGAAAGTAGATATTTCTTAAATCCTGATGATTTACAGAAAAAATCAAACATAACAATCCGGAATTTAGACGTTGAAAATATCAACGATGTATCTTTATTGAAATTGTATGCAAAGGAAAGAATGCCATTATCGTCTGTTTTAGATGTGAAAGAAAATGAAAGTTTACTTATGTTCTATTTTCTTATTGCATTTCCTAATTCAATTTATTTTATCGAAGACGAAGACGTTATAGTATTATTCGAAAAAGAGGGTGAGGAATTACATCTTTTTGATGTTGTAAGTCGCAGTAAGATTGATGTAATAGAAGTTTTAAGCTACATTACTACATCAGATATAAAAAGAATTATTTTTCACTTTATCCCTGATTGTCAGAATCTAGAGTCTGAAGTAATTGAAACTGAGGACGATGTATTGTTTATTCGGCCGATGATAAAATTCGGGACAGAACGACCGTTATTTCCATTAACATCGCATTCGTAAAGCCAGTTAAATGTTTGAATACAGTTAAATTAAAGAGCTTTTTCTATTATAAAAATATGTGAAAAGGGTGATTCCACTTGATACAAATAAAAAGGATATATAAAGAAAATTTCCCACAAGGCAAAAAAATTATTTATCAATACAGCTCCAATAATTATTATGATGTTTCCTTTAAAGAACGAGAAAATGGCTGGACAGTTGATTTTACGTTAAAACATTTCGACATGCCATTTCACAAGTATTTGGAAGGAGAAATTTTTGAGGATCATATAGAGGATATTGAATGCTATATTGTTGAGTTTAATGGAGAAGAAGCGGGAATTGTTAGTTTTAATCATGAGAAGTGGCATCATGTGTTAAGAATTAATGATATTCATATTGATCATGCCTATCAACAGCAAGGCATTGGTAGTAAGCTCATGGCTTTGGTCAAAAAGCGTGCAGCAGAAGTTGGGGTGAGGGCAATCGTTTTAGAAACACAAACGTCTAATTTTCCTGCTATACAGTTTTACAGAAAACATGGATTTCATCTAATTGGATGTGACTTAATAAGTTACTCCAATAAAGATATTGATAAAAGGGAAGTAAGAATTGAAATGGGACTTGTACTTGAATCGTAATTATCGAAAAAAGGAATGTAAAGTGTGGTACATCCACCATTAGCCATCGTGAAATGAAATACTAAAAACTGTTTGTACCCGTGTTTACATCGTTCATGTCATGCAATTTCCACTTTAAAGAAGGCTGTTTTTGAAAAGATTGTTGCTATTCAAGAACGGGCAGTTTAATTGCATAAGGAAAAATGTGGTTTTTGTTTGAATTTATGCAATAATAAATAAATCAATCAAAACATAATTCAGGGAGGTTTTTATGCAAACTGCACTACCAGCTACTTCTATGTTTCTAATTATTGGATTGTTCATTTTAGTTCGTAGAATCCGTTCTATGTACAAACCAACCAAAGGGAGAGGAACGCGAATAATTCTCCCTCTTCTATTTTTAACACCAGGATTTTCATTTTTTCTAAACGCGTCTGGGAACGTCACATACCTTCAATTATCTATAGCAATATTTTTAGGGGTAGGTTTTTCTATTCCTCTTATTTTATGGTCAGATTATGAATTACGAAATGATGGTTTAATTTATGCTAAGAAAAGTCCTGCTTTTATAATCACTTTCTCCATTATGATTGCTTTACGTTATTTTTTTCGACAACATATTTCAACTATCGAACCAGCTACACTCAATATGCTAATTTTCTTGCTTGTTATTTGTTATTTAATTCCTTGGAGAATAGCTTGCTATATAAAGTATAAAAATGTTCTTAAATTAAAAATACAGTCAGTTTGTAGAACGTCGTATATCTCTAACCCTCCAAACAAAAAGTATAAGTTTAACAATCTTTGAGAAAACAGCCTTAAAGAAATAAAAAAAAGAGAACACGTTTATAATCGTGTTCCCCCTAAGAAACCATATTATTATCTACTTTGAGTTTGCAGTGCTAATTTAACGCCTAGTCCTATATAAACGAAACCAACAGCCTTTTCAAGCCAACGCGAACCATTGTTTGTTGTTTTCGTAAAGATTTTTTCACCAATAAAGCTTGTAATAATAGCTAACAAAATAGTATACAAAGCGCTCATCACAACAAAAGTAATGCCTAAAATCAATAATTGTACAGTGATGGACTGGCCATTATGTTGAACAAACTGTGGTAAAAACGCTAAGAAAAATAGTGCAGTTTTTGGATTTAAAATCTCCGCTAAAAAACCTTGTCGGAACGAAGTACTTGCCGGACTTTGTTCAACAGTTGGTTTTTCTATTTTTTGTGGTTTTGTTAGTAGCATTTGAATACCTAAATAAACAAGGTATGCAACACCAATATATTTCACTACTTCAAACGCAGTGGCAGATTTCATTAAAATGGCAGATAACCCTAAGACAGCTGCTAACGTATGGACTAAGTCACCTAATCCAATGCCTAATGCAGTGAAAATACCGTTCTTTTTACCACCTTTCAGCGTTTGCGTAATGGTAATGATAACAGCAGGTCCAGGAATTAAAAATAAGAGAAGAACTATTGCAATAAAAGATAACATGTCAACCCATCCTATTCTAATAAACTAAACATTCAAGTAAGACAATAATAAGATTAACTTAATGAATGCAAAAAATATTATATGCTATCTTCTATATAACTGTCGATAATGAAATACTAAAATAGGAGTGAACTAACTATTTATAAAAATCAGAAAATATTATAGTGAAATATATTTTGAATTATAGTGAAGTGATTGTATGTTTTGAGGCAAGTAATACTTAAATTTCTAAACGAGATCCGTTGTTAGTGCCAAAAAGATAACTACCATTATTTTGATTGACAAATCTAATTAGCATCAGTCTTTGCATATTATATGAATGAAATTTTTTAACTGAAGGCTCTATTCCAATATGGCGGAACATCTGTGGGTCATTCGCAGACATCGACACACGTAGGGGCAAGGTTAATCCTCAATACGGATTGCTGATTGAAGTAATAGCAGATGTTATAGCTATTTCAGATGGTGTATTTTATAATTCTGGTCCATTCCAGAAAAACTATCGGATGGATTTAAAGAGTGCCGTGCATATTAAAGGTAAATATTGGTAAAACTTCCCATATCAAAATGTCCCAGCCCATATTTGGCCACTCAATAAGGAAAACTACTAATTTAAAATAGTACAGTCACATCTATATTAGGATGTGGCTTTTATTTTGAAATTCAAACAAAAAAATAGTACCAACTACTAATAATTAATGCTAGAATTAGGTGATAAAATTATTGGAGGTTTTTTGATGCTAGATATTCAACAAATACAAGAGGTTTTACTACATCGTTATCCTTTTTTGTTAGTGGATAGAGTATTAGAATTAGAAGAGGGGAAGAGAGCAGTAGCCATTAAAAACGTCACGATAAATGAAGAGTTCTTTAATGGACATTTTCCTAATTACCCAGTAATGCCAGGTGTATTAATTGTTGAAGCATTAGCGCAAGTGAGCGCAATTATTATGCTTACAAAAGAAGGGAACCAAGGAAGACTTGGATTACTGGCAGGTATTGATAACTGTCGCTTTAAAAAACAAGTGAAACCTGGTGATCAACTGCGTCTTGAAGTGGAAATTACACGCTTAAAGGGTGCCATTGGTAAAGGACGCGGAGTTGCAACAGTAGACGGTGAAATAGCTTGTGAAACAGAGCTTATTTTCGCATTCGGAAACTAAGTCAATTCGATTAAAAAGTGCTGCAATAATCATTGCAGTGCTTTTTTTGTGTGCTATGTCAAAAGGGTATTTAAAATTATATTGAATAATATAGTAAATGAATGACTTTTAAATGCAGGTGATTACATGAACTATCCATTAGCTCTTTTTATAGCATTTGTAGCATGCAATTGATCATCCTCACAAATATACCTGTAATTAATCTCAAGCAGATCAAAAAAGAGAAGCTCTAGTAGCTAGCACAACAACCAACTATCCAACAATTAGTTTTTTAATACTAACAAGCCAAAGTCACTGACCGAGGTAGTCCGCCTTTCTTTAGAAATAAGCCTAAGCGGCGCGATTTAACAATGTCAGAAACAAGGTCTGCAAAGTTCTTTTGAGTTGATCATCACATGTAGTATCTAAAAAGGAATTTAATTCATCCAGCTACAAAAAGACATAAAAATCCAAAAATAAAATATTTAAGGGGAAAGGATAATTGTATACTTAAATTAAAATAATGAGAACTAATTATGAAGGAGAGATTTTATATGTCGGTAAGTACACGATTTATTAAAGATGTTCCTGATGAAAATGTGAAATTTTCTGTTATCATACCTGCTCATAATGAAGAAAAATATATCGGTGCGTGTTTAGAGTCTATTGCAAAGTCTGCACAACCTTATAAAGATCAAATTGAAGTTATCGTAGTGCTAAATCGTTGTACGGATAAAACGAAAGAAATTGCACAGTCCTACAATTGCGTGACATTGGAAAATAACGATAAAAACTTATCCAAAATTAGAAATGCTGGGGCTACGTTAGCAAAAGGTGAAATTCTGATTACAATTGATGCTGATACTCGGATGACAGAACACTTATTATCTGAAGTTGAAAAGCATTTAGCATCTAATCAATACATTGGAGGAGGCGTGAATGGTAATTTTGAAAGAATGTCCTTAGGTATCGTTGTTTCTAGCATGGTGCTAATTGTTCCTTTACTTTTCAAGTACGGAGTTATCTCTGTGGGAATCTTTTGGTGCTATAAAAAAGACTTTCAGGAAGTAAACGGTTTTAATGAGAATATGCTAATGGCAGAGGATGCTGATTTTGCTAAGCGTTTAAAAGTATGGGGCAAGAAGAACGGGAAAAAATACGGAACAATTAAAAATGGGATGATAACTTCTTGTAGACGATTTGACTATCATGGCGACTGGATGTTACTGAAACGTCCAGATATAGTTTTTGCTTATCTCAAAGGTACGAATAAAAAGGCTGCAAATGAAGCCTATTATGATGATCAAGCAAGATAATGATACCTCCTTAATGTGTAATTTCGGCATGAAAATTTTTTAGATCACTTCGTTGTAAACGAGTGGTCTTTTTATGTGTAATTCTTTAGATTTTCTTAAATATTAAGACTTTGCATGACAGAAAGTTTAACGGAATGATATGATGTTGGATGATTTAAATCATTGTTTTAAACAAAGATGAAGTTATTTGAATAAAGGTGGTTATGAGCATGGATATAAATATTCTTGTAGTTGATGATGAAAAGGAAATTGCTGATTTAATTGAGCTTTATTTAAAAAATGAAAATTTTAATGTTTATAAATTTTACGATGCTCATGAAGCGTTAGCGTGTATACACTCGATCAAATTGGATCTTGCTATTCTTGATGTAATGATGCCTGAAATCGATGGTTTTGAAATTTGCCGAAGAATTCGGGAACAATTTCATTTTCCGGTGATTATGTTAACAGCGAAGGAAGAAGAAATAGATAAAATAACGGGGCTTACATTAGGGGCTGATGACTACATAACTAAACCATTTCGTCCATTGGAGGTTATTGCAAGGGTTAAGGCTCAAATTCGCAGATTTACAAAGTACAATCATCAGGAATCATTACAAAATGACTCGACTATTGATTTTTCAGGCTTAATTTTAGAGCAAAAGACTCGAAAATGTATGTTAAATGAAAAACAACTATCTCTTACTCCTACAGAGTTCTCCATATTGTGGTTTTTATGTGTAAATCGAGGACGAGTCATTTCATCAGAAGAATTATTTCAAGAAGTATGGGGGGAGAAATATTATAGTAGTAACAATACGGTAATGGTTCACATTAGGCATTTACGAGAAAAGATGAATGATTCCGCAGAGAACCCTAAATTCATAAAAACTGTCTGGGGAGTGGGGTATACCATTGAAAAATGACTTTGGAAAACTAAAAAGAACTATCATGCTTCAAATTTTGTTGATTTTAGTAATCACATTGTTGGTAGGCTATTTCATAAGCTATGTATTTATTGATGGTGTCTTACAAGCTCCTTTCGCTGATTGGTTTATTCGATTTTGTGAAAACGTGCTGCAGCTTGACTATTTTTCGGCACAGAGAGCCTATGGGATATTATTTCGACAAAATAAATCTCTTTGGTTAGCGATAGGCTTAATTATTTTGCTATTAGTAATTTTTTATTTTGCACTTTCTCGGTTTACGAAGTATTTTAACCAAATTGCCATAGGTGTTAATATGCTTTCGGAGGAATCAAATCAGGAAATAAGTCTTCCTTCTGAGTTAGATTTTATGGAGAAAAAATTAAATGATGCTAAAAATAAATTAGAAAAACGGGCAAAGGATGCACAGGAGGCTGAGCAGCGCAAAAATGATCTTGTAGTTTACTTAGCACATGATATTAAAACACCGCTGACATCTATGATTGGATACTTAAGTCTGTTGGATGAGGCAAAGGACATGCCTGTAGACCAAAAAGAAAAGTATGTGAAGATTTCATTAGAAAAATCATATAGGCTAGAGCAGTTGATTAATGAATTTTTTGAAATCACTAGATTTAACTTACAGTCCATTATTTTAGATAAAGAATCCATTAATTTAAATTACATGTTAATGCAATTGGCAGATGAATTTTATCCCTTATTGGCCCCTAAAGGACAGCAAGCAATTGTGAATATCGAGGGAGAAATGAAGGTTTTTGCGGATGCTAATAAATTAGCTAGGGTATTTAATAATATTTTAAAAAATGCCATAGCATATAGCGATGACAACAGTATAATTCATATTAGCGCACACCATCAAAATGACCAAACATTTATTTCATTTACAAATAAGGGGAAAACAATTCCACCAGAAAAATTAATGATGATTTTTGAAAAATTTTATCGTTTAGATTCTTCCAGATCGACTCAATCAGGTGGGGCGGGGCTTGGTCTTGCAATTGCTAATGAAATAGTCCATGCTCATGGAGGAACGATATCAGCTTCAAGTAATGATGAAAAAACAGTTTTCACCGTAATGCTTCCAACACTTTCTTAAGAAATCTTAAGAATTCTATAATAGATTATTAAAAAAGAGCTCCTTCTTTTATGTTTCAATAGAGGCATAGAGAGAAGGAGTTGTTTTTATGTTTAAAAGAAACAGATTTTATAGCCTAATATTAATGATTTTTGTTATTCTGGTGTACATGTTTGTAAACGAATTCCAAGATTCAAAGCCAGAAATAATTGATAATCTTCAGCTGGAAATACCAAAGAAAAGTGAAATAAATCTTGATGTAAATTTACATAGCTCAAATGCTATTTTAGTGAACTTAGACACAAATAAGATATTATTGGACAAAGGTAGTGATGAAATTATTTACCCTGCTTCTTTGACGAAGATCATGACAGTTCTAGTTGCAATTGAAAATATCTCGAATTTACAGGAAAAGATTTTGCTTCCTAGAAAAATATTTAAGGGTTTGTATGAAGAAAATGCTTCGATGGCTGGCTTTCTTCCTAATGAGGAGGTAACAGCAGAGGATTTACTTTATGGTTCAATGCTATCTTCTGGTGCAGATGCTTCTAATGGTTTAGCCAATTACATTGCTGGGTCGGAGAGTAAATTTGTAAAGTTAATGAACGAAAAAGCTAAACAGCTAGGGATGATAAACACACATTTTATGAATGCAACAGGACTCCATCATCCCGATCATTATACGAGTGTGAAGGATATTTCGATACTTTTACAATATGCTTTAACCAATAACACCTTTCGGGATATCTATACCGCAGAAAGATACTCCATAAAGTCAACGAATCTTCATCCAGAGGGAATGACGGTATCGAGTCGGATGTTTAAAAATATGGATGCTAATGAAAAGATGAGAGGTGAAATAATTGGCGGCAAAACTGGCTATACAGAACAAGCAGGCTTATGTTTAGCAAGTCTAGCGACAATTAATGGCGAAGAGTATATTCTAGTAACTGTAGGTGCGGAGGGTGACTCACGAACAGAGCAGTTCAATATTACAGATGCATTAGCTGTCTATCGACAACTAAACTAATTAAGACTGTATAAATGTTAATCAGAATACTATAAAATTTTGTCGAAAATAACATACAACCTTTCCGTCCTTTCATATACTTTAATTATCTGAAAGATTTGGGTGACTATAAACATGTTTTCTATTTTAAATAAGGTCATTAAATCTGGTAAACCAGTATGAGAGGATGAGGGGTTTGAAGCATCCCGGCACAAATGTTTTTGAAAATAAAGAGGAACTATTCATACCTAAAAAAGCATTAGATAAAGATTTTTGTGATCGATTAGTGAAAAAAATCCATAAAAATATTCTAAATGAAAATATAGCAAACGATGTTTATATGTCATATTTCGTGATTTTTGATCAAAAGTATACATTGAAAGAAATTCAATATTTACTAGATGTTTTGAAATTGCAAGCAAATGAAATTATTAGATCAAAGCCGATTTTTATTACATTATGTGGTGTGCTATTATCGTTAATTACAATCATTGCCTCTGCCATAAATACAAAGTTGATGATTGGAATCTCATTTGTCCAAATAGTTGCTCTCGCAGTATTAAGCTTTAACGTAGCAGTATTGTTTATTTCTTATAAAATAGAAAAAGAATATAAAAGGATATACGAAGTCATTAAATTAATCGATTATTATTTAAGCTTTTATAAGTAGGAGTGGGAATTATGCAAAATTTTATTGATCCATTAACTTGTTGGATAAATAATGTGCCGATAGAGTTCCGGCAAATGTCTGAATTAGAGATTTCACAGCGACCAGCGCCTCAAAAATGGTCGAAAAAAGAGGTGTTAGGCCATTTATGTGACTCTGCTATCAATAATCTGCAAAGGTTCATTAAAATACAATACGAAGAGGAACCATTTGTACTAACTCCATATAATCAAGTTGAATGGGTAAAAATCCAAGGGTATCAAGAGTTACCGATTGATGAAATATTGGATTTATGGGTGAGCTTAAATAAAAAAATAATAAATGTAATTAAAAATATCCCTAATGAAAAGCTTGGCCTTCAATGTAATATTGGAAGTAATGAACTCATGACCTTACAGTGGCTTATCCAAGACTACTTAGAACATATGGAACATCATATAAAAAAACAGATTTTAACTTCTTTTAGCGCGTTTCCAAACACTCACTGAAAAAGAGGGACTCAGTCTAAGAACGCCACACCTTGTGGCAATTTACCTGTGCGAAAGCGAAGCGACAGCAACATAGTTTTACTTGTGCGAAAGCGAAGCGACAGCAACATAGTTTTACTTGTGCGAAAGCGAAGCGACAGCAACACGGTTTTACCTGTGCGAAAGCGAAGCGACAGCAACATAGTTTTACTTGTGCGAAAGCGAAGCGACAGCAACATAGTTTTACTTGTGCGAAAGCGAAGCGACAGCAACATAGTTTTACTTGTGCGAAAGCGAAGCGACAGCAACATAGTTTTACCTGTGCGAAAGCGAAGCGACAGCAACAACAACGGTTTCGCACTGAGACAAAAACACATTGCTGGCTACGTTACCACTACACTTTCGCACAAAGCTTTTTAACAATTTGCCGTAATCGATTGGCGAAAAATGTATTTAACAATCCTAAAAATGAACTTCTAACTTCAATCAGTTTTAGCTTCAAATATACACCAACAAAAAATTAAAAAAGAGCATTTTTTTTATCATTCCTCAAATAATAAGTCTAAATATTTTTAGTTGAGGAAGTGAAGATTTGAAAAAAATGTGGTTTTTAATACCTGTTTGTCTTTTAACGGTCTCCTTTTTTTATCTAAAAGTTGGCGCAGCAACATATGAAAACAAAGGAAGAAAGTATTATGAAGAAGCAGGACAAATTGTTTGGGAGATCAAAACAGACGAAAAAATTGTTGCTCTAACCTTTGATGATGGGCCACATCGAAAGTACACATCTGAGATTTTAGACTTATTATCAAAATACAATGCGAAAGCAACTTTTTTTATTGTTGGCCAAAATGCACAAAAAAATCCTGAGGTGATAGCAAGAATGTATAAGGAAGGCCATGAACTAGCTAACCATACATTTACGCATCCCTTAAGGACGAATGTCCCGAATTTACTTAAGGAGATAAAACAAACAGATGACACTATTCAGAACATCACTGGAACTAAACCTACTTTGTTCCGACCTGTTGAAGGCCAGTATTCAGATGCAATGATTGAAGCGATTGCAAAAGAAGGATATAAAGTGGTGATGTGGTCATGGCATTTAGATACATTAGATTGGAAAAGTCCAGGAACGAATAGAATTGTGAATACTGTGTTAAATGGTGTTAAAGAAGGTAATATCATTCTTTTTCATGATGGAGGCGGCAATCGCCATCAAACTGTAAAAGCGATGGAAAAAATATTAGCTGAACTTGAAAATCAAGGATATCGATTTGTCACAGTTTCTGAATTACTCGATGAGCAAAGTAAAAAAAGCACAAACAAATAAGTATCCGTAATGATTGAAGCATTATGTTATTTTAAAATTTTTTTAATTTGCTGTAACTCAGAAATTAAATAATCGATTTGTTCTTTCATGTTTGCACTTTGTTTTGCCTGATCATTTGAATTGTCATTTTTGGAATTTTGTAATGCTTCTAAGGCAAGACCTGCTGCAACTGCCTGTATGCCATCACCTAATGTAGAAATAGAGGCTCCGATATAGGTGAGCTTAGCAGCAAAAATATCCAGTGAATCAGTAGATTGATTTTTAAATGTATTCTTATTCAATATTAAACCCTCCTTAAATAGTTCAAATCATTTCTCATTTATCATTTGTATGAAATATCGACAATGAGTAGTCCTATGACATATTAAAATTCTTCCTTTTGTCGAAATCAGGCTAAAAAATAAATTAGCCTGATTTTATGTTCCTATGCGTACTTTAAACACTTTAATAGGGTATAATTACCATAATTGTTAGGGGTGATTGGCATTGGGCAAGGTTGAATTGGTGGAAATTAATGCTGAGCTTTTAGAAGGAATTGGGAGCTATTGTCTTAGAAGCAAGAAAAAATCAAATGGCTATATAAATAAGAATAAATGGCTGAATAATCGATTTGAAGAAGGCTTGAAATATGTTCAAGTAACCGCCAATAAAAAACAAGTAGGGTTTATTGAATATACAGAAGCAGAAAATTCATCTAGAGTGGTTCATGCTGATGGTTATTTAGTCATCCATTGTTTATGGGTAAGTGAAGTTGGAAAAGGATACGGTGCTCGATTAATTAATAAATGTTTAGAAGATGCAAAAAAACTTGCAAAAAAAGGTGTTGTTGTTATTACGAATTCAACAACGTCTTGGGCGCCAAGTAAAGAAATTTTTTTGAAAAACAATTTTCAACTTATTGATACGGCACCATATGATTTTGAATTACTTGTTTACCCTTTGAGCAGTGAAGGTGAACAACCATATTTTCCGAATGATTGGGAGGAACGATTAAAAAAATTTAACAATTTGACGATTTTACGTTCATTCCAATGTCCATATGTCGAAATTGCAACAGAAAATATTATAGCTGGTGCAAATACATTGAATATACCAGTGGAACTAATTGATCTCAAAGGTAGAGCAGCGCTGATGGAACTGGCGCCAACCCCGTATGGTATTTTTTCAGTCATTTATAAAGGCCAGCTTCTTACTTTTCATAGGTTAACAATACATTCGGTGATAAAAAGATTAAGAGAACTTACGTAATAACAACAACGCAAATGATAGGAACATGTATAAGTGGACATGTATTTTCTAATATTCTATGAGGATTTTAGTTGACTGCTTCGAAGAAATGAGTAAAATAGAAAATCAGTACCATTATATACCTACAACTTAGCAGATAACTGGAGACATCTTTACTTTTACAAAGGCTACAAACAATATGACCTACATAGAATAAAGAGCTTATAATAAAGTGATTAGAAATGATGGATTTTAGGAAGATTGTTGTGGGACAAGATTTGTCATGAAATTTTGACAGTCTTTTTCTTTTCGTCTTCTCTATAACCTGTTAAGATGGTAATAGTGTGACAACAAGTTAGTGTATATGAGAGTGGTGACAATCAAGATGGATGAACAGAAAAAAGATAGTGTAGAACAGCAGCCAGAACAAACATCCCCTGCTGAAATAAAGCCAGCAGTACGTTTTGTACAAATGAAACCGTTTAAATTTATCATGTTGATGTTCTTTACAATCCTTATTACTGCAGGCTTAACGATCTTTGCGTTAACATTCGGTGAAAAGAAAGTAGTTGAAGTGAAAGTACCGAGTGGGCGTGCAGAATTCACAAAATTATATGAAGCCTATGATTTACTTAAAAATAAGTATTACAAAGATATCGATGATGTAAAAGTGGTCGACGGCGCTATTAACGGTATGTTCGACGCATTAGATGATCCGTATTCTGATTTTATGGTGAAGGACGAAGCAGAACAATTTCAGTCTGGACTGTCTTCTAGTTTCCAAGGAATTGGGGCGGAAATTCAAGAACGTAACGGTTATATTACTGTTGTGTCACCTATTAAAAACTCACCAGCTGAAAAAGCGGGGTTATTACCACAAGATATTATCTTAACTGTGGATGGAAAAAGTGTGCAAGGATTTACTGCTTCTGAAGCGGTAGCGCGTATTCGCGGCGAAAAGGGAACGCCTGTAAAATTAACCGTGAAACGTGGAACAAATGCTGAGCCTATTAATATGACGATTGTCCGTGACGAAATTCCGGTTGAAACGGTTTACGGTGAAATGCTTGAAGGGGACATTGCCCATATTCAAATCACGTCATTTAGTGAAAATACTGCAAAAGAATTTGAGAAGATTCTTGCGGATTACGAAGGTAAAGCAAAAGGCATCGTATTAGATTTACGTCAAAATCCTGGCGGCTACCTAGATGCTGCGGTAGAGATATCGAATTTATTCGTTCCAGAAGGTAAAGCGATCGTACAAGTGCAACAAAAAGATGAGGAGCCGAAAATTACAACAGCTGTTTCTGGTAAAAAATACGATATTCCAGTGACAGTACTTGTCGATAGCGGCAGTGCTTCTGCTTCTGAAATTTTAGCTGGTGCATTAAAAGAATCTGTTGGTGCTAAAATTGTTGGAGAAACATCGTTTGGTAAAGGTACAGTGCAAAATGTCGCACCATTAAAAGATGGCTCTAACCTTAAATTCACAACAGGAAAATGGTTAACACCAAATGGTAACTGGATTAACGAAAAAGGCATAGCTCCAGATGTAAAAGTGTCATACCCACCTTATGCATCATTACCATACTTAGATCCAACTATGGAAATGAAAATGGGTGTGCAATCTAACTCTGTAAAAGCGGCACAAGAGATGCTAGAAGTTCTAGGATATGAGCCTGGAAATGCAGACGGTATTTTTGAACAAAATACAGAAAGTGCAGTGAAAAAACTGCAAGCTGCAAATGGTTTTGAAGAAACTGGTGTTTTAACTGGCGATACAACGTATGCTTTAATGGATGCGTTACGCGCTAAAATAAAAGCAGAAGATCCTCAATTGTTAAAAGCAAAAGAACTTCTAACTGGTACACCAGCAAAAACTGAGTAAACTACAAACTAACAAAGTAGCTGTCGCAGTAGGCGTCTCTAATGGCCTCTAGCGACAGCTTTTTTAATAGGAGGAAAAAATGGTGAAGGACGTATATTTATTTAGTGGTTTTTTAGGTAGTGGAAAAACATCCATGTTAACTGATGTTATTCGACAACTTAAGGAAAAGAATTTAAAGCCAGCTGTCATTATGAATGAGCTTGGAAAGCTACCATTTGACTCACAGGCTGTGGAAAAGGATATTCCGTTAAAGGAAATGCTAGAGGGTTGTATTTGCTGCTCTGGTGCCGAAAAAACAGAGGCTCAAATTCAATCTCTTCTATTAGATAGTGACTTTGATGTCCTGATCATTGAAACAACAGGTGCAGCACATCCTGTGGAAGCATTAGACGCTGTTTACTCACCATTATTTGCAGAAAAGCTAAATGTCAAAGGCATTGTCACAGTTGCTGATTCAAAGCTGTGGTTGAACCGAGAAACATTAACTCCACAAGTGCGCTCTTTATTTATGGAACAAATCCGTCACGCACATTTATTACTGGCCAATAAAACGGATCTACTAACAGAAGCTGAGCAGGCACAAGTTGTTTATGAGCTACAAGGCTTTAATCCACATGCCTTTATTTTGCAAACTACAAACGGACGCGTGCCATTACGTTTATTAGAAGATTTAAAGGCAACAGTACAGGTGGATAAAGAAGATATTGTGAAAGCTCCTATAGCATCGATGCATCTAGGCTCACGATTAGTTGAATTTAAAGACGTTAACTTTACACAAGAACAATTTGAGGATTGGGTACGTACATTGCCTGAAACTGTGTATCGAATGAAAGGATACGTACCAATTGAAGGTGTAAAAAATCCTATGCTGTTTCAATATGCATATGGAATGGTCCAATGGCTTCCAGAGTATGTAAAAATGCCTGCAAAACTCGTGATCATTGGTGAAGATGTAAGTAGATTAAACGTCATTGGTATTGAGTAAACGCTAAAGCTAGTTAAAATAGACATCCTAAAGCTGCCAAATTCTACTTGTCAGATGAAAGTTTTGTTCGTTTCGTCTTTCTCAAAGTAGATATTTTGGCAGTTTTTTTGTGTGAATGCGCACAAAAATATATTTGAATATTGAAAATACTTAATAGTTTTTAAGAAGTGTCAACCCTATTTAAAACGTAAGTATTTCATAGGCTGGTGAAAGCTGCTAAAAATTAAAGCCAATAACCCTCTATTTAACGCGAATCTATTTCTTGGATGGTGTTGCTAGAAGATGCTGGTAAGAAATTTATTAAAATCGTACTTTACGATTGTTTGCATAGAAGGAGGAATTGCAAAAATGAAAAAAACACTAACTGCAATTTGTGCAACATTTTTATTAGCAGCTCCAATTCAAATGGCTTCCGCTGCAGAAAATACTACAGAGGGGAACACAACTACAGACTGTAATAAAGTTGTTTATTCTTATAAATGGTCAAATCAGTGGTCAAATCAAAAATGGGTAGTTAAACAACCACAAACACAAGCACCATCAAAAGAAGTACAAGTACCAGAAAATAATCAAACAACAAATAACAATACACAAACGACTCAAAAAGATAATACAACTACTACACCATCTCAAACAAAACCATCAACATCTACTTCAGATGTGAATGCTTTTGAACAAGAGGTTGTAAAATTAACGAATGCTGAACGTACAAAAGCTGGTTTAGCACCATTTAAAACAGATGATAAATTGATGGCAGCTGCTCGTGAAAAATCACAAGATATGCAATCTAAAAAATATTTTTCACATACAAGCCCAACATTTGGTTCACCTTTTGATCGTATGAAAGCTTTAGGTATTACGTATAAGAGTGCAGGAGAAAATATTGCACAAGGTCAACGTACACCTCAAGAAGTAGTACAAGCTTGGATGGATTCTCCGGGTCACCGTGCGAATATTTTAAATGAGAAATTTACGCATATTGGTGTTGGCTATGTGAAATCAGGTAACTACTGGACTCAACAATTTATCCAAAAATAATCGTATAAATTGAATAGCTACATTGAATAATAGGATGTCCACTAAGTTGTAAAAAGCTTAGTGGACATTTTTTTAATGCGAAAATGCAAGGTTCTTTGGCAAAACGAGGGTTGATTTCCTTTCCGGCTGGGCGCTTTTCTGGAAGCTTCGGGGTAACAGATGATTTTTCCGCGAAAGGGAAGCGTGAGGAATTGTATTAGGAGATAGAGAATTATTAATAATACATACATAGAATAGGGAATATGGGTGGCTCTCATAGGTTTGTTACTTCTAAAAGAAAAAAAGCAAACTAGAGCGAAGTCTAGTTTGCTATTGTTGTTTTGGTCGTATTTGAAAATTTTTTTTGAACAAGTAATAAACGTATTAATAAAGTAATCGCACCAGTAGTCAGACCTGCTACTAGTCCAATCCAGTAACCAAACGGCCCGAAGTCTGTATGAGTGGCCAGTACATAACCGACAGGTAAGCCGATCACCCAATACGAAATGATGGCCATAATAAAGGTTACTGTAACATCCTTGTACCCTCTTAAAGCTCCTTGTACAGGCGCTTGGATAGCATCAGATAGCTGGAAAATAGCTGCGAATATTAAAAAATGAACGGCGTACTCTAGCACTTTTCCATCAGTTGTATACATATTTGCAACGGGTTCGCGAAGGATAAAAAGAATACAAGCTGAAACAAAGCTAAATAAAATCGCGGTCCCGACACACAAATAGCTATAGAGTCTAGCATCGCGCATACGTCCAGCACCAATTTCAAACCCTACAAATATCGTTACACCCATCGAAATGCTGAGCGGTACCATATACAACAAACTAGTGAAATTTAATGCTATTTGATGAGCTGCAATGATTTCTGTACTGAAGCTACTCATCATCATAGTAACAGCAGAAAAAATACTCGTTTCTGCAAACAAGGATATTCCAATTGGTACGCCAATGATTAAAATTTCCTTCCAACGAAGCCATTCTAATTTGGGCCAGTCATTAAATAGGTGGAAACGTTCAAAAGGCTTGCGTTTAGCAATAATCCAAACTGTAATCAAGAAAACAAGCCAGTATGTAATCGCTGTTGCAACACCGGCGCCAACTCCGCCAAGCTCAGGTGCACCAAATTTGCCGAAAATGAAAATATAATTCAACGCAATATTAATAGGTGTTGTAAGTAATGTAATAATCATTGTAACGCGAGTTTGTCCAAGCGCATCGATAAAACAGCGCATGACAAAAAATAAAAATAGTGGTATAAGTCCAGCACACATCGATTGAATATAAGATTTAGCAATAGAATGTACAGAGGCTTCTAAATCCATCTTGCCAAGAATCCAATCTATACCGACTATTAATAAAATAAAAATAAGTGCTGCAAGAACGATGGCTACATAGATACCTTGTTGAACAGCTCTTTTAGCTACAAACACATTTTTAGCTCCAACAAGCTGTGAGACAATAGGTGTGATCGCAAGGAGAATTCCAGATAGCCCTATGTAAATAGGCATCCAAATAGAGGAGCCGATTGACACTCCAGCTAGATCGGTGGTACCGTACCGACTTGACATTAAAATATCGAAGAAAGAAATAAGATAAATAGCTACTTGCGATACTAAAATAGGTACGATAATTTTTAAGATTAATGCATATTTTTCTTTTAACGTAGTTGTTTGATTCATAGTGAATAATCTTCCTTTATTATCATAATTAAATTAGTATAGCATACTAAAATAGAGGAAAGATGAAAAAATCAATTAAGCCTCGGCATAATTGCATCAGACTGAGTTCCGTTCTTTCAGCAAGTGATTGGACACCAGCTGAAAGAAGTTTAAAGCTTCATCTGTATCTTTTCGTTCGCATATAGTAAAATAAAAGACTGTATACAAAAGTATTATGGTTACAATGGCTTTTACCTTCTTTCAGCGAAAGTCACCACCTATATAGGTGACGAGATGAATACGAGTTTAAGTTACGTTTTAGTGCGTGTCCAAACATCCACTGAAAGAAGGAACTCAGTCTAAAAACGCCACGTCCTGTGGCAACGACTGAGTGACCAACATCGTGTTGGCCCAAAGCCTCCGGCGGATGTCTCGGAATCGGAAAGGAGTTCTTTGTCAACACAAAGCCGATTTCGGACGCATTGTTTATCTGTGCGAAAGCGAAGCGACAGCAACAAATGTTTTCTGTGCGAAAGCGAAGCGACAGCAACAAATGTTTTCTGTGCGAAAGCAAAGCGACAGCAACAATTATGCCGGCGCATAATTGATGGAATAGGAGAATTAATGTGAATCAACAATCAATCATTTTAACCGGTGGAGGGACAGCTGGTCACGTATCGCTCAATCAAGCGATACTCCCATCTTTACAAGAACTAGGTTATGATGTCCATTATATTGGCTCAGACCAAGGTATTGAGAAAGAATTAATAGGCGAGGCGTTTCCTAATGTTCCGTTTTACGGTATTTCAAGTGGGAAATTGCGCCGTTATTTCTCGATGAAAAATTTTACTGATCCATTTAAAGTGCTTGCTGGAATGATGCAGGCTTTTCGTATAATTAAAAAAGTGAAACCACAAGTCATTTTTTCTAAGGGCGGATTTGTTTCTGTACCTGTTGTCATGGCTGCGAAATTTGCTGGTGTTCCAGTAGTCATTCATGAATCAGATGTTACACCTGGCTTAGCCAATAAAATTGCGCTACCATTTGCATCACACATCTTTACTATTTTTGAGGAAACATTACAGCATCTGCCGAAAGAAAAGGCAACGTGCACAGGCTCCATTATTCGCGAAGAGTTATTTATGGGAGATCGAGCGAAAGGGTTATCTCTTTGTGGCTTTACGACATTAAAACCTGTTCTTCTTGTGATGGGAGGCAGTCTAGGGTCAGTTGTCTTGAATGATGCACTTCGTCAAAATTTACCAGAGCTTGTGAAGCAGTTTCAAATCATTCATTTGTGCGGTAAAGGGAATTACGATGAATCATTTGAATCAATGTCTGGGTACAAACAGTTTGAGTATGTGACAACGGAATTACCGAATCTATTACACGCTGCAGACTTTATCGTCTCACGTGCTGGCTCCAATTCGATTTTTGAATTTTTAGCACTGCACAAGCCGATGTTGCTAGTGCCGTTATCTGCACAAAAAAGTCGTGGTGACCAAATATTAAATGCAAACTTATTTAAAAGACAGGGCTATGCAGAAGTGTTACAAGAGGAAGAGTTAACAAAGGAATCATTTAAAAAATCAGTTCATGTGTTAACAGAGCGCAAAGCAGAAATGGTTTCAACGATGGAAAAAACACAAAGACCGAAAACCCCTGAAGAAATGGCAAAATTGATTTTACAATATAAAAAGTAGTTTTTCGTTATCACAGTGTTTAACTAAAACACAATTACAGTAATAAAATGAAACAAAGCTAAAAAATAAGCTATGTGTCTGTCATGAAGACGGAGCACATAGCTTATTTTTATCCGGGATGAACGGGGAGTAATTAATCTTTATCGAAAGGAAAGACTGGTAAAGACAAATAATCAGCGAGGGCTGAAGTAAACCCACGCTGATTATAGTTTCGCATTATGAAATTACATCGCTTGTTCTTCGCCTTCTGCCATTTGATTGGCAGTTGTAAGATAGAACAAGTCTTTTGGAATTTTAAATAAATCAAATTGCGCCTCGCCTCTGTTAACTTGTGCTAATAATGTTGGGTGACTTTCATTTGCGCTCACAACATAAGGTAGCTTTAAGGCTGCACGCTGAGATTTTATATTTTCAACTCGAATACGGAGAAATACCGTATGGAAATTATAATCAAAAAATAGTTCATTCAAAAAAAGCATTTTTGCTTTTTGGTTATAACCTAAACCTTGATAAGGGAGTCCAATCCACGTTCCTAAAAAGCCTGCACCATCCTCCACATCATGAATGCTAATGGTGCCGATCGGTTGACCCCAATCATCAGTAATTGTCCTTGAAATAGCGAGTCCCTTCACTTCTTCTTCAATCAGTTGTTTTGTCATAAACCAATATTCATCAGCGGATGTGGCTTTTTGACGGACAAAAGGGAATACAGAAGGGTGTGATAATAGCTCATAAAGCTCTGTACATTCATGTAGGTCTCGATGTTTAAGCATACGAAACGCCTCCTTTACTAGGGTAGTTAAAACAATTCCTTTAAAACATAAAGAAGAAAACTAAAATTCGTACTGGAATTAAAACCCAAAGAACTAGACGTTCAAACTATGATAACCATAATCTCCCGCTGTCTTACTGATTTTTCGACCATACCGAAAAAAGGCTAGTTTTTTTAATATAATATAACAATCACACTGCTTTATGCAATCATTTTCCTCGCTAAAACAAAAAATAAGTTTCTGTGTCAGAATATTCCGAAAAATAGGCAATCGGGTAGATAGTTAAAAACTGTTAATGTATAATTTTGTATAGTATTAAGTCTATAATATCAATTTTTGAATAAAATAGTGTTTCTTTAGGATTATATTATTTCTTCAAAAGAGGTAAAATATCAAAAATTACCCTATAAAGGATATAAATTTTCCAATTCGAGAAGGGTAGTTCTTTTAAATTATGTTATAATAGTAGTATTGATTTTTTTGTATGAACAAAAACTATATGAAAATTCTATATTACTATTAACGACTTATGGGGTGACAGCATGAAATATCTTTTAAGCGAAGTCTTATTTAATGAATTATTTATTGGCAAAGATTTTGTCTTTTTAATGAAAAAAGTGGGAGACGATTATCAATATATTCGCTTAAATCAAGCAGCTAGAGCTTTCTTTCCACAAGAGGCGATTGGGAAAATGCTTTCTTCCCTTACCCAAAGTCGTAATTTCACTACAATTCAAGAAAATTACAATCGAGCGATTGCAATGCATAGTCAAGTGGATTATGTGGATTATGCCTATTATAAATCAGAGGTTCGTAAATATGAGACATCTGTTCGTCCGCTTAAACATAATAAAGAAGACTATATTTTAGCTATAACTAAAGAGATTCTCTATGATCGTAGCATCGAAGATAAGTTTTTATTTCTGCGCTCTATGTTTGATCACGCCTTCTTTTCAACGGTCATCTTATCAGCTGAAGGGACTATTTATGAAGTGAATTCCAGCTTTACAGAAGACTTTGAATTAGATACTGAAACAGTTAAACAGCAGTTATTCATTGATTTACCAATTGTTCCTAAAGATGAAGTGGAAAATATACAGAACTATTTACAAAAAGCAGCTATGGGCAAAAATATTGGCGAAAAACTCATTAAGCTTCATACACTAGATAAAAAAGAGCGCAAGTATTTAGTATCACTATCCCCAGTTATGCAGGGGGATAACTCTTTTGCTATTTTTCTTATCATGCAGGATTTCACACAATTCACCGAACAAAAGGCAGAGTTACGCACAAAATCTCATGGTTTTGAGGTGTTTAAGGCCGCTCTCAATTCTGCAGCTTCCATTGCTGTTCTAGATAAAAATGCAAAAATATTAGAAGTAAATGATTTGTTTTTAAATGCAACAGGCTACATTGCAGAAGAGCTAATAGGTCAATCTTCTTTAGAATTAATCGAGCCTCGTAACGATACTAAAGAGTTAGTACAATTACTTAGGAAGGGGAGTGTTTGGAGAGGGGAGCTATGCTATCGTACAAAATTCCATGCTGATTGTTGGGTAGAGACAACTGTAGTTCCATTGAAAAATGAATTTGGCGAGACAGAACAATATTTATCCATTAACTATAATATTACGGACAAGAAAAGAATGTTAACGGAATTGAAAAATATTGAACGCACATTCCGTCTAATTACAGAAAATACAAATGATTTAATTGTCATTACAAACGAAGACGGTATCATTATTTATGCCTCGCCCTCTTATGAGTTGTATTTAGGCTACGAAAATGCAGAATTACAAGGTCAGTTTTACAATGATATTGTAGATGAACAAAGTAAGAAGGCTTGGCAAACGTTTCTAAATAATTTTTCGGGTCAAACGGAAAAACAATTTGAGCTTCTACTAAAGGCGAAGGACGGTACGCCTGTTTGGACTGAAGGAAACGTAACTGTTGTTCATGATCCAAAGCGCGAAAAAGTTTCGCAAATTATGATGGTATCTCGTGAGATTACTCATCGTAAGGAACGAGAGAATGATCTATTATATTTAGCCTATCATGATACATTAACACAATTACCAAATCGCCGTTTTTTAAGCAAGGAGTTCCCAAAAATATTGGCAGAAGCAAAAGAACATAATGAGTGTTTAGCTATGCTCTATATCGATGGGGATGATTTTAAGACTGTAAATGATCAGCATGGCCATGACACGGGAGATGATTTTATCCGAAAGTTTGGTCAAGTTTTAATTACTGCGGTACGTAACCACGATTTAGTGATTCGAATGGGTGGCGATGAATTCGTTGTCGTCTTAACAGGCTTAACTCGGGATGGTGAGACGAGGGATACTCAAATGATGGATATTATTAATCGAATCCGTAATGAACTAAAAAAAGGTTGGACGATTGAAAAACATTACTTTTCTCCAACAGCCTCCATTGGTATCGCTTATTATCCGGATCACGGTCAAACATTAAATGGATTGCTAGAATTAGCAGATCAAGCTTTATATAAAGCGAAGGAAATCGGAAAAAATAATCACTATATTACTGACATTTAATCTACTATGCCTCGGCATAATTGTAGCTGCCGCTTTGCTTTCGCTACAGAAAACATCTGTAGCTGCCGCTTTGCTTTCGCTAAAGATAAAAAATGTATCCGAAATCTGTTTTGTGCTTGCGCAAAAAAACTCCTTTCCGCATTTGTGACATCGCGAAGGGCTTTAAATTTATTTAGAAATTAAAAAAAGTCTGTATTACAAGTAGTTGCTTGTGGTACAGGCTTTTTGTTTGATGGTATGCTATAACCGTATTAAGGAAAAAACCTTATCGTTAATTTGGAATAGAAGGTGATGAAATGCCTAAAAAAATACTTTTGGTGGAAGATGAGAAGCATATCGCTCGTTTTGTAGAGCTAGAATTAAAGCATGAAGGCTATGATGTAATGGTAGCTTTTGATGGACGTGAAGGACTTGCGCTAGCTGCATCTGAAAATTTTGATGTGCTGTTATTAGATGTGATGCTTCCAGGGATCAATGGAATTGAAATTTGTCGTCGGATACGTTCGCAATCACAGGTACCCATTATATTGCTAACGGCACGAGATGCTGTGATGGATCGTGTAGCTGGCTTGGATGCTGGAGCAGATGACTACATAGTAAAACCATTTGCTATTGAAGAACTATTAGCTAGAATTCGTACTATTTTACGTCGAGTGACACCGGATGAAAAAATGGGGGAATCTTTACATTTTCGAGATATCGAAATGGATATCGCGGCCTATGAAGTTTTTGTACAAGGGAATAAGCTTGATTTAACGAAAACAGAATATGATCTACTAAAACTATTAATAGAACATAAAAACAAAGTATGTACACGAGAGCTAATTTTAACCTCTGTTTGGGGGTATGATACGGATATAGAGACAAATGTCGTAGATGTATATATTCGGCATTTGCGAACAAAACTACCGGGTGATACGAATGCTTATATTGAAACCGTTCGTGGGGTTGGATATGTGATGCGCGAATGAAAAAATGGAAAGATTATTTAGTCAAGCAGTCATTACAAAGAAAATGGATGCTAACTTCTAGTGCTGTTATATTTTTTAGCTATACTATTATATGTATTGTCGTATATATTTCACTTCATACATGGCTATCAAATGACGAGGTAAGTAAAATCAAACGAACAAGCGATGATTTGGTGTATTTTTTAGAGTCACAAGGACCCAATCTTACCATTCAGGAAATTCAGCAAAATAAAGGTCTTATAGATTCTATTGCTGATCGTAATCAAACGATTAGAATATTTAATTCATATGGTGTTCCGATTTTTGGTATTAATGATACTTTTGAGGCTGCACCTCTTACCTTAATGGGGGAAATAATTGAAATGACAATTGATAAAAAAGATGTCATTGTCATTAATGAACCGATTCAACTTGGTTTCTTTCAAGGATATATTCAGGTGATCCATCCTTTATCAAAGTTCCAGTCTTTGATGCATTATTTATTGACGACAATGTTAATAGCGGGCATAGGAGCATTGTTGTTATCAGCTTCTATTGGTTTTTATCTTGCCAATTATTTGATGAAACCATTACGGGCGTTACGATCATCGATGAAAACCGTTATGGATAAAGGATTTAATGAACCGATTCAATTAACTTACACGTCTCATGATGAGATAGGTGATTTATTGAAAATGTACAATGCGATGATGAATGAATTGCAAATATCATTTGCGCAGCAGCAACAATTTGTTGCAGATGCCTCTCACGAATTGCGAACGCCTATTCAGGCAATTGAAGGGCATCTATCCCTTTTGAAAAGATGGGGAAAGGATGATCCGGAAATTTTAGAGGAATCTATTGATACTTCGCTAACGGAAATTGCACGAATGCGAAAAATGATCGAAGAATTACTAGAACTTGCTCGTCGTGAGGAAAAAGATAGCGATAGTGAGGCTGATGCAGTAGCTGTTATAGAAGCGGTTATAGAAGAGACGAGACTCCTTCATCCAGAAGCTCGAATAACGCTGTCGAAAGAAGAAGAAATAGGTCGGATATTTATAACAGAAAATGCACTTAGCCAAATTGTTCGCAATATAATAGAGAATGCTATTCGTTATTGTGAAATAGTTCCTGACATTCAAATTTCACTTGCTGTTTCCGAGAAGGAAGTATTGTTTAGGGTGGAAGATAATGGGATTGGTATAGCGGAAGAAAATATTCCATTTATTTTTGATCGCTTTTATCGGGTCGACGAGGCAAGAAATCGTCGAATCGGAGGAACAGGCTTAGGGCTTAGTATTACAAAAATGTTACTTGAAAAATACAATGGCTCTATAGAAGTCAAGAGTAGAAAAAATGTTGGAACCGTTTTCTTGATGAAATTCCCGCTAAAATATTGAGAAAAATAGACGCTTTATTTAATTATTCTAGCCTTTGGGAAAAAAATTGCTTAATTTGCTAAAAAGAGTTGTATTTTTTGTGAAGAGTAGTAAGATTGAGATGGAAAAAACGTTCTTTAAATTATGGGTATGTTGTGTTAAACATCCTTTTAAAGAGCGGAAAAATATTATATAATTAATTGTAATTTAATTAATGGAACTGCCGAAAGGCAAAATTTGGAGGTCATTTTTCATGTCGAACAACGTTACAACTGTAAGTTCTCCATGGTCAGCTTTCTCTGGTCCTAACCTAGGATATGTGATGGAGCAATACGACTTATTCTTACAGTCTCCTGAAGAAGTAGAACCGGAGTTAGTATTATTATTCCAACAATTTGGTGCACCAGTAGTAGTAGAAGGTGAAGTAGCTGTAGCTAGTAATGCAGCAGCTCCTGCTGGCGATTACAAGAAAGTGTTAGCAGCTGTGAAATTAGCAGATGCAATCCGTACAAACGGTCATTTAGCGGCAGATATTTATCCTTTGAAAAACCGTGAACTACAAACAGCTCAAATTGAAGAAAGCGCGTTCAACTTAAGCGCTGCAGATTTAGCTGAAATTCCTGCAGCTGTCTTCTTCAAAGATGTGCCAGCAAACGTGAAAAATGGTAAGGATGCAATCGATTACTTAAAATCTGTTTATACAGATAAAGTGGCATTTGAATATAATCACGTAGTAGCAACAGAAGAACGTGATTGGATTCAAGCACAAATTGAAACAGGTTCATTTAAACAACCATTAGCTTCTGATGAGAAAAAAGCTTTATTAGACCGTTTAACTCGTGTTGAAAACTTCGAGAAGTTTATTCATAAAACTTTTGTAGGTCAAAAGCGTTTCTCTGGTGAAGGTTTAGATACTCAAATCATCCTATTCGATGAAATTTTGAAAACAGCTGAAACAAATAGTGTTGAAAATGTACGTATTGGTATGGCCCACCGTGGTCGTTTAAATGTGTTAACACACATTTTAAATAAACCATACGACATGATGTTCTCTGATTTTGCACATGTTTCTAATGAATTATTTATGCCAAAAGACGGTAACCTTGAAATTACTAAAGGCTGGACTGGTGATGTAAAATACCACATGGGTGCTTCTTACAACCGTGAATCTGGTATGAATGTTAAACTTGCTTACAACCCTTCTCACTTAGAAGTAGGAAATCCGGTTGTTTTAGGTACTGCACGTGCTGCACAAGATGACACTTCTAAACCAGGGCAAGCTATTCATAACCGCACAAAAGGATTAGGAATTCTTGTGCATGGTGATGCTGCGTTCCCAGGTCAAGGGATCGTAACAGAAGTATTAAACTTTGCAAAAACTGAAGGGTTCACTACTGGTGGTACAATCCACATCATTGCTAACAACATGATTGGATTTACAACTGAATTACATGACTCTCGTTCATCTGTTTACTCTTCTGACCCTGCAAAAGGTTACGAAGTACCGGTTGTGCATGTAAATGCAGATAGCCCTGAATCTGTAGTTCTAGTTGGTCGTTTCGCAGCTAGCTACCGTCAAAAATTCGGTAAAGATATTATCGTTGACCTTATGGGTTACCGCCGTCATGGTCACAATGAAACGGATGACCCAACTGTAACAAACCCTGAAACGTATAAATTAGTTTCTAAACATGAACCAGTTCGTGCTTTATACGGTGCTCAATTAACAGCTGAAGGTGTAGTTTCTGCTGATGAAGTAGCTGCATTAGATAAAGCTATTTATGCAGAAATGCAAGCGGCTTATGATCATGTAAAAGAAATGGCAGATAAAGATGAACATAAACATTTAGAAATGCCAGAAGAATTAAAAGTAGAATTCCCACAAATTGATACAGCAGTTGGTGCGGAACGTCTAGGGAAAATTAATGAAGAGCTTTTAGTGTTTGAAGAAAACTTTGAACCACAGAAAAAACTTGGCAAAATTTTAGAAAAACGCCGTGATGCATTTGCTTCTGCAAAAATCGACTGGGGTCATGCAGAAACTTTAGCTTATGCAACAATTATTCAAGATGGCACACCAGTACGTTTTACAGGTCAAGATGCTCAACGTGGTACGTTCTCTCAACGTCACTTAGTGTTACATGACAAAAACAATGGTAATTTATTTACGCCACTTCACCATATTTCAGGTGCAAATGCATCATTTACAGTACACAACTCTCCACTTACAGAAGCTGGGGTAGTGGGCTTTGAATATGGTTACAATTTAGAAAACGACCATGTATTATCAGTATGGGAAGCTCAATTTGGTGACTTTGCTAACATGGCACAAGTTATGTTCGATAACTTTATTTCAGGTGCACGTGCTAAATGGGGTCAAAAATCTGGTTTAGTAATCCTGTTACCACATGGTTATGAAGGTCAAGGTCCAGAACACTCTTCAAGCCGTATGGAACGTTACTTACAAATGTCAGCTGAAAATAACTGGTTCGTAGCAAACTGTTCAAACGCAGGTAACTACTACCACTTATTACGTCGTCAAGCAGCATTATTAGGTACAGAAGGCGTTCGTCCACTTGTGGTTGTATCACCTAAGTACTTACTTCGTCACCCATTAGCTGCAGCAAATGCTGATCAATTAGCAAATGGTTCATTCCAAGAAGTAATTGAACAACCAGGCCTAGGTTCAAAACCAGAAGCTGTAGAACGCATTGTTTTAGGTTCAGGTAAAGTCATGATCGACATCGCAGACCGTATTAAAGACGGTGAAGGATTCGATCACCTACACATTGCTCGTGTAGAACAACTTTACCCATTCCCAAAAGAGCAAGTTGCTGGTATTATTGCTAAGTATCCTAATGTAAAAGAAATCGTTTGGGTACAAGAAGAGCCTAAAAACCAAGGTTCTTGGAATTATGCATTAGAAACATTACACGACCTTTCAGAAGGTAAAAAGCTACGTTATGTAGGCCGTCCTGCAATGAGCTCAACTTCTGAAGGTGATGCAGATTCTCATAAAGCAGCTCAAGCCGCACTTGTAGAAGAAGCAGTTGCTGAGCCTGTAAAGGTTAAATAATCACATATTAAATATTTTTGAGAGCCGGGCTACTTGCTTAGGCAGTAGCCCATTGATGTGCACCAATGCACGTTAATTAAAGGAGGAAATGAAAGTGGCTGAAATTAAAGTCCCTGAATTAGCAGAATCGATTACAGAAGGTAGTATCGCACAGTGGGTAAAAAAAGTGGGCGATCGCGTTGAAAAGGGTGAATTCATCGTTGAACTTGAAACAGACAAAGTAAACGCTGAAATCATTTCTGAAGAAGCAGGAGTTTTAACTCAAATTTTAGCTGAAGAAGGCGATACTGTACTTGTAGGTCAAGTAATCGCAGTTGTAGAAGCTGGCGAAGGTGCAGCACCTGCTCCAGTTGCAGCAGCTCCAGTTGAGGCAGCTCCAGCTCCAGCAGCACCACAAGCAGCACCTGCTCCAGTCGCAGCAGCTCCAGTTGTAGTAGAAACTTCTGGTGAGCGTGTAATCGCGTCTCCAGCAGCACGTAAACTTGCTCGTGAAAAAGGTATTGACCTTGCTGCTGTATCTCCAGTAGATCCACAAGGCCGCGTACGTGTACAAGACGTTGCAGCTCATGGTACAGCTCCAGTTGCAGCACCACAAGCAGCTCCAGCAGCACCTAAAGCAGTAGCAGCTGTTGATGATTCACGTGTGACAATTGAAAAAATGAGCCGTCGTCGCCAAACAATTGCAAAACGCTTACTTGAAGTAAAACAATCTACAGCAATGTTAACAACATTTAACGAAGTAGATATGACAAACGTTATGGCTTTACGTTCTCGTAAAAAAGACCAATTCTTCGAGTCAACTGGCTCTAAACTTGGTTTCATGTCATTCTTCACAAAAGCTGTAGTTGCAGCACTTAAAAAATACCCATATGTGAATGCACAAATCGTTGGTGATGAAATTCACTTAAACAACTTCTTCGATATCGGTGTAGCTGTATCGACAGAAGAAGGATTAGTAGTACCAGTTGTACGTGACGCTGACCGCAAAAACTTTGCAGAAATTGAAGATTCAATTGCAGATCTAGCGAAAAAAGCACGCGACAAAAAATTAGGTTTAGGTGATCTTCAAGGTGGCTCATTCACAATTACAAATGGTGGAGTATTCGGTTCATTAATGTCTACACCTATCATGAATGGTACACAAGCTGGTATCCTTGGTATGCATACTATCAAAAAACGTCCAGTTGAAGTGAATGGTGAAGTTGAAATTCGCCCAATGATGTACTTAGCACTTTCTTACGACCACCGTATTATCGATGGTAAAGATTCTGTAGGCTTCCTTAAAACTGTTAAAGAACTACTTGAAAACCCAGAAGATTTATTATTAAATTCTTAATTCCTGAGTTTCTTAAAACCTTGCGAACTTTGTTTCGCAAGGTTTTTTTCTTGTGTGGAATATTTGAGGAAGAGAAGGTTAAAGTAATCGGAGCGACGGAATGAGGATCCAGAATGACGGATAAAAGGGCTGAAGTGACGGAAAGGAAGTAGAGCGACGGAAAGAAGAGCCGAAGCGACGGATAAAGCAATCGATACGACGGAATGAGGATCCAGAATGACGGATAAAAGGGTCAAAGTGACGGAAAGGAAGTCATGCGACGGAAAGTAGAACCGAAGCGACGGAAAGAAAAGCCGGACCGACGGATAAAAGAGCCGAAGTGACGGTAAGAAAACGAAGCGACAGATAAAGCAATTGATACGACGGAAAGAGGAGCCGGACCGAGACCGATGGATAAGAATCGAATCAATGGGCAGGTTATCCCACCGCTTTCGAAAGCTTCACCAAGTTGCATATAGTATAAAGGCTATTATTTTTACTGATTAACAATTTCTTTTGAATTAATAGAAAGTATGTTAAGTATTAATTATTTGCGGATTTTCTTTAAAAAGGATAAAAAAACCTAATATTGTAATTAGTCAGAAAAGTAACGAAATTATCTTGACGAATAAGTTAGTTTTATAGTAGTATCTTAATAATCAATTAAATATTCAAACCTCACGTTTTTCTATTGTGAGGTAGAGGCGCGGTATTTATTAGTTCATTGTTGAGTACAAGCAAGCGAAGACGCAATGAAGAAGGAACTATCGCCGAAGTGTAAAAGGAGCTCGTACTTTTATGCTGGGCCTGCAGTGAATAAGTGCAGGACTGTCCTAGTGGATTTTTCCAGGTTTACTAGGTTGTGCTATCTCGGAATGATGGAATTATAGTGAGGATTTGGGCAACTGTTGAAAAAGTAAGACCTAAGTTCAGAGCTTAGGCTTTTTTAGTACAGTTGTCTTATTTTTTTACAGAAAAAGGGGGAGTTTTACATGAAAAGAAATTGGTTAGTAGTAATGTTGACCGTAGTGACTGCAATTTTGCTAGCTGCATGTGGTACAAGTGACAAGAAGGAGCCGTCGTCATCTAGTAATGAGGGGGCCAATACGAACAACGAGGAAGCTGGCGGCGAATTCCGTATCGGAATGGAAGCAAGTTATGCTCCATTTAACTGGACGCAGCAAGGTGATGCAAATGGTGCAGTAAAAATTGCCGATAATGCAGAATATGCAGGCGGTTATGATGTACAAATGGCGAAAAAGATAGCTGAAGGCTTAGGAAAAGAATTGGTTATCGTAAAATTGGAATGGGATGGCTTAGTACCAGCTCTACAATCAAATAAAATCGATGCTATCATTGCAGGTATGTCACCTACTGAGGAACGTAAGCAAACGATCGACTTCACAGAAAACTACTATACGTCTGATTTTGTAATGGTAATTAAAAAAGGTAGTAAATATGAAAAAGCAACATCTATCCAAGATTTCTCTGGTGCAAAAATTACATCACAGTTAAATACATCTAACTACACTGTTATTGATCAAATCAAAGATGTAAAAAAACAAACAGCAATGGATAGCTTCCCAGCAATGCGAGTAGCATTAGAAGCTGGAAAAATTGATGGCTATGTAGCAGAACGTCCAGAAGGTATTTCCGCTGCAGCTGCAAACGATAAATTAACATATGTAAAATTTGAAAAAGGCTTCGATACAGACATTTCAAATACATCGATCGCAGTTGGTTTACGTAAAGGTGATGCAAACCTTGAGAAGATAAATGAAATCTTAAAAGGTATTTCTGAAGATGATCGCCAAAAAATTATGGAAGAAGCCATTCACCAACAACCAGCAGCACAATAATATAATTGCGCGGGCTAGTTACTAGTCCGTGCAATATCATTATATTAGAATCTTACTAAATTATAATAATGTCTTAGCTAATTGATTCATAAGATAAAAGAAACAGGGGCCTTATGAAAATGGTAGATAGCAAAGACGATTGTAACGAATAAGCAACACGACGTTGTTAGGAGGAACATCATGAGTCTTGAATGGATTATTTCTATTGTTGAGAACAACTGGCAAATGTTTTTACGAGGTGCGTATTATACATTACTTATTTCGGTTATTAGTACAATTATTGGTGCACTTATCGGATTTTTTATTGGAATTATGCATACCATCAAAGTTCGTAAAAAGGGAGTAAAATTTTATAGCTTGAAATTCATTAATTTTATACTAACTTGCTATGTCGAATTCTTCCGTGGTACACCAATGATTGTACAAGCAATGGTTGTATTTTTCGGCTTAGATATAGCATTTGGTATTAGTATGCACTTTATTACGGCAGGTATAGTAGTTGTTTCACTAAATACAGGTGCTTATATGGCAGAAATCGTACGAGGTGGAATTGTTTCCATTGATCAAGGGCAGTACGAGGCTGCATCTGCTATAGGTATGAATCATGTTCAAATCATGCTACATGTTGTATTACCACAAGTTGCCCGAAATATATTGCCGGCAACAGGTAACCAATTAATTATGAATATTAAAGATACAGCAGTTTTAAACGTTATTGGAGTTACGGAATTATTTTTCCAAACAAAGTCGATTGCAGGTAATAACTTCCGCTACTTCGAATCCTTCTTTGTAGCATGTGTCCTTTATTTCATCATGACATTCACAGCATCAAGAATTTTACTGTATATAGAAAAACGGCTGGATGGACCAGATGCCTACCAAAAAGAACAGAAAGAAGCAGTATAGGGGGCTAATAAATGACAGTAATTAATATAGAGCATTTAAGTAAATCATTTGGGCGTAACGAAGTGTTAAAGGATGTAAATTTTCAAGTAGAAAAGGGCGAGGTTGTCTGCTTAATCGGTTCTTCAGGTTCAGGTAAATCAACATTACTACGCTGCATTAATTTACTGGAAACACCAAGTGGTGGTCAAATTATATATAAAGGTGAAAATATTTTAGATGAAAAGCATAATATCCAAGAATACCGTACACATTTAGGCATGGTATTCCAGCAATTTAACTTATTCAATAACCATAATGTCCTAAAAAATTGCACAGTTGGTCAAATGAAAGTATTAAAGCGTTCGAAGGCAGAAGCCGAGGAAGTTGCGCTAAAATATTTACAAATTGTTGGTATGGATCAATACGTTAATGCGAAGCCTCGACAGCTATCTGGCGGTCAAAAGCAGCGTGTAGCGATTGCGCGAGCATTGTCAATGAGCCCAGAAGTAATGCTTTTTGATGAACCGACGTCAGCTCTTGATCCAGAAATGGTAGGGGAAGTATTAAAGGTAATGCGTCAGCTAGCGGATTCGGGAAATACGATGTTAATCGTTACACATGAAATGGAATTTGCCAAAGAAGTAGCCGATCGCGTTGTCTTTATGGATAAAGGTGTTATTGTAGAGGAAGGCCCACCAGCTCAGGTTTTAGTAAACCCTCAGCATGAACGGACAAAAGCGTTTTTAAAACGGACATTAAAATAACAAAAAAAATAAGTACAAACGAATTTTATTACTAGTCAATATATAATGTGTAACAATGAAGCTGAACTAAATTTGTTCAGCTTTTATTTGTGATTAAGATATAATCTGGGCCACTCCGATTAACGATCATTCTTCCACTGGTAGCGTCAATTTTATGCAGTTAAGGAGATAGTATTTTGAAAAAATTATGGATTCTATTTACCGTAACTAGTGTTCTATTACTTGGATGTTCGCAAGAAAAAAGCTATAACGTATGGGTTGATTCATAAACACAAAGTCAAGAAATGATTGATTCAGCGATAGAAAGGCTTACTGATGCCGAGGTTGATTTCATTATTGATGAAAATGGTAGTGTTTTAGTAAATGAAAAAGATATGAATAAGGTTTTAATGTGCTGTACTTAAGCTAATGGGATTATTCTTCAAGAGGGATAATGCTTTTTTTTATATAATTATTTTCACTTTATTGAAACGAAAATCACGAAATTCATTCTAATAAGGAGTGATGATAATGAAAAAATTTAGCTTAATTTTATCTCTCATATTTTTATCAATCGGGTTATTAGGCTGTCAAAAAAGTGGTAATGAAGAAGAACTCGATAAAGAGATTTCAAAGTCAAACGAGGACATAACAAATAAACCTATAATCATAGGCGAAATTGTTCGAATTGAAGGTGGAAGATGTTTGGACAAATGCAATTGAGGAAAGTTATCCCGCACAAGCAGATGCGAAAAAAATTGAGATTAATGAGAAATATGAGAGATTTAAACAAGTAAGGAAACTTCCATGAAAAAATTTTTTATTGTAACTTAAACTTTCAAGTCTCTAAACAGAATATCAAAGTAAAATGGCATGAGCGACTGATGAGCCTGTTCTCTTTTAGCCTTTCGAGCTGCAGTCCGTAATACTTCTTATAATAATTGAATGACTTTTAAAAATAAAAACGTACACTACTAAAATTGAATTTAGTAATGTACATTTTATTTTTTTACAATAGTATAGGATCCTTTATTTTCTAGAATTCCATTCTGCGTATAAAATAAAGCAAATTGCAAATGCAACGGCCAGGATAAAAAACCATTGCGGTACACCACCAAAGCTCATGTTAACACCTCGAAATAAATTTTTTTATTAGTAATCTCCATTCATTTAGACTCCCATCTCTGCATGTATTGGGATGAGAGCTACAGTGAAATTTCTACTGAATGAAGACATGTCCTCAGACGCATTGTTTATCTGTGCGACAGCACCTTTTACGCCAATGAGAAATGGATATGGGTAAAAAAATGGATAGTTACGGAGAAAATATGGTCATCTATGGTTTTTTTCTCCACAAGCGGACAAAAATATTATAAAATAAGCTGTATACATTAGCTTCGTGCTAGTAAAGAGAGGTAGAGAGATTATGTTACATTTAAAATGGAAAGATGCTCCAACAGTACGTACAGTTACTTGTAAGCATACAAATGCATCAAAATATTTAGTGTCAAACGTATTAACAGTAGGGCAACAATATGATGTGAAAAATGAAACAGAAGAGTTCGTTTTTATTATCGATAACACTGGTAATATCGGTGGCTACTATAAAGATTATTTTGAATAAGCAATTCAATTTCACGTTTGCGTAATTGAGTACGGTTTTTCATTCAATAGGTTTGAGTGAAAACCAAAGGGTGGTTCAGATGATTTCTGAGCCACCCTTTTTTGTTGATTAAACGGAATCATCCCTGCTTAAAGGTTTTTAATTCAGCAACTTCTTGTAGATGCTCTTTTTCCTGCTCGGTAGCTGTATGAAGGGCGAAAACATCTTGGATAGCTGATTTCAGCTCATGCTGTGTTTCTTTGAATTTTGATACTTGCTGTGCAAAGGAAGGGCTCGTAAAACGATCATTTGCACGAGATAATTTTTCCTCTAGCTGTGCGTAGCGATGATCCATATGCATAGACAACATCATAGCTAACTGATTTTTCCAAAGTGGAATAAGGGTAACGATTGAAAATTCTATTTTTTCCGCTAGTGTTTGATTGGACTGTTGGATCATGCGTATTTGTGGCGCAGTTTGTAAGGCAACTTGCTGCGATACTTGTAAGTCATAAATACGTTGATCTAGACGTTCGATTTGAGCGGCAAAATCATTTAACTGTTGGACAGCTAGTGGTTGTTTTGATGCCTGTACACTTGTCACTTTTTCTGGAAGTTCTACTTCAATGGCCTGCTGCTTCTTCATTTGTCCAGCTGCAATAGCTGTCGCTAATTCTTCAAAGTATCCTCTATTATGAGCATACAGTTCTTCTAGCATTTCTACATCTTTAATCATTTGAAGCTGTGCACGTTCAAGTTGAACACCAATTCGCTCTACTTGGATACTAGTACGTTCAAACTCCGTTAATGTTTGCTTAACAGTAGGCTCAATTTTACCAAACATTTTTTTAAAAAAGGACTGTTTTTTTGGTTCTAATGCGTTAGGGTCCACTCGGTCTAATGTATGCATTAACGAGTCTAGCATTTGGCCAATTTTTGTGACGTCTTTTTGTTTTACTTGTGCAAGCATTCGATCAGCAAATTGAGAAAGTGATCGTTGCGAATCTTGCCCTAAGGACAGGACTGATTCGAAGTTTGTAAGGTCAAGCTGACTAGCAAATAAAAGTGCACGACTTTGTGCAAAAGGCGAAAGCGTGTCATACGTCGCCATCGCCTCATTATTTGTAGTCTCTAAATAAGATTGCACAAGAGGGGAAATACCTTGTATTGTATTTAGTTGAAATGCGTGATCATTTGCCGTCACTTATCATCGCCTCGCCACTCCAATTGTTCTTTTCGTCGTATATTGGAACGATTCGCAAATTCGATTTCCATTTGAAGATGGTCGATGTCGTTAGAAAGTGCATCTTTTAAATCAATTTGAATCGTATCATTTAATTCTGTAAGTGTTTCTCTTGTTTTAGATAATGTAATTTGGATTTCCTTATCTTTCACAGGCTGCCTTGATAACATCGTATATTTATCCGTTAATTCAACAGCGGATGGGAGATGTGCATAAAAAAACTGTTCAACATTATAAAATTTTCGTGGATCTGTTTTAACAATTTTCACGATATTTTTTGAAATACGTGTCATTTCGAGTAATTGCTTAAATGCAGAAACAGAACGTACACGTAAGTAGTTTTGGCTTAATGTTTGGATGTTTTTATTGGCTGCTTTAAGTTGTGTTTCAATATGTTTGTATTCTTCTTTTGTTATACCGGCTAATTGCATGAATTTCTTTTTCTGTCTATGTTTCAACAACGTCGTACTTGACGCGTATGTTCCAGCGAACAATAAACTACCAAGTAAGTATCCTGGTGTTGCCGCAAATGCTGCGATAGAAACAGTTGTGATAGAAAATAAGAGGCTAGCGGTATGTCTAGAGAAAAACTGTCCGACACTGAGCATGTTTCTTCCTCCTAGCATTTAAATATGTCTATCTTCTTATACGAAATAATCGACATAAAGTTTCAATGAAAAATAAAGCTTACATAAATTTTACTGCTATTTGTAAAGTTTCTCAATGATATTACTTTAGAAGAGGGAATTTCCTTATCTTTTTAATAGGCACAGCGGAAAGAAGTCGGACAAATCAAAAATCGACATCGCTAGTTCCAGATACTCATTAAGTGGTTGAAAACTTTAACTATCAAAGATTTTTTATTATTGCATAATCAAATCGTAGCTATTCATATAATTCGCAAATTGTTTGCCTTTCTTCACTTTCGTACAAATTTTAACGTAATGAATTCTCAGTCGTTTGAATGTCATTTTGTGTTAGTGAAACGTTTAATATTTGATTTTTTGTGAGTGATGAGAATCGAACATATAAAATAAAGTAGAAATAATAAAAATTTGTTAAAATTTGAGAATATGAGGATTGTTAAGTAAAAAAATATTTTTTATATAAAACTATTTACACATAGTGAATATGGTGATATAAAAGGAGAATGATAATTGTTATCAAATGAATTGATGGAGGCTTTCAAGTGTTTTTTAAGTGTAACAAAAAGACGATTGGCTTACTAATGGTTGTTTCAATGCTTTTCTTATTAGTAGGTTGCAATTCAAAAGAGGCGTCAAATAAAGATGCAAAAGATGTAACAGAATCAATCAGTATCAAACATGAAATGGGGACGACAGAAGTTCCGACAAATGCTAAAAAGATAGTTGTTTTAGAACTTTCTTTTGTGGATGCTTTACAAGGTGTTGGTATTACACCAATTGGTATTGCAGATGATAATAAAACGGATATGATTGAGAAGCTTGTAGGCGAAAAAGTAAACTACACTTCTGTTGGTACTCGTGAACAGCCAAACTTGGAAGTTATTAGCTCACTTCAACCTGATTTAATCATTGCGGATGTACAACGTCATAAAAACATTTATGAGGACTTACAAAAAATAGCGCCAACGATTGAATTGAATAGTCGTGAGTCAACATATACAGAAAATATCGATTCATTCAAAATAATTGCGAAAGCTGTAAATAAAGAGGCTGAAGCTGAGAAACGCCTCAAAGAACACGATAAGAAATTGGCTTCTTTAAAAGCTGAATTAGCTGATGAAAAAGGAAAAAGTATTTTAACAGCAGTTGTTCGTGATACTTCTTTCCAAGGACATGCTGCTTCTTCTTATGATGGTGAACTTTTAGAGACTTTAGGCTTTGAAATCGCTGCAAAAAGTAATGAAGCTTATGTGGAAATCAACTTAGAGCAACTTTCAACAATCGACCCTGATATTTTAGTGTTAGCGCAGAATGAAGGCAAATTGGTGATTGATGATTGGAAGTCAAATCCTCTTTGGAAAAATTTAAAAGCTGTAAAAGAAAACAAAGTTTTTGTAGTAGATCGCGATTTATGGACTCGTTATCGAGGGGTTATTTCATCTGAAGCAATTGGTGATGACCTTGTTAAACAATTAAAAGATTAATTTCTTTACTAAAAGCGAGAATGTTGATAATCCAACATTCTCGCATTACTTATTTTTAGATATGTTTTCAGTTAAAGGTGTGATACAAACAATGGGTTCTAAACGAACATTGAATATATGGGTCGTTACAATTTTAAGTCTATCTTTTCTTTTAATTGGTTTATTTTTACACCTCAGTGTTGGTTCGACTATTATGAACATCCATACTATTTTTAATGCAATCTTTCAAATAGATCAATCAAGAGAAACAACGATTATTCAAACACTACGTTTACCTCGAACAATACTTACGGTGATGGTAGGGGCTGCATTAGCAGTAGCTGGCGCATTGATGCAAGCTATTACACGAAATGCACTTGCTTCTCCAGAAATCTTTGGTGTCAACGCGGGTGCCTCATTAGCAGTAGCATCTGCTACACTACTATTTGCAACACTGAGTCCATCCATGACCGTGTATGCAGCGTTTATTGGTGCATTGCTAGGAGGGCTAACAGTATATGTATTCGCCTCTGGAAGGAAGATGACACATGTCAAACTAGCACTTGCTGGAACAGCGATTCATCTTTTCTTTTCTTCTATTACACAAGCTATCGTTATTTTAAATGAACGCGCAACCGATGTGCTTTACTGGCTTGTTGGCTCTCTGAATGGGAAAGATTGGACACATGTACAAGTTGCATCGCCGTGGATCATTATAGGACTGGCAATAGCCTTTTTACTTTCGCGTTCATTTTCCATATTATCATTGGGAGAAAGTATGGCGTCCAGTTTAGGTGAAAGAGTCCAATTGATTCGCCTAATTGGAGGGTTACTAGTTATTATGTTGGCCGGTTCTTCGGTTGCAGTGGTAGGTCCAATTAGTTTTATTGGTTTAATTGTACCTCATATTACACGGAAACTTGTCGGTCCAGATTATAGCCGGGTCATTCCAATTTCGGCACTTTTAGGGGCAACTTTATTATTATATGCAGATATTTTGTCTCACTTTATCGTATTTCCTTATGAGTCACCGGTGGGAATTGTTACTGCTCTGATAGGCGCTTCATTTTTCTTGTATTTAGTAAGGAAGGAGCGACTTATAAAGCAATGATTAGAAAGAAAAAGCCTAATTTACTTATTAGCATCTGTGGAATAATTTTGCTCGCGTTTTCTTTTATTAGTTTAGGAATTGGATCAATATCAATATCACCTATCGATATTTTTTATATATTAATAGGACATTCTAGTGATAATTCTTTCATTTTGTTTAACTATCGTTTACCTCGTATGATTATTGCGATTATCGTGGGAGCATCTTTGGCAGTTGCAGGAGCAATTTTACAAATAATATTGAAGAATCCACTAGCTTCTCCGGATGTTGTTGGTGTCACAAAGGGAGCTAGCTTATTTGCAGTTGCCTCCATGATTTTACTACCTAATGCTTTGACAATCATGTTGCCTATATCAGCACTTTTAGGAGCGGTCACTGTAGCAACGATTCTTTTAGTTTTTGCTTATAAGCAAGGCGCAAAAACGCACTCCTTTGCTTTAATAGGGATAGCATTAAGCGCGATATGCCAAGCGGGTATTCAATTTTTCATCGTTAAATTCCCTGATAATGTTAATACGACATTGCTTTGGCTTACTGGGAGTTTATGGGGGCGTAGCTGGAACGAAATCATGTTCTTAATCCCTTGCCTTATTTTGGTACCGATCATGCTATTATTTGCTCGAAAATTAGAGATTTTAGGATTGGGAGATAAGGTGGCGTCAAGCCTAGGTGAAAATGTGCAATTATTACGTTATAGTTTCCTTTCTGTTAGCGTGATTTTAACAGGTGCTTCTGTAGCAGTTGTCGGATCAATAGGCTTCATAGGATTAGTAGTGCCACATCTTTCTAAAAGGCTTGTTGATACAAACGCTCGTAGATTTATAACAATGTCAGCTATTTTAGGAGCCTTATTTTTATTAGTGGCTGATACGTTAGGAAAAGGACTTATGCCACCAGTAGAAATCCCAGCAGGAATCGTTACAGCTCTCATTGGTGCGCCGTATTTTCTTTATTTACTTAGACGTGAAAAAAATAAGTGAAAGGATAATCGACTTTTATGACACAACTATCAGCAGAAGAATTAACACTGACTTATGAAACAAATACGATTATAAATGGAATCAATTTAAACATTCCAAAAGGGAAAATAACGATCATCATTGGGGCGAATGGTTGTGGGAAATCGACAATTCTTCATGCCTTAGGTCGTTTGATGAAACCTAAACAAGGTAGTGTCTATTTAAATGGGAAAAACATTCATCAATATTCTCCGAAAGAAGTAGCAAAGCAACTCGCTTTTTTAGCGCAGTCACCAGAAATACTGGAAGATTTAACAGTAGAGGAATTATGTCTATATGGACGTCACCCACATAAAAGCTTGTTTGGACGTCATTCAGATAAAGATAAGGCAGTAGTGGAAGAAGCATTAAAAGCTACAAAAATGGACTTATTAAAAGATCGCACATTAGATGCATTATCTGGTGGTCAGAGACAACGCGCATGGATTGCTATGGCATTAGCGCAAGAAACAGATGTATTACTACTTGATGAGCCAACAACATATTTAGATTTAGCACATCAAATAGAAGTACTTGAATTACTTCGTGCATTAAATCAGAAGCACAAAAACACAATAATAATGGTGCTTCATGACTTAAATCAAGCAGCGAGCTACGCAGATTATTTAATTAGTATAGCAGATGGGGAAATATATCAAGAGGGAACGCCTAATGATATTTTTACAGAAGAAATGATTCAACATGTATTTGGACTCAATTCAAAAATTATCGAAAGCCCTGTTAATCAAGCCCCCATTTGCATTCCAATAGGTGTTATTTAAATTAATAGTTTCATTTGAAATAAAAAGATTGAAGCAGTCGTTTTCAATCTTTTTATTTTTTTGCTTTTCGAAAAAGCGTCTTCGAATACACATCACGCCTTAGTTAAGTTTAATCGTAACGCTTAAAATGCTTTAATTGTTCTGGCGAAAGAGTTGTCCCATCTATTGTATAATACTCAAATTGCCCTATATGGTCTTTATCATGAGCAAAATAAATATAGACGATATTTGTTTCATCAGAAAAAATAACATTTACCCAATAACTAGGAAGACCTGAAAAGTGCCAATTACATTCAATAGATTGGATAGCTTCCTTCCGATACGACATATCTTCGATCAAATAGTTTTCGATTCTTTTTTCATAAAGACGCTTTTGGATATGTACTGTACAAAATGGTGCAAGCAATATAATGATTATCCCAACGATCAAAATTTTTTTCATTCGTCATCTCCCTAAACAGTTCTGCCTATTTTCGTTTCTAAAAATTATTATATTGTCTTGTCGTTTATAGATAGTCCTTTATATTTCATATAGTCACATCTAACTATATGTAGTTTTTTAATTTCATTTGAAAGAGATTAATATTGTTTAATAAGATAAACAACATTATAATAGTGTTAATTATATCCAATTCTTGGGATGCTTTCATGTAGAAGAAAGGGAGTCTGCCATATGCTAAAGAACACAAAGAATGTTGAGATATTGGAAACTAAAATTATTTTAGAGAAATATAAGGAAAATATAGAATCAATTCAAAAATCATTAAATCAACTAGAGTTTGAAGTTAGTCATTTGCAAAGTGAAGGTTTAGTTGAATTAGAAAAGCTAGCAAACGAATTAAATATGTTGCAGCTACTTTCAACGAGTATAAAATTTAAAGCTAATAATCTAAACTGTAATAACAATAAAACCATTGTGTTATCAATAACTGAATAAAATAGTGAGATCAAGTCACATCCAATTTGAATTAGGTTTATAATATGCTTCATACTTTCGATTGTTACATATTCTGAGGGAGATAGATTCAAGAAGTGTGTTATTACTAGCGTGCAATAATAAAGAAGCTAGACTACATAATGACTTAGACTAGTAACTACAGTTTCTAACTGGAAAGAGCATAGGATATATCTTATCTCATGAGAGGAAAATTTGGCCACTTTAGGACCGATAGCAAGGCGCCACACTCACAACGAGTAGTGGCTTTTTTTTGCATGTTATTGCATTATATAAAGGGCCACCGAAGGGTAGTGACCCATAGAAAGAAAAAAGATGTATTATTTTGTATAATTCATTAAAGGTATGAAGTTCATAATTGTCATGTTATGGATTAAATATCTATGAAATATGTCAGGTACGTTAATACGAATTATACAAAAACGCAGCACCGATAATAATTAGGAGAATAAAAAGAACAACAAGTAGCGCAAATGCTGAACCGTAGCCAGATCCTCCATTACCATAAGACTGAGACATAATAATTCCCTCCTTTCTGTAATTTATAATATGTATAGTTTTCTATGGGAGGTGAGATATCTATCATAGGTTGTCTTAGAAAAAGATGTAACATCCTTCCACGAGTATTCATATACCCACGGAGCAAAGCAATACCCGCGGAAGGAAGGTGAATACCCGCGGAAGCAGGGTAAATACCCGCGGAAGGAAGGTGAATACCCGCGGAAGGAGAGCAAATACCCGCGAAAGCAAGCAAGCCAATACGCGTGGGAGTTTACTTTCGAAATTCATTGATTGTAGATAGATAAATAATTTAAAATGACTAAACATTTATTGTTTGCAGGAGACAACACATAGCACAAGAACCTTATACTATTCTCCTTATGAGTGACATCCGCTAGAGGATTTGAAACAAACGTATGTTGGTCACTTAGTCGTGTGTTGTCAACATCGCTGACGCCCCGCTTTCGCTTCGCTTTCGTTTTCGCCCCGCCCCGCTTTCTCTTTCGCTACGTAACTCACTTACTGAAGGAAGTTAAACAATTTTGTTCGGTATTAGTCCATATTGGCAGGAACTTTTGGGCATATAGCAGAAGATAATATTATTGTATGTAATAGTAGGTTTTGTGATCATGAATAGTATAAGCAGTATACATACAAAAGTGGTTCATTTCTTTAACTTATTTTGTAATTAAATCCAACTGTAATATCAAAAAGTCTAATTGGAAGGAGACCAAAGTTATGAAAATATCGAAGGGCGGAGAAATGCTCCATATTGAATTTCATGGACATATTATTCATCCAACTCTTTTATGGGATCAAGAAATGGCTTTTTTAATAGATACTGGATTCCCTGGACAAATGGAAGATTTACGCGTGGCTATGGAAAAGGTAGGAGTGCCGTTTGACAAATTAAAAGTTGTCATTTTGACGCATCAAGATTTAGATCATATAGGTAGTCTTCCTGATATATTACAGAAGTATGGAAATACTATTAAAGTATATGCTCATGAACTGGATAAGCCATATATTCAAGGGGATTTAACTCTGTTGAAGGATGGGCACCTAAAGGAACTACCAAAGGGCAAGGTGGATGATATTTTGAAAGATGGTCAAGTATTACCGTATTGCGGAGGGATTCGCATTATTCATACTCCAGGGCATACACCTGGCCATATCAGCTTGTATTTGAAAGAAAGTAAAACACTAATTGCTGGAGATTCGATATACAGTGTAAACGGAATAATTGGGGGAATTCATATACCGACAGCACTTGATATAGATGAAGCTTGAAACTCTTTGAAGAAATACCTAGAACTCGACATTGAATCTGTGATTTGTTACCATGGAGGACTGAGTAAGGATAAAAGTAATGAGCAGATTCAAAAAGTAATTTCAGAACCTTAGTTAATTAAATTGTAAAAAGGCCACTATGTATACTTGAGAAGTATAGAGTAATAAGAAGGGAAGTATAAAACTATGGATTTCGAAACTGTTATGCAGGAGCTTGAAGCCCTCGGTAAGGAACGATCTAAAAAAATGTATATATCCAATGGTGCGCATGAGCCTCTTTTTGGTGTTGCTACAGGTGCTATGAAACCCATTGCAAAGAAAATAAAAAAAAATCAACAATTAGCTGAAGAGCTTTATGCTACAGGTAACTATGATGCAATGTATTTTGCAGGCATTATTGCAGACCCAAAAGCAATGACTGAATCGGATTTTGATCGTTGGATAGATGGAGCGTATTTTTATATGCTATCTGATTATGTAGTGGCAGTAACATTATCAGAGTCAGATATTGCCCAAGAGGTTTCTGATAAATGGATTGCAAGTGGGGACGAGCTAAAAATGTCAGCGGGTTGGAGTTGCTACTGCTGGCTTTTAGGGAATCGCAAAGACAAAGATTTTTCTGAAAGCAAGATTTCCAATATGCTTGATATGGTGAAAAGTTCAATTCACGATTCACCAGGGAGAACAAAATCTGCTATGAATAATTTTCTATCCACAGTTGGGATTTCGTATTTGCCACTACATGAAAAGGCGATCGAGACCGCAAAGGAAACAGGTGTAGTAGAACTTAAAAGGGACAACAAAAAAACAAGTTTTTTAAATGCTTACGAAAATATTCAAAAAGAAATGGATAGAGGAAGAATCGGTTTCAAACGTAAGTATGTAAGATGTTAACATTAGCTTTGCTTTGATCCGAACTAATAACATCCTAAGTCACATCTAACAAGGTGTGGCTTTTAATTTTGCTAGCAAAGTCAGATAGAGACTTCCGCAATCAAGAAGTGTTAGACCTCATTTTTATATAAAGATTGAAATAGCGCCATATAAATTACCACAGATTATAAATCAATGACGAAGTGTCCTATATGCGCCTACAATGGCATACAGTGTTTGGAAGCAAACATTTGAAAGGATGTGGAGGCAAATGAAAGTAACGGTTAAAGAATGGCGTGTTATGTCTGATCACAACAAACAATTACTTTTAAATGCGGTAGCGACTAAATAAAACATAGAAAAAAAGAAGAATGAGAACATGCAGCAACAAATACAACACATAATAGAAAAAGCAAGAGGTTTTATAGTTTATCTGCACAAATAATCAATTAAGAGTAAGAGTTGTCCAATAGGCAACATCTCATTTAATGGATAAAATTAATGAAATCACTCTTAAAGGTGATATCCCTTCATATAGCTGAGAGAATTAAAGACTCAAGGGTTTTAATGCGAGTGCGAGAGAGATTCAAAATACAATCATTTAAATGACGTATTAATTTCTCCATAAAACGAATACGGTCAAATAAAAAAACAAAGCTCATGCTTTGTTTTTTTGTCTATTGCTTATGATAAGAGGAATAATACATAACGATCCAAGGAGAATGAACAGTATTAAAGTGTTGATTGGATTATCTTTTACAATTGTATCTTCTTTATGTTTTTTTTCAAATGCTCTTACCTCTTCTATAGTATTTACTTTATCATTTGAAAGCAGTTCGTTTTTATCTACATCGTAGTAATAAAATCTGTGTTTGTTAAAGGTGAAAAAGTCATCATTTATCGTTTTATATGAACTTGAAATCATCGCTAAGTTCACTTTTTCCGTATCAGTCACTTTTTTTACATAGTTTTTACTTTCTTCTTTAAACAATTCTTTTTCTTTTTTTAATAAGTTAGCTGCTTCACTTTTTACCTTTTCTACATCTTGCAGCGTTGTTGCTTTTTTCAATCCCTCTTCTATTAAGGCTATTTGTTCCATTTTCATTTTTTCTTCAAATTCTTTTGTTTTTTTCTCTAATAATGACTTATCTTCTCTTGTTGTTTTGATGAGCACCGTTTTTGTTTCTTGTGCTAATATTTTGGCGGAGTTGTTTTTGTAATTATGAATTTCATTTTTATTTTTTTCGTTTACTGAATTCTGGTGCTCATCTGTAACGATTTTTGTTGCCATGCTGGCTGAAGAAAAGACGATACTCAATATACATACTGACAGTCCGATCACACTTAATTTTTTTATAAATTTCATGTAAATCACCCCGTTCTTTCTGTTATTATCCATGAAATCCGTTATTGCATTTACTCTCTTTTGTTCAAATATTTTCTATTTTATGATGAATCAAGAAAATTTATGAAAAATCATCAAGAACAGCTAAAAACGAGTTCCAATACATTAGGGCAGCAGAATAGGGAAGTGGCATATGCAACCACTTTAGAAATTAATGCTTGTTAGTGCAAGTTTTCCGTTATTAAAAGATATATCAAAAGAAGTCAAAACTATGATTTGAAATTAGGTGTTAAAAAAGTAAGAGGAATCGAAATAGGGGGGAATCAATGAATCATCAGCGGTTTTTATGGAAGGGGAAAATAAAAAGGACTGGGGTATTATTCCCAATCCTAATTAATAAAATTAAAATTTGGCGCCTGCAACGTCACTGAATTCATTCATTGGCCACAATAGCTAGCTATAATGACGCTACAAAAAAAGGAGTAGCCAGATTAAACAATGTCTGAGTCCATACGTGCATAGCCTTTTAAATCATCAAAAAGCTCTAATGCAAACGAATTGGAATCTGCTTGTGGGCTAACACCCTTTTGAACAAAGACTAAAAATTCATCTATCGCTTTTTTGGATCCTTCTACTTCAACCTCAATTTGTTCTTGATCATTAAGTTTACAGTAACCTTTTAATCCTAGCTCAATTGCTTTTTGTTTAATGAAAAAGCGGTAGCCAGTCCCATAAACGTCACCGAAAAATTTAATTAGCGCTCGCTTATTCAAGCTTACACCTCCTAGTGAAGGGGGAAGTACCCCCTTTGTGCTTAGTGCATAACACGTTCTTGTTCTAAATAGGCAATTAAGTTATTGATATAATAAAGAACCTGCTTAGAAGCTTGATCTACTTCTTTTAAATGAACTTCAGCTTGTTCGATATTCCCAGCCTTATAAGCTGCCGCTGCTAACTTCGCTGATTCGTGGACATGTAAATGATATGCATCTAAATCACGATAATCCTGTAGGTGCCCAAAACGTTCTACTGAGCGAGCAGATGTATACCATTTACCGAGTCGACAATCTGTATGCGATGAAACATCACTTGGTTGGACGTTTTCAAGACCGAGGAACATATTGTAAATTCGCCATTTCCATAAAATATGGTCGGCTTTTGATAATTGTAATAGTGCTATAGATGATAGCTGAACATTATTATTCGCAATAATGTCATTTCGGAATCGATTAATTTCTTTCCCTAATGCGTGAATATCACTAGATGTGTTATGGCTATAATCGCGAATATCATCTTGAAGACTAGAAATCTCAATCATTCTTGCGGATACTTCATCAATAGCTGCAGCTTGCTCCTCTGATATCGCCGCTGTATTTGTAACATCCAGATTAATACCTTCAATAGCACTAACAATCGCATTTAATAATGGTAACGATTCTTTAGCTTCAACGGTTGCTTCTTTTATAATCTCTGTCGTTTCCGTAATCGAGATTGACACATCATTTGAATAGCTCTTTAAATGATGTACATTTGTAGAGACTTCACTAAGCGCTGATACTGTGCCTTCAGCGAGCTTTCGAACTTCTTGTGCAACTACGGCGAAGCCTTTTCCATGTTCACCTGCTCGTGCTGCCTCAATAGAAGCGTTCAAAGCAAGTAAATTCGTCTGATCGGCAATTTGGTTGATTAACGTTACAACATTTTCAATATCATTTACCCGCTTTTGCAATTCTGAAAAGGACTCAACAATCGTTGTAAATGTCTCTTCAGTTTTAAAGATTTCAGAAAGGGCATGCTCTATGGCATTTTTTCCTTGTACGGCGTGATCAACAGATTCAGTTGTTTTTTCTGAAATACGTGAAGACATTCGTGCAACCTCATTAATAGAAGCGGCAATTTCTTCAGTTGCTGCGGTAGAGGATTGAATTTCCTCATTTTGCTTATCTAAGCTAAATACTAAATCTTTCATATACATGATTTTTGCGTTAACATCCATTAAAGAAGAAATTTCAGCAACTACATTTTCAATTGTACGTTCTGTTAATACTTCAACGAGCAATTCCTGATCAACATTGACTGCAGATTGGAAGGATTTCATGTATTCAAATGCCTTATTAGGTTTCAAACCAAAATTATGTAGTATGTATGTAGTAATATAAAATGCAAATTGATTGAAGACGACGATTAACTTACCTGGCTCATATTGATTTTTTCTGAATAAATTGAAAAATTTAACGGTTTCATCTACATATTCATCATCACGAGTAGCTAAGAAAAATTGAGTTAAGTATCGATTAATATATTCTTCACTAATCGTTAGCTCAGTGGAGAGAGAGATTTCACTTAAATAGTTATTAAAAATAGCGTTCATTGAAGGCGTGATATCGTTTAATTTATTATAAAGAGTTTTTAAATTCTCTTCATCTTGAGAGTTGAAATGGTTAAATGCTAGTGTTTTATTAAAACGGCCTGTAGCATTTAAATTTGTACCACGCTTTAATAATTCATCGAGTTCGGCCTTAGGTCGAATACTTGAAAACATAAAAAAAATACCTCCAAAAATTATGAATAATAAGGTAATAATAGCATATTAAAGTGTGTATTAATAGACATTTCAAATGTCTTTGCTAAAATGAAAGTATCTTATTACAGCAGGGAATGTGGCAAATATGTATACAATCATTTACATGAAAGCTGATTATGAGCCTTGGTGGAAGTTTGAAGGCTGGGAGGCTTTTATACAAACAAATGAAACCTTTGAAACAGAAGAGCAATTTGAATCAGCTTTACAAAGAAAACTGCAACACTTCCGATCAACATATGACAATGAAGTAACGAAGGAAGGGGGATTTTGGGCTTTTTGGTCAGAGGATGAAAGTGCTTTTTGCGAAGCTTGTGATGATGATGTACAAATTTATCACGGTATTATCACTTTGAAATCTGAGTCATAGAAATAAAATTTTGACATTTTAAAAAAAACATTTTTCTTTATTTGACAAAATTATGAATGATGGTTATACTTAGGTTAACAATTTAATTGCTTCACCGGAAACATGAATTCACATATTACAAAAAGTGATCGCGTTAGTACGGTACTCTTTGTAATATGTGAATTTTTTCATTCGCTGAAGAAATTACATATTGTTCACTTTTATTTTTTTGGAGGTTTTCTTAAATGAAACAAGGTACAGTAAAATGGTTTAACTCAGAAAAAGGTTTTGGATTCATCGAAGTAGAAGGCGAAAACGACGTATTCGTACACTTCTCAGCTATCGGAGGAGAAGGATTCAAAACTCTTGACGAAGGTCAAAAAGTGGAATTCGAAGTTGTAGATGGCAACCGCGGACCACAAGCTGCTAACGTAACTAAACTTTAATTCTCAGTAATTAAAATTACTTTCGTTAAACTTAAGACATCCTATTTCAATAGGATGTCTTTTTTTGTATTCAAATAGATTTAGTCGATGAGAAATGAACAATACATTTATTGATAATAATTTTATTATGTAAATTAAAAAGTCATTTAAAGAGTGTTTTTTTGGACCAATTAGATCTATTTATAAATTTTTTTTACAAATGAGAGAAAAGAGGTGGGCTGTCTAAATATGTGATTGTCAAAGAATATCTGTAATAAATAGAGCATAGATCCTGCGAGATGCTAGGACACGAGACCTGGCAATGAGCGTAAGGAGCACATGTCTTACCCACGAAAAGTGAAGTGGATTTTTACCATTGATAATTATGCTAGAATTCTTATAGAACTTTTCAGACATGCCCTTTTTAAAATAATTTAGTTTGGACTAATTATTTTCCTGTTGTTTTTTCTCCATATATTTTTTACCCCATTCACCCATAGTGTGCAATACGGGTATAAAGCTTTTCCCTTGTGCTGTTAGCGAGTATTCCACTTTAGGAGGAACTTGTTTATACACTTCCCTATGAACCATTCCATCCTCTTCCAACTCTCTCAGTTGTCTTGTTAATATCCCTTTTGAAATGCCTGGTAACAACCTTTGAAGTTCATTAAATCTTCTTGTTCGTCGACTTAGATACCATAAAATAGTGATTTTCCATCTTCCAGCGATTACATTTTGAGTAAGTGTCAAAGAACATACTTCTTCTTGTTCTTCGCTAGGTGGTTCTCCTTGAAAATTAAATCGAGCCATTGATTGATATTCCTTTCTCTCATTAGGTACTTTTTTTGTGACTATGTCATAAAAAAATGCCTACTTTTATTTTTGAGACTGTGGAGTATAGTATATACCTAGATTTCATTTTTCAAAATGAAAATTTAATTGGAGGGGAAAAAATGAAAATATTAGTTACAGGTGCAACCGGAAAATTAGGGTCAAAGATTGTAGAAGCATTATTAAAAGCTGTACCGGCAAGTGAGTTGGCCGTTAGTGTTCGAAATCCTGAGAAAGCAGAAGGATTTCGAGCTCTTGGAGTAGAAGTTCGACACGGAGATTTTGATCGACCAGAAACATTAGATGCTGCCTTTTCGGGAATTGATCGACTATTAATGATATCTACGTTTGGGGATGATGAAACAATAATGAGACAGCATACGAATGCCGTAACCGCTGCTCAACATGCTCAAGTAAAATTTATTGCTTATACTAGTGTAACAAATGCATGTGAAAGTAAGTTTTTCCTCGCTTCATCTCATAGAGCCAGAGAAGAAGCTATTTTGAAAACAGTTATTCCTTACTCATTTTTACGAAACAATTGGTATTTTGAAAATGAAATTGGGAGCATACAGGGCGCGATGGTAGGAGCACATTGGGTTACATCAGCAGGAAAAGGAAAAGTAGGCTGGGTACTTCGACAAGATTTAGCGGAGGCAACAGCAAATGTATTGATTGGGAAAGGACACGAGAATACAATTTACGAGCTTTCTGGAAAGCTAAAGACGCAAGAGGAATTAGTATCTGTCCTTGGAGATGTATTAGCGAAAGAAATCCATCTACAACAAGTCGATGATGTTACTTATGCGGACATTTTGAAAGGTGCAGGAGTACCAGAAGCATACCTTCCTATGCTCGTAAACACGCAAAAAGGTATTCGAGAAGGTGGTTTAGAAATTGAAAGTAACGATTTAGAAAAATTACTTGGTCGCCCGGTTACACCAATAAACGAAGCTCTTAGCCATATTATTAGTGAAATTTCTCAAACAGGAAATTAAGTTTAATCAAAAAAATGACCTTCCTATCTGTAATGGAGGTCATTTTTATATAAAGGACTGACGGCTTTACTTGTTAAATAATGTATAAAATAAACTAATTAGCATTGTGTAGTGTAGTTAACTATCAAAAATTGAACAACTATATTTTCAACCGTATTTAGCCATTGGTCTATTTATTTAATATACGTTGTAGCACCTGAACCGGTATAAATAAACCGACACGGCCATATGGATCTTTTTTCGCAGTTGCAAAGACAATCCCGATAACCTCACCATCAGCATTTATGACAGGACTCCCACTATTTCCTCGATAAACAGGTGCATCCATCATCATAACAGGTTCCTGCCAATCCTCTAGGTATGTTGATTCCAGTAATGTTCCTTCATTTGCGATGCCCGTAAAGGCTAGTGGATTACCAATGAAATAGACAGGCTCATTTTTGCTATAGCTCGGATTATTAGCAAGTGAAAGGGAGGGTAAATCATTCCCGGATACTTGCAATAATGCTAAATCTACGTCGGGGTAACTTTCCACTATCTTGGCACCCATTAATCCTTCCTCAGGGAAAACAACGAGTAATGATTGTGCATCTTCTACAACGTGTGCATTGGTTACGATAAGTCCATCTGAAGAAATAACAAAACCAGTACCTTTACTAGAACCTGTAGAGATCTCTACAACAGCCTTTTTATATGTTTTTATATCTTCTTGCGTTGATAACCGAGCAGACACTTTCAAAAATTCAATCGCTGGAATGGAGTAAATTTGAAAGATAAGTGCAAATGTATTCAAAAATAACACAAATGCCATACTCCAGACAATCCATTTGACAATCGGTCTTTGTTTTTTGGGCTTTTTACCTTTGAGGCGTTCTTCTTGTTCTTGTGCTAACGCTTTTTCCTGTTCAGCGAGGACAAGCTCAATCAATTCTTCTTCTGACAAATCTTCATCTGTTGTTGATCTATGTATGTCACTCATAAAAGTCCTCCTTACTCAAAATGAAAAGCGCCCAAGCAGGACGCCTGTGAAGTAATTCTTATGCAATTTTTGTAGGGTAGGTTTAATGCCAAACGGTTCCATATTAGTGTCAATATCATGTCTTCTATACGGAATATGTCATTGTGGTCATTGTACCCTTTATAGCGTGTAATCTAAAAGAAGTCAGGGGTGATTGAATAGTTCAAGTTATTTGCTATTTTACAGTGAGACTTTTTAGTTCTTTACTTTCATTATACGTGAAGTCTATAGGTTATACGAATATTATGAAAACCAGTTTACAAGAGTAATCTATTTGCTAGGTATACTGGACAAAAGGATGTGTTAGCTAGAAAAGCAATTGTAATTAAAATAATTATATTATGTAAACTGAGCTAGAAACTTGTAAGAGAGTCTCTAATTTAATATGATAGAGATGAATTTACGAAAATGGGGGGCGTATAGATGTATCGACAAGTAGATGATTTTTTAAATGAGTGGTCAGCATCAGCACAAGGCACAATTCAAGTATTAAAGGCTGTAACAGATGAAAAGCTAGAGCAAAGCATCGTAGAAGGTCACAGCACATTAGGCTGGTTAGGGTGGCATTTAGTTGGTGCTGCTGGTTATTTCAGTTATTTAGCAGGTTTGCAGGTGCCGATGATTCGTCAAGAAGATCCAATTCCATCTACAGCGGCTGAGATTGTAGCTGCTTACGAAAAACTAGCAAATGGTGTGAAAAAGGAAGCTGCAAAGCTATCAGATGAAGACTTGCTGGAAGAAGTAAAAGGCTTCACGGGACCAATTGCTAGAGGTGCATTATTACGTGTACTAATCGATCATCAAACACATCACCGTGGACAAATGACAGTGCTACTTCGTCAAGCAGGCTTACCAGTACCAGGCGTAATGGGACCAACGAAAGACATGCAAAAGTAGACGTATTAGGCAGATACTCAATGTATCTGTCTTTTTTATTTTTTGTGAAAATGAAAAACAATTACATATAACGAGAAAATAGGCAATCCAAATAGGAAGTGCCTATTTTTGTTTAAAGTAGAATTGGATATAGGCTACAAATTTTTAACGATCCTTATTTAATAGCAAACCATCTAAAAATATTGCAATAAAGCCTTTACTTTCGTGTAACAAATCAAATTTTTTTCCAAAAACTAACCAGTCATATAAAGAACCTCGCATACAACGAGTAATGTAAATGACGGTTTCTTGCACATTTATTTGTACAGATAATTCACCATCCTTAATTGCCTTTTGTATAAATGAATGCAAGATTTTATACAATTTGCGTTCAGAATTAGAAAAGAAATTTCTTTCGTTTTCAATTAAGCCACTTTTGTAAACAGACCGCATTAAATCCATTCCTAAATCATCTTTTAAATATGTCATTTGTGCATCAATTAATGAGATTACCTTTTCCTTGAAGGTAAGATTTACGGGCAAAGTAGTCGTAAATTCTTCATAAAAATGATCAATTTCTTTAAATTTTTCTAGGAAAATATCGTACTTTGAAGAGAAATGACCATAAAATGCTCCTTTTGAACTGTTGCTTTGCTGAACAATTTCATCAACCGTTACTTGATCAAAGCCTTTCGTTTGAAACAATGTAAGCGCTGTTAAATATATATGTTTCTTCGTTTCTTGAGCCTGTTGTTTTCTTGTCATTTTCATTTCTACATCACCTTATTTCCACTATATTTGCTACTTAACTTTAGCATAATACTCGTTTGTGTAATTAATTTGTTTTCTGAATATTAAGAAATAATATTGACAACTATTTGTCTTGACGATTAATATACAGGCTATAGTCTATGAAACTATTTCAAAAGGGGTGTAGATCATGGATCTCTTTTAGGGAGAGAGTTGCGCAACAGCCTGAAAAAAGTTTTATGCGGTTTGAGGATCGTAACGGAATGTATGTCGAAAAAATAATGGGGATTTTTATCAGGAAGTTATGCTTTAGTAATGCACTTCTTAAGCTGGGCATTAAAAAAGGGGATCATGTTTACTCGCTCTGCAATTAGTGAAGAGGCTTGCACATTGTCGGGAACGTCTCGCAAAATTTAAAGTGCCGGATCGTATTGAATTTGTGATAGATTTTCCTCGCACACCAGTCGGCAAAATTCAAAAGCATGTTTTACGTAACGCTATTTTTAGGTAAAGCGAATGAAATAAAAATTTGAATGTAGAGAGAAGGGGCTATATGAAAAATGTGAAAGTATTATTAGCAAGTTTAGCAGGCTCAATCATTGAATGGTACGATTTTTATTTGTATGGTACGGCAACAGGATAGTTTTTACAACGCTATTTTTCCCTTCGACTAATCCAGCAATTTCGATTTTAATTGCATTTGCTACGTTTGGAGCTGGCTATGCGGCACGACCAATTGGAAGTTTAATCTTTGGACATATGGGTGATCGTGTCGGAAGGAAAGCCTCGCTTATGCTCACGTTAATTGGAATGGGCGGTAGTTCTTTTTTGATCGGTTTATTACCTACCTATGCGCAAGCAGGGTTACTCGCGCCAACGCTATTAGTCATTTTGCGACTTATTCAAGGGATTGCACTTGGGGGTGAATGGGGAGGTGCTGTGTTACTAGCTACCGAATCGGCTACGAAAGGTGTGCGTGGCTTTTTTGGTTCTATTCCGCAGCTTGGTGTTCCAATCGGTTTAGTTTTAGGGACATTTAGTTTTACACTTATTTCTTCATTAACGACCGAAGCACAATTTATGGCCTGGGGATGGCGTTTACCATTTCTATTTAGTGCAGTTTTAATCGTATTAGCGATATGGATTCGAAGTGGGATTGAAGAAACACCTGAATTTAAACGCAAAAAAGACAATGGTGAACTAGCAAAGATACCAATTGTCCAAGTATTTAAATATAACAAAAAAGACATTTTCCGCATTATTGGATTAAAAATAGGGGACGGATTCTTTAATGTATTTTTAATGTCATTTATTTTAGTGTATGTGACGACGTATATTGGCTACACAAGGGATGTTGCATTATTTGCTTTAACAATAAGCTGTGCAACAATGATAGTAACAATTCCACTAGTTGGTTATTTTTCAGACTTTATAGGACGTAAGAAAATTTATATTGGTGGCCTTATTACAATGTTACTGCTTGCAATTCCTTATTTCGTGATGATTCCGATTAGTTCAACGTATTTCTTTATGTTACAAGTCGTATTACTTGGTGTCGTATGGGCAGCCATTTTCGCGACGCAAGGTACGTTCTTTTCTGAATTATTCCCAGCGAATGTTCGCTATACGGGGCTATCCTTTGGCTATCAAATCGCTGCAGCAATCGTCGGTTTTGGACCAATGCTATGGACTTCTTTAGCAACAGAGTATGGGGCTTCACCGTACTTATTTGGTGGATTGATGATAGCCGGGCTTCTAATATCACTGCTACTTGCAGTATTTTCGCCTGATACACGGATAATCACTCAATATGAAGAAACTGTCGAGAAAGTACAAGAAAATGAACGACTGTCAGATACTCAAGTGGAAGTGGCAATGACAACATCGACAAAGTAATCGTGGACATTATTTTTACAAGGAAAGCAAAAGTGTGTTTTATAGCTATAAAAAAACAGGGTTCTCCTTTTTGAATAGGAGAACCCTTCTAATATTAGCTTAAGCCTTGGCTATCTTTCCACTCAAGGAATTCATCATAAGTTAATAGTTTATCTAAAATTGTGCCGTCTTCACGGATTTCGATGACACGGTTCGCAATTGTTTGAATGAACTGATGGTCATGAGATGTGAACAGCATCGCACCTTTGAAGCGCATAAGTCCTTCATTTAGTGCTTGAATAGATTCAAGGTCAAGGTGGTTCGTTGGTTCATCTAGTAAAACAACGTTTGCTGTAGCAAGCATCATTTTAGATAGCATACAACGTACTTTTTCTCCCCCTGAAAGTACAGAAGGTGATTTTTTTACTTCCTCACCAGAGAATAACATACGACCTAAGAAGCCGCGTAAGAAGCTTTCTGTTTCATCATCAGGAGAATATTGGCGTAACCATTCAACTAATGATTTTTCTGAACCTTCGAAGTATTTATCGTGATCATTTTCGAAGTAACTTTGAGAAGTTGTTACGCCCCATTTGAACGTACCAGCATCTGCTTTTCTTTCATCCATTAGAATATCAAGAAGAGCTGTTTTGGCCATTGGATTACCAAGTAAAATGATTTTATCTTCTTTGTTCATTGAAAAGCGAATATCTTTAAATAGTGTTTCGCCTTCATTGCTTGCTGTAAGACCTTCCACTGTTAACACATCGTTACCGATTTCACGTCCAGTTTGGAAGTTGATGAATGGATATTTACGGCTAGAAGGTTTAATGTCGTCAAGCTCGATTTTATCCAACATTTTCTTACGAGAAGTCGCTTGGCTTGATTTCGAAGCGTTCGCAGAGAAACGAGCAACGAATGCTTGTAGCTCTTTAATCTTTTCTTCTTTCTTCTTGTTTTGGTCTGCCATCATTTTTTGTGCTAATTGGCTAGACTCATACCAGAAGTCATAGTTACCAACATATAATTGGATTTTAGAGAAGTCTAAATCCGCGATATGCGTACACACTTTATTTAAGAAGTGACGGTCATGGGATACGACAATAACAGTATTTTCAAAGTTAATTAAGAATTCTTCTAACCATTGAATTGCTTTTAAGTCAAGGTGGTTGGTAGGCTCATCTAGTAATAGAACGTCTGGTTTACCAAATAGAGCTTGTGCTAATAATACTTTGACTTTGTCAGAACCTTCAAGATCAGCCATTAGCATATAGTGAAGCTCGTCGCCAATTCCTAACCCGTTTAATAATGTTGCTGCTTCTGAGTCAGCTTCCCAACCATTTAGGTCAGCGAATTCACCTTCTAATTCAGCAGCACGCATGCCATCCTCATCAGAAAAGTCTTCTTTAGCGTAGATAGCGTCTTTTTCAGATTTTACTTCCCAAAGACGTTTGTTCCCCATAACAACTGTATCTAATACATTGAATTCATCGTATTCAAAGTGGTTTTGTTTAAGAACTGATAAACGTTCGTCCTTACCCATTGATACGTGTCCTTCTTGCGCTTCAATTTCACCAGAAAGAATTTTTAAAAATGTTGATTTACCAGCACCGTTTGCACCGATTAAACCGTAGCAGTTCCCTGGTGTGAATTTTATATTTACGTCTTCAAATAGTTTACGATCGCCATAGCGAAGACCTACATTACTTACTTGAATCATGCAAGTTCCTCCTTTTTTCACAATGGCACTAGTATATCATGAAATATGTACCATAGTCTATAAACATTATTAAATCAACGTTTGGTTATGTATTGTCAAATATTTGAGTGGGATAAGAGTGGGGATAATGTTAATAAAAAGTGAATACATATACTTTTTTTATGTATTTAATCGTCTCAATTGTAAAGAACAGGTTTTATGAAATAAAGCCCTCTCTAGTGAGAATGGCTTCTAAATTATTTTAAATCAAACTGGAGAAAAGGCTTTTATCATTAAAGTTTCTCTTCCCATATCCAAATTGGCTGCTGAAGAACGATGGATGTAAGGTGACGGTTGATTTTTTTTGAATTCACCGTCATCTCATTGCTAAGAACAATCACTGTTAATTCTTCGTCATTTAGCCGTGTAACATAATGATGAAAACCACTCGGATATCCTCCTGGATGCCCAACAGCATTTTTCCCCATGACATCTTGAGTATACCAACCATACCCGTATTGATACGGAAACTTTTTAGCATGGGTCATACTCATCAGCTGAGAAGATTTTTTGCTTATCAATACATGATTACGCAAGGCTCGGTCAAACAGTTCTAAATCTACAGCTGTAGAAATGATGTCCCCAGCTGCATACGCTGCAGAATTATGCATTAATGGTCCGATTTTCCCCTCTATATGTCCTTCCGCTTTCGGTAAATCATCCGGAACTGTAAACATAGAATTAATCATCTTACTCGGCTCAAAAATATGCTCTTCTATATAATTTGAATAGGGCTGTCCGCTGACTTTTTCAATAATAAGTCCTAACATCACATAACCAGTATTACTATAACTAAAGCTTCTACCTGGGGTAAATTCTAATTCAGAATCACTAACGGTATTTACAATATCAATTGGATTCCATTCTTTACTGTAATCAAAATTTTCCTTTAGATAATCCGGAATTCCCGAGGTATGACTTAGTAGATGACTTATTGTAATAGTTTCTCCATTCGGAAAGTCAGGAAGGTATTGCGAAATTGGATGGTCTAAGTTTAGAAGTTCCTTTTCTACTAGTTGCATGACTGCTACTGCCGTGAATGTTTTAGATAATGAAGCAATCTGATAGAGCGTGCTTGGGCTATTAGGTAAATCAGTGGCAGACAGTCCGTAACCCTTTGAAAATAAAACTTCATCTTCCTTAGCGATTAGGACAGTACCCTGAAATTTTTCATTTATCAAATATTGATCGATTTTTTCAGGAACGCTTCCAGATAAATTACTATGGTTACTACGCCCAAATAATAGCAAAGCTACTATAGACACGACTACAATAACAAGAATAATAATTGAAGAAATTTTTAATGATTTTTTCATATAGACCTCGCAATCTATTTCTCTAAAGCTTTTTAAACACATTCTACTTATTAGACAATATTTGACACGCAAAAAAATAACAATTAATTATGATCTTGAATCAGTGAAGAAATTTTTTGAAATATGTAAGCTTTGGGGTAAGTTAGGCAACGGCTTATTTAAAAGTAAGAGGATGAACGATAGAACGTTTGACAAATAAATAATACAAACGGTATGAGTATTACAATCTGATAGTTACATACACACTGAGGGATAGATTAATTTGTGTCTCTATTTTTATTTTATACAAATTATCCCTTAAATGCCATATAATATTTACACAAGAGGATAAGTAATACAAACTATTGAATAATCCAAGGTGTTACCTGAGGAATTTCAGTGGCTGTCTTAGCGTCAATTATAAGCTATGAAGTACATTGGAAGACTAAACAGGTCATTAACAGCCTAACTAGGTGTGCATTTGTATCTGAATAAAATGGTATGGAATGAAAAATATATATTATTAAAGATGCATTTTTTAATGGTTTTTTATTTATTCTTTTAACATTTGTCCTTATGGGTAGCAAACGCAAAGCATAATGAGGTATTGGCGGATGAGTTAGAAAGGGTTGATAATACATGAACATGTAGTAATGAGAACATGACGCTTATTTAAGATTTTACGATAATGTAGAAATGCTTTTTAAACAAATTGATGATTAAATCCAAATAGTTGTGAACGAAAGTATTTAGTAAGAAAGATTTATTCCAGGTACTCGAAAAAATGAGACTTGGTCTTTTTCAATTTCTTTAATTTAGAGGGGTTTTTATGCATAGAGAGCTAAAACAAAGAATAGTAAGTGAACCATCTGAATTCACTTCTTATGTGGAGAAACTAATTAGTACAAATAGATTTGACGATGGTGAAGTGTTGGAAATATCGATACTTGCCATAAAAAACGGACCGGGAAGATTATCAGATGAACAATGGCATGTCTTTATAGAAAATGGTTTATTACCTTATTGTTATGATAAATGTGAAAGATGTACAGATGATATTCCATGGTCATTTATGTTCAGTGCTATTTTTATAAATAGAGATCATCTTTGTCCTTTCTGTAATTATTTAGAAAATAAAAAATAAGTCTTTTGCCTTCCGTGTTGAGGAGGGCTTTGCTTCTATTTTACAAGAAATACAGACATGTCATTGGTGGGAGTGATTTGGTGTATTCAGAAGTAATGGAATTAGATTTATTTGGTGGCAAACGGACAGTAATAACTAACTATGTATCAAAAGCTTGATCATGAAGGAGGTAGATAGCTTTGCGATAGAACACATACATTTACACATTTGTCCTTTTAAATGCGTTCATACCTTCTATTAGATTATGATATATCGTATAAAATGATAATTTATTGAACTACACCAATTTCGCTTCTCTTAGAAGGGGGAGATTCCAAAGCACACCTTCTTAATCGAAGGTTTTCATTATCTTACTGCCCTTTATATTCCTTGAAATGGAGATTTCTGTCGGAAAATGAAAAAACAATCATAAAGACCTACAACAATTTAATAGGTTGTAGTTGCTTCATTGCTACAATATCGCTAGAATGATTATGTATCTTTTTTTGTTTTAGATTATACATACATATTTATTGTTGCATATGCGTTAAATGCATTTGGTTAGTTCTTAAAGTTGATATTCTGCTGCTATTCCAACCCCAAAGATTTACCACTACGAATATCAGTATAGGTAACTGTCAGTAGATGACTATTATTTCATCATATTTTCATGCCGTGCCGTCCAAAAATGGTACCACTTGTTATAGAAAATGAAAAACCTTGAACTCACCAAGGTAAGTTATGTTAGTGGGATTCAATTTTATCTACTGTATGAAAAACTATTTTGATAAGTACCTAGACTGTAAAGACCTGTTAGGTTTGCTACGAACTCACGTTGAAATGTAAAACAGTTAATAACTATATAAATATGTCATGTCAACTTTTTCAAAAGGTGATCATGATTATAAACAAGAGATGCATATGGAAAATTTATCTATCGGAGGTATGTTATGGGTAAGGGCTTGATAAGATCAGCCATATTAATAGTAGTAATTGTACTAGGTATAGGAAGTTATTATTTTATAACAGATATTAGAAGTGAAATGGCACATAAAAAACTTGTGAAAAACTATGAAAAACCAATTCCGAAAACGATAAATGACGAATATGATGTAATTGTCATTGGTGGAGAGCCAGAAGGAGTTGCTGCTGCAGTTTCAGCAGCTCGTAATGGTGCAAAAACACTTTTAGTAGAAAAGCGTGAGGAATTAGGTGGGTTATTTACGTATGGAATGCTCAATTTCCTTGATATACCTCGAAATGACTCTAAACGACCAGTCAGTATGGGTATTTTTAAAGAATGGCACGACCTAGTTAGAGGGAAAGATGCCTTTGGAATTTTAGATGCGAAAGCTGCCTTTAAAAAGCTTGTCGATGAAGAACCGAATTTAACGCTTTCTGTTCAAACCGAAGTTGTTAATGCCGGCCTTGATTCAAATCAGCTAACATCAGTAGAATTAAAAAATAAATATGGTACGTATATTGTAAAAGGCAAGACATTCATTGATGCTACACAAGATGCTGATTTTGCTACAATGTCAAAAGTTCCATTTTTCATGGGTGGAGAAGATATTGGTATTAAGGATAAGAGAATGGCTGTTACCTTGATGCTACATTTAAAAAATGTTGATTGGGATAAGGTGAAAAAAGAAGCAAACTCAAATACTTTTGGTGGTGCTCACCTAAATGATTCAGTTATGTGGGGCTTTACAAAGCTTCATGATGACTATAAGCCAGTACAAGAAGGTACGAGATTACGAGGCTTGAATTTAGCAAAAGTAGATGATGAATATTATATTAATGCTTTACAAATTTTCGGAATCGATGGTTTGAATGAACTTTCCAAACAGGAAGCAATTGAAAAAGGAAAGAAAGAGACTGAACATATTTTAAAATATTTACATGAGAAGTTTCCTGGTTTTGAAAATGCAGAAGTTGTAAGTTATCCGGAGGAACTATACGTCCGCGAAACAAGACATATTTGGGCAGAATACCAATTACCGATGTCTGATGTTTGGAAGAACAGTGATCATTGGGATAGCATTGGCGTAGCTGCGTATCCAGTTGATGTACAAGCGCAAACGCCTCATGATTATGGATATGTTATTTCAGCTCCAAAACAATATGCCATTCCTTTCCGTTCTTTAGTGCCGAAAGAAATCGATGGCTTGCTTGTTGTAGGTCGTTCTGCAGGTTATTCATCACTTGCAGCGGGGAGTGCACGTGTCGTTCCAACGGGTATGGTGACAGGTGAAGCAGCGGGAGCAGCAGCAGCATTAGCGATTAAAGAAGACGTAACCTTTAGAGCATTGAGCAAGGACAAAAAACTCATCAATACTTTACGGGAAGATTTGAAGAACCAAGGAGCCTTTGTAGATTCTTTTGAAATGGATTATCCTTATAAAGATGAATGGTATGATAAATCTATTCAAACTTTAATCAATTACGGTCTTGTTGTCGGTGGTTATTCGAATAACTTAAATGTTGAAGATATGGCAACAAAGATTAAGTTTGCGAAAATGCTAAAAGAGGGCGTTCAACGTGTTAGTCCAGAGAAAATGAACGAGCTAAAGGATAAGCTGGATGTCGTTATCTATAAAGTAGCTAAAAAAGAAAAAAGCCCAATTAAAAGAGATGAAGTTGCAGAATTCTTGACGGAAGTATTAGTAGGCAAGTCAAGTGATAATAACTGGGATGTATTGCTTGAAAAAGGGATTATCAGTGAAAAATTAGCAAAAAGATTAACAGAAAACAAGGAACTAAAATTAAAAGAGTTGTATGCCATAATGGCTGATGTCATCCATTATTCAGAAAAGGAACATACCCACTAATTAGTGGGGAATGTTCCTTTTCCTTATAGTTATCGCATTCATGTATTCGTAATATGCTCTATCACTTTAAGTGCTCCATTGGAATCGATTCAATTATTTAAAAATGAAAAGACGGTTGACTAAAAAAAAGAACTCCTGTAAAATATTTTGAAATTACAGATAAATTCGACGATAAAGAGAGTAGTTTATGGAGTTACTGGAAAGCGAATTAGGGATGGTGTGAGCCTAATGCAGAAGCCATAAATGAAACGCACTTTGGAGAAGGTTCTCGAATTAGTAGTAGAGAATATCGGGGAGTCACCCCGTTAACAATGGAAAGTGGTCATATTATATGGCAACTAGAGTGGTACCACGGGATAACTATGCTCTCGTCTCTATTTTAGAGACGAGGGCTTTTTTTATCTTCATTTAGTATGAATTGTGCGCACAATTCAAAATCCGGACACTTTGTTTGTCTACAAGAAAACGGGAGGAGAATGAATATGAATACACAAATTGCAAAAAGTATAGCTGTGGCATTAAATAATGTGCTGTCAGTTATTGAAATTCAAAATTTACTGGAGAAACCAAAAAAATTGGAATTAGGGGATTTGGCATTCCCGTGCTTTACATTAGCCAAAAAACTAAGAAAATCCCCTCACACTATCGCGTCCGACATAAAAAATAATATAAGCTGCGATTTCATACAAGAAATTCAAGTAGTAGGTGGTTATGTCAATATTTTTTATCATCAGCCAACGATTACTCAACAAGTTCTTTGCAAAATTGTAAAAGAGAAAAATTTATACGGGACTCAACAAGAGTCAAAAGGGAATATAGTACTGGATTTTTCTTCACCTAATATAGCGAAGCCTTTTTCTATGGGCCATTTACGTTCAACAGTAATCGGTAATGCTTTGGCTAATATTGCCGAGAAAAACGGCTACAAAGCAATTCGCATTAATCATTTGGGTGACTGGGGAACGCAATTTGGTAAATTAATCGTCGCATATCAAAAGTGGGGAGATCAAAAGACGATTGAAGCTGCCCCAATAGAGGAACTGCTAGAAATTTATGTAAAATTCCATGAAGAAGCGGAGCAGGATAATTCACTGAATGAACAGGCACGTACTGCGTTTAAAGCATTAGAAGATGGGGATGAAAAGACGTTAGCTCTTTGGCAATGGTTTAGAGATGCATCACTCGAAGAATTCAAAAACATTTACGAATTGCTTGGAATTGGCTTTGATTCATTCGCTGGAGAAGCGTTCTATAATGACAAAATGGCTGCTGTTGTTAAGGAGTTGGAAGAAAAAGAACTGCTTGTGAAATCCGAGGGTGCTCATGTCGTTGAAATAGACAATATGCCTCCATGCTTAATAACCAAAACTGATGGTGCTACGCTTTACGCTACACGTGATTTAGCAGCTGCTTTTTATCGTAAACAACAATATGGCCCTAAAAAATCATTTTATGTTGTAGGGCATGAACAGTCACTTCATTTTAGCCAATTATTTAAGGTCATTGAGAAGATGGGGTATGAATGGGCAAAAGACTTGCAACATGTGCCTTTTGGGATGATTTTAAAAGAGGGTAAAAAAATGTCGACGCGTAAAGGAAAGATCGTTCTATTAACAGATGTACTAACAGAAGCAATAGCTACGGCGAAGCGAAATATCGAGGAAAAAAATCCAAATCTAATGCATAAAGAGAGTATCGCACAACAGGTTGGTGTAGGAGCGGTCATTTTTAATGATTTGAAAAATGATCGTGTTCATGATATTGAGTTTTCTATTGAGCACATGATGAATTTTGAAGGTGAAACAGGGCCATATATTCAATATACGTATGCACGTATTGCATCTCTTTTGGTAAAAGCAGATGCACAAAGTTATGAAGTATCACTCGAACCATTAGGTGAGCAAGCATGGCCTGTTATTTTATTACTCGAACAGTTTCCGAAAGTAATTGCTAACGCCTTTGAACTAGCAGATCCATCACAAATTGCTAAATACGCTTTACAATTAGCGCGTCAATTTAATAAATATTATGCGCAAAATAAAGTATTGGTCAATGACAGCCAATTAAAATTAAGATTAGCATTTTGTCTATGTGTATCCATTGTGTTAAAAGAGTCGTTGGCATTATTAGGCATTGCCACACCTAAAAATATGTAAGTATGATTAGTGTGTCTACAACATCGTGCTAGCTATATCCTGCAACTAGTAATAGCTGTGGAAATTGACCATTACTAGAAAAAATGGTAAAAGAGTATAGTGAGAATTCAAAGGTCTTATCAAATTTCGTTGAATTTTTAACCGCATAATTAGAGAGAAGGTTTTTAGAAAGTATGGAGAAAAAGCAAAGGCGTGTTTCCATGGTACTTGTGGTTGTTTGTATTTTCTTAGTTGCGCTCAATATGCGCCCAGCAGTCACAGGAATAGGACCACTATTTAATGTACTTTTAGAATCACTCCATATATCAAATACGAAAATGAGCTTTTTAACATCTATTCCGGTGTTTTGTATGGGACTCTTTGCACCATTCGCAGTCCCATTACAAAGAAAACTTGGAACAAAAACAGCTATTACGCTCTTAATAATCATCCTAACAATAGCAAATGGTCTACGCTTTTTAAAAGAAAGTTATGTACTACTTGTAGTCACAAGCTTTGCGGCAGGATTTGCCATTGCACTGATAGGACCTATATTAAATGCCTATATTAAGAAAAAATTCCCGAGTCGTTTTACTACGGTGGTTGGTATTTATTCATTTGGAATAGGAACAGGTGCAACATTGAGTGCGGCACTAACATTACCATTTTATAATCATTTTCATGAGAGCTGGACGATGGCACTTGGCTCTTGGGCAATACTTGCTATTATTGCTCTATGTATATGGATCCTGACAATACAAAATCAAGAACTACCAGAGACAGCTGTATTTACAGAAAAAGTAGCACGGAATCCGTGGAAAAATGTCCGTGCTTGGACCATTTTAATTTACTTTGGCTTACAAACATCTTTGTTCTTCTCTATGATGTCCTGGTTAGCACCAATGTTACAGGATAAAGGCTTTTCCCTTGGCGCTGCAAGTACTATGCTAACATTTATGTCTATTGTACAAATGATTGGGAATATTTTGGTCCCTATATTAATGGAAAAATGGTCGAGTCGAATCGGCTGGCTCTTCTCCTTGGGGGTCTTTGGTATTTTTGGCTTTGTGTTGCTATGGGTAGGCTCAGGGGCTTTATTATGGATTGCGGTATTCATAATTGGTATTGTCTTAAGCGGCTTATTTCCAATCGGTCTATTACTACCATTGGATGAGGCAAGAAATGACGAGGAAGCAAATAGCTGGTCATCTATGGTGCTTTCAGGCGGCTTCATGATAAGCGCCATTATCCCTATACTGATTGGCTATTGCTATGATGTGACGGGTAATCATACATTTACTTATGCAATTTTTATCACTTTAATGCTAGGCATTATAGCTACTATCATTTTTCTTAAGAAAAAATAATGTGGACACATGCGCAAATGTACGCGCATGTTTTTTTATGCTGTTTTCATGATTGATTTTGCCAAATAGGAACTATTGTTCTATAATGTGGAAGAAGTGAAATGGAGGACTATTTTATGAGACCTAAACTAACGAAAGATATAAGTGTAGATAGTTTTAACGATTTTTATTGGTTAAAGGAAGAATTGCAATCTTTTTGTAGAAAGAACGGAATAAGTGCTTCTGGTTCTAAAATAGAGATTGCCAATAGGATTGAAACATTTCTGCAGACAGGGGAGATTAAGAAGCCTGTCAGAAAATCAAAAGCGAAAAAAATAGAACAGCAAGTAGACTTAAGTCTTGATACAGTCATTACCGAAAGTCATCGTTGTAGTCAAAATGTAAGGGCGTTTTTTAAGACAGTACTCCCAAAATTTCATTTTTCAACCTATATCCAAAACTATTTTAAAAACAATATCGGAAAAACTTATCGAGATGTCGTAGATGCTTGGAATAAAGAGGAGGAACGAAAGAAAGACCCTTCATACAAGAAAAACATTGCACCCCAATTTGAATATAATCAATTCATCCGTGACTTTTTTTCTGACCCGGAAAACCAAGGGAAAAGTCGTGAAGAAGCGATTGAAGCATGGAATACAATCAAGAAACTACCTGGAAACAATAAATATAAAAACAAATAATTAGTTTACGATGTTCATTATTATAGTGGTGTAATAATTAGTAAACAAGGTAGGTTGTTCTAACATGATTCGATGTTCAGCATATGGAATGATACATAATTTTTTAAGGGAAGCCTACCATTTATTTTCTAGAAGGGGACTGGGACCACCGTGTAAATAAAGTAATAGCGGGTTATCATAGTTAGTACCAGAATGAAAGATAGATACTATTAAACAAGACAAACTCCACAATAGTAATTACCTTCTTGGATTTATTTTAATCGACCATTCTCCCTAATTATGATTACTTCATATTTCAAACTATTTAAAGATCTTCAACTGAAACGTCATTTTGGTTTTAATCCATATCTAATTGAGGTGTCTTCTTCAAAACCACCTTTACATCAACATGAAAACGATATAACATCTTTTAAGACCCACTACATTGTCTCCAATTCACTTGTCGAAAAAACTTTAAATAGATCTACTAAAAATAAGTTCTTTTTTCAGCTACCTTGAACTCAACATGTCTTCCAAGCTCAGTAATTGAAGCGGGAGGCATCTTTTTTTATATCATTTTAACTGCAAACGATAAGTTATTTTCTATAGCAAAGATAATAAAGAGTCGTTTTTTATAGGTAGAACGAATTGAACATAAGACAAGAGCTTTATTTTAATATTAAATTTAAAATAATAATATTATTATGTAAACTTGAAACGTAGCGTAACCTTGTTTATGATAGAATAGAAAGATGTTTAACTTACTTTCAGTAATGAAACTTGCCACCTCTATAGGTGATGAGATGAATACGGGTTGAAGTTATTTTTCAGCACGTCCACTGAAAGAAGTTAAAGCCTTCGGACGCAATTATGCCAAGGCATAGTTGAATGATAGAAAGTTTTGGTGAACGTATGTGGAAAAAGATGCTCATTCTTGGAGCGACAACTTTACTTTTAACCGGCTGTGGCAATGAAACATTGGCAGAGGTAGTTCAAAGTAAAAAGAGTGATGTGAAATCGGAAAAGGCTGTGACGAAGCAGCAAGAAAAAATTGTTCCGGAAGTAAAAGTAGTTGGGGAGAACGGAATCGGTGCAGGGATTATTGTAAAAAAAGAGGATGGTAAACTTTATATTGTGACAAATGGGGCGCTCGTCGCTTCAAAGCCAACTGCGCTTGTACAATTTAATAATGATAAACTGAAGGAAGCCGAAGTTCACTATTTATCGACAGCTTATAATATAGCCATTTTAGAAGTTTCCTATAACGTATCGGTAAAGGTACCGACCGTTTATAATGGGGAATTAGATCAGTTAGCTGTTTATGTCGATAGCTTACCACACACTATTCAAAAATATAGTGACAGTGTAGCAGCTTATTACATAGATGCAAATCAAAATACACGTTTAGGGAGTCCTGTTCTAGAAGCAGAGAATGGCAAACTTGTGGGCATCTATTTTAAACGTAAGGAAAACGGTGGGTCACAGCCGTATATATTGCCATTTAAAGATATTGTGATGTTATTGGATGAATGGTGTGAAAGTGGCATGAAGCCAAGTAATAGACTAACTCAAGCCAAAAACTTGTATCCTTATATAGAACAGGGTAATAAGGAAGCCGTCCAGCAAGCAATTGATCAATATGGAAAGAACATTTTTGCTTTTAATACCGATGAAATAAAGCTATTTTTAGATACATTTCATAAGCAATTAAGAGCAGCTGTTGAGGTTCAAGATGCAAGTGTCATGAATTCTTTCGTAGGGTCAAACGATTTACAAAGCACCCTGGATAATATGGTTGCCTATTACGCTTCCAAAAAAGCGCAAATATATTTTTCCGATACGACGATAACAAATATCAGCATGGAAGGACAAAATATGATTGTTCGTGCCAAAACAGAATATGTCCTAACAAATTCTGCTGGTCAAGAGGCACTTGCAAACTCTATGATGGTATATGAAATAAATAAAAATGAACAGGGCGAGTATAAGCTTATTCGTCTAACAACTGAGGAGTGAAAAGTTGGATGGAGCAAGCAAGACAAATGCTACAACATCATTTTGGCTATGATTCATTTCGCAATGGACAAGAACCAATTATTGAACAAACATTACGAGGTCAATCAAGTCTTTGTGTGATGCCAACTGGCGGAGGTAAATCAATTTGCTATCAAATTCCGGCGCTCATGCTAGATGGCCTTACAGTCGTCATATCCCCTTTGATTTCTTTGATGCAAGATCAGGTAGAAGCATTACGTGCTGCAAATATTCCAGCGGCGTATATTAATAGTACATTAACCGTGCAAGAAGTGAATGAAACGATCCAGCTCGCTAGTGCGGGATATTTAAAGCTTCTTTATATAGCGCCAGAGCGATTAGAAAGTGCAAGTTTTTTACAAGTATTATCGAATTTATCTGTACCTTTGATTGCTGTGGATGAAGCACATTGTATATCTCAGTGGGGGCATGATTTTAGACCAAGCTACCGAGCAATCCAAAAATTATTTACGTTGTGGCCGCAAAAACCAACTGTCTTAGCACTTACTGCCACAGCAACACCAGCTGTTTGTGATGATATTAGACAATTATTAGACATTGACGAGCAATCAACTGTCATTACTGGTTTTTCTCGCGACAATTTATCATTTTCTGTGTTAATCGGTGAAAACAAAGAGCGCTACATTAAAAATTACTTAATGAAAAATAAAAATGAAGCGGGCATTATTTATGCGGCTACACGAAAGGCTGTAGACGCGATCTATGAGCTGTTAAGTCGTTCGGGCGAAGCTGTTGCAAAATACCATGCGGGATTATCAGAGGACATGCGTATGTCAGAGCAAGAGCGCTTTTTAAAAGATGAGGCGCGCATTATGGTAGCTACCAATGCATTTGGAATGGGTATTGATAAGAGTAATGTCCGCTTTGTTATTCATTATCAAATGCCACGCAATATGGAGAGCTATTATCAGGAAGCCGGACGTGCGGGGCGTGACGGCTTACCAAGTGCTTGTATTTTACTGTATGCATCAGGTGATGTTCAAACGCAGCGCTTTTTAATTGAACAGACGCAGGATGAAACACGGATTGCACAGGAATTAGGAAAGCTGCAAACGATGGTGGATTATTGCCATACAGAAGGCTGTTTACAAAATGCCATCTTAACGTATTTTGGAGAAGTACCAGGGGAGCCTTGTAGTCGTTGTAGTAACTGTAATGATGGACGAGAAGTGAAAGATGTGACGGTAGATGCACAAAAGGTGTTAGCCTGCGTCGTAAGGATGGGGCAAAAATTCGGTAAGACGATGGTAGCCCAAGTATTAATTGGCTCCAAAAATCAAAAGGTCATAGAATTTGGCTTTGCAAGGCTGTCTACCTATGGCATTTTAAAAGGACAATATTCCTCAAAGGATGTCTCAACCTTTATTGAGTTTTTAATTGCTGAGGGCGTTCTTGCCGTTAAACATGGCACGTTTCCAACCATTTATGTTTCAGAGGAAGGCAAAGAAGTTCTACTCGGAAATCAACAAGTCATGAGAAAAGAAGCTGTTACTGTGCGTAAGCTTGTAGACAATGATCCGTTATTTGAGCATTTACGATTATTACGTAAAGAGATCGCAGATGAGGAAAAGGTACCACCATTTGTTGTGTTCTCTGATAAAACATTACGTGATTTATGTGACAAAAAACCAAATGAGCTAGAAGATTTACGACATGTTAGCGGTATTGGTGAAGTAAAATTCGAAAAATATGGCGAGCGGTTCTTCGAGGCACTGCAGTCTTTTTTGAAAACAGTTTAAAGAGAAAAAGGAAAGTGCTTAATTCAACAGAATTAGGCACTTCCTTTATATTTGCAAAGTATTACAACCTGCTATTTCTCCCAAAGTTCGATTAGTCGACCTTCAGGATCTTTAATCCAAATAAACTTTCCAAATTCACTTATTTCTTTTTCCTTCTCAAGTGGAATACCAATTTGTTCGAGATGCTTAATTGTTTCGTCTATATCATGTACTTGGAAATTTAACATTACTTGTTGTTCAGTTGGAAAATAACTGTCATCTTCGGTAAAGAAAGAAAAGATCGTCTCATTTCCTAATTGAGGTTTAATCACTGCCCCATTCCAATTTTCCATTTCAATCTTCAACACTTCACTGTACCATTTTTTTACTACATCAAGATTGTTAGTTCTCCAAAATATTCCCCCGAAACCTTTTATCATTGTATCTAGCTCCTGTCTGACTTTCAATTTTTTCATTTTTCGAATTTAGGTATAGTTCCTTCTTCACTATACCGCTTGAATTGTTTAAGTACAATTTTTCACAATAGCGTAAATATCCATTAAATAAATTACCATAACGAATAACTAAAGAGGTGGTTTGTCGAACCTACAGTACCAAAATAAAAAAACCCGGAATATACATATTCCGGGCTTGATTCTCACTTACTTATAGTGCTCCATGACACACTGCCTCGCTTCCGCATTGATCTTAAATTTTTAAGACAACTGTGCTTTAGCTTCATTCAGTTTTGATGGTCCTTCTGAGTTACCGGTCAATCCCACTCATCGGGTTAACCCTCCTTGTCATTGGATTTGAAAGTGAAATCTTAAATAGTATAGACCGTTCATCATTTTCTATACACGTTTTTAAAAAGGAATAAGATCCAACGGCTAAATTTATACCCCTGCATAAATGCGTCCTGAATTACCTTAGAGTCGCATTTGTTCTTTTGCGTGAAAGCGAAGCGACAGTGCGACAGCAACAACATGTTTTCGTCTGTGCGAAAGGGAAGCGCAAGTAAACAACGTTTTGTCAGTTAGCTGTTATCGTATGAAGAATAACTAGAGAGGGGATAAAACAAAAAAATAACCCGGAATATAAATATTCCGGGCTTGATTCACTTACTTATAGTGCTCCATGACACACTGCCTCGCTTCCGCATTGATCTTAAAATTTTTAAGAAACTGTGCTTTAGCTTCATTCAGCTTTGATGGTCCTTCTGAGTTACCGGTCAGCCCCACTCATCGGGTTAACCCTCCTTGTCATTGGATTTGAAAGTGAAATCTTTAATAGTATAGACCGTTCATTATTTTTTATACACGTAAACAAAAAAAAAAATCCATTTCGAAAACGGCTAAACCTTGAGTTAAATAGGGGATTTGTCCATCAAAATGGAATTTCATAAAAGTTATTTCTCCCAATGCTCAGTGATGAACTGATCTCGGCCAGAAAGTGCTCGGTCTTTCTGATAATGCTCCGACTCTTTTTGATAATAGTCCTGATGATAATCTTCTGCAGGGTAGAAGTATTTAGCATCGCGAATTGTGGTTACAATAGGTTTATCAAAGCGACCACTGTTTTCTAGCTTTTCCTTAGAGGCTTCTGCAATGCGTTTTTGTTCATCTGAATAAGTAAAGATAGCCGTCGTATATGATTCACCACGGTCATGGAATTGACCAAAAGCATCTGTAGGGTCTATTTGCATCCAGTAAATATCAAGTAGCTGCTCATAACTAAAAACGCTAGGGTCAAATTCAATTTCGACTACTTCTAAATGCCCAGAAGTACCTTTTTTGACATCCTCATAAGTAGGATTGTCTATATGACCACCCATGTAGCCAGAAGTGACCTTATGTATACCATCCCATTCAACAAATGGCTTTACCATGCACCAAAAACAACCGCCAGCAAACGTAGCTTTCTCGATCATGTTCATCATCCTTTCTGTCGTGAAAATATTATAGCATTATTTGGTTCATTCCTGGCAAAAAGGGTGTAAAATAACCTTAAAATAGTTATTGAAAGGATTCGCAACATACTATAAAATGAACCTTTCTTAGATTGAATCGTTACATTACTATAAAAAATAGAGGAGTTAACAGTTATGGAAGAGCAAGATTATTCAAGACGCTCGCAGCGGCCACAAAAACGCCGCTTGCGTAAAGGGCGAGCATTGTTCACATTGTTATTACTTTTAGTCATCGTGATTGCAGGTTATTCCGTAATGCAATATCGAAGTGGACTTAAATTGGCAAGTGATACAAAGGTAGCCCAAGAGGCTTTCAAAGGCGATACAGTAAATGGCGATGTAGAAAACTATTTATTATTAGGGATCGATACTCGTGGTGAAGAAAAATCACGTACAGATACAATGATGGTATTATCGTGGAATAAGAAAACAAATGATATGAAGCTCGTGTCACTCATGCGAGATATTTATGCAGAAATTCCTGGTTATAAATCCTATAAGCTTAACACGGCCTACTATTTAGACGGTGTTCAATTATTAAAAGATACGATTACTAATATGTTTGGCCTACCGATTCATCATTATGCCATTATTGATTTTAAAAATTTCGAATCACTTGTAGATATTTTAGCGCCAAATGGTGTTGAAATCGATGTAGATAAAGATATGTCTGAAAATATCGGGGTTTCATTAAAACAAGGTGTTCATAACTTAAACGGTCAAGAATTACTTGGCTTTGCCCGATTCCGTCACGATGCTGAAGGGGATTTTGGTCGAGTAGCACGTCAGCAAAAGGTGATCGAAGCCTTAAAAAATGAAGTTTTATCACCTCAAAATATGATGAACTTACCAAAATTCGTTGGAGCAGCGCAAGGATATATAACGACGGACTATTCATCAGCAGAAGAGGTTCAACAAGTGCTGAAAATGGTGTCGAAAGGTAAAGTCAGTATAGAAAAAGCAACAGTTCCAATTGAAGGTAGTTATAATTTCCAAAGCTTTAGAGGTGTCGGGGATTCAATTGTTATGGATGTGGAGAAAAACAAAGAATTTTTACGTAAATTTTTAGGAATTCCTTTAGAGTGATTTTTCGCAAAATCCAACATCATCTTGTAAAATAAGGATATAGGATTGGTATTGGGGTGATTAGATGGAAAAAGACAGATCAGATGAGCGTTCAAATTTCTTTTCAACGAAGTTTATTCGCTTTATCGGTGGTAAAAACTTATTTTTTACACTGATTGTATTATTATTATTAGCATGCGTTATTTTTATGTTCCAAAAAGTTTCCTTTATATTTACCCCGTTAAAAGTTTTATTTGAGGTAGTTATTCTACCAGGGGTATTAGCCATTATTGGGTATTATTTACTTCGTCCAATATTGGGACTTTTCGAAAGATGGCGGATCCCAAGGGTTTGGGGTATCTTTCTTCTATATATTATTCTGATCGGCATCATTACGTTATTAGTAGTACTTGTCTATCCGTTTTTACGAGACCAGTTTACTAATTTAGCACAGGAATTCCCGGGATATTTTATGGCATTTACACAAAATATCGCTGAGTTTCTCAATAATGCACGCCTCAACGAGTACTTAGATAAAGTTAATTTAAATTATGATTCAATGGTAGAGAATTTTACTACAGATATGGTGGACACGGTAAAAGATACGGCTGCGAATTTAGCACAAGGTGTAGCCTCTGGAATTACTGGATTCGTATCAGCGTTAACTGGAATTGTTCTATCATTAGTGACGGTTCCATTTATATTATTTTACTTACTTAAAGATGGTAAAAAACTACCTAGTTTTATTATAAAAATTTGTCCGCCACGTATGCGTAAAGAAGTAACAGAAATCTTACAAGACATGGACAAGCAAATTAGTTCCTACATTCAAGGACAAATTTTAGTGTCCATGTGCATAGGTGCAATGGTGACTATCGGATTTTTAATTATCGGTATGAAATATGCCTTATTGCTTGGCTTCCTTGCTATGATTACGAGCGTGGTTCCATACTTAGGGCCTGTCATCGCCATTACGCCAGCGGTCATTATCGCTCTTGTTACATCGCCATTCATGCTTATTAAACTAGCCATTGTATGGACGGTTGTACAGCTCATTGAAGGGAAATTTATTTCTCCACAAATTATGGGGAAATCACTGAGTATCCATCCAATTACAATTATTTTCGTGTTATTAACGGCTGGTTCTTTATTTGGCGTACCAGGTGTCATTTTAGGGATTCCGGGTTATGCCATTTTAAAAGTGCTAGTAACACATTTATTTAAACTATATAAAAAGCGTTATAATCGTTATACGGATGATATGCATCAAAAATATGATGTATAAGAAGAGACAGCTACTGCGAACATGCAGTAGCTGTTTTTTATGGTTCTATAATATTTGTTGGGGTATTCACACAATTACACGCATAAAAAAAGCACAGATTCACCGATTTATATATACTTGAATTGTCGAGAAACAAGTAATAGAAAGGTGAACTGTGCAAATGAATTTTAACATGAATATCCCAGGATTAAAAGATGTAGAGATTACGAAAGTAGAAGAAGTAGGCGATCGAATCGCATTGTATGTACAATTGCCTAAATGTACGCATCAATGTCCAGTTTGTAAAAAAGAAACTTCGAAGGTTCACGATTATCGTATACAAAAGATCAATCATTTAAAGTGGTTTGAACGTTTAACTATTCTTTTCTATAAACGTCGTCGTTATGTTTGTAATTGTGGAAAGCGTTTCTCTGAAAAATCCCCCTTTGTAGATAAATATCAACGTTATTCAAAAGAATGGAATCAAGTAGTTAGTATACGTGCTATTAAAGCCAAAACATTTAAAGAAGCTGCAGAAGTACTGGGCACATCAACTACGACGGTCATTCGCCGTTTTAAAAAGGTAGCGAATAAACAATTAGTAGAGGGTGTACGTTTACCAAAAGCGATTGCGATTGATGAGTATAAAGGCGATACAGATGCAGGTACGTATCAGCTAATAATTGCGAATGCGGAGACGCGCGAACCGATTGATATTTTACCGAATCGTAAAAAAGAAACTATAAAAAATTACTTAAGTCAGTATGGAGCAGATGTTGAAATAGTGGTCATGGATATGAATCCAAGTTATAAAGCAGCTGTTCGTCAAGCGCTAGGTCGACCTGTTATTGTGGCAGATCGCTTTCATTTTAGCCGTTATATCTATTGGGCAATGGATGAAGTGCGCCGACAAGTACAAAAAGAATGGGACAAATACAATCGCACAAAGTGTAAACGTATGCGTCATGTGTTTTATAAACGTACATCTAAATTATCACCAAAACAACAGTGGTACTTACAGCGCTATACAGAAATGTCTGAAACATTAAAAGTAGCTCATGAATTAAAGGAAGCCTATTGTGAATGGTTTGATTGGGCAAAAACAAAGAATGATGTCGTAGAAGTAAAGAAGCGATTACTAGCTTTTTACCGTAAGGTAGAAGAGACAAGATTACCAGCTTTCTTAAAAGCAATTCAAACATTTAAAAACTGGCAAGTAGAAATCTTAAATAGCTTTAGTTTTGGTTATTCTAACGGCTTCTTGGAAGGTATTAATAATAAAACAAAAGTGATGAAACGGAATGCATATGGCTTTCGACGTTTCGATCACTTTCGAGCAAAAATCTTATTAAATTTAAAGTATAAAGAAATCGGGGTTCATCTGGGTTAATGTGCTAAAAGATCACACACCCCAACATTTGACTTAGAACCAAAATGATGCTACACAATAAAAATGGGTACGTGGCAAGCTATATATCATTATTCGTAGCGATTATTTCATGTTTAACTTGTTTAGAAGAAGGTAGGACTTGTTGTAGCTTATGAAGTTTATTTATGCGTTCTCGTTTCTAGAAGAGATTGAAGCTACATAATTGCCACTAGATAGGAGATGGGGAATTGTTATTTTTCGAAGGGGAAAACATACAAAATATTATATTTCAATCTTGGTCGATAGAATCAAGTTCTAGTTGGACTATAAAGAATCCTGCAAAAGGGCAATGTGGTGTAACAGCACTAGTGATAAATGATTTATTTGGAGGAGAAATAGTAAAGACAGAACTTGAAGATGGATGGCATTTTTATAATGAAATAAATGGAAAACGTTATGATTTTACAGAAAGCCAATTTCCTTGTTCTATTGAATATATGGATGTTCCTTCTAATAGAGAAGAAGCTTTTGCAGACACAAATGACAAACAATATAATCATTTAAAGCAAAGAGTAAACGAAAAAATAACAAATGAATAGAAATTACCTTCCTTCGAATATTTTTTTCGAAGGTTTTTTTGCAAGGCTATTCGTCGTATCCTGATTCATTTTTAAAATCAATAAAATTATGACTTAAAATACATCCATGCCTTTTACTAACGTCATGACTCACATTTACAATAGGAGGATTTATAGAAAAGCAATTATAGAATTAATAAATGATTCCAAGTAAACCACCCTAGACAACCTAGATTTTAAACAGTAATATTAAATGTTGATCATATTTGATAGCATAGAATAAATAGAAAAGGTGTTATTTTTGAAAATCAATAAAAAATTCGAACCATTAATTTTTAGTATCTTTATGATTTTAGGTATATCCTGTATTATCTCTTTCGTTATGACTTCAATGAATGTTGGATATACAGCTTTTTTCCTTAAATCATGGATGAGAGCATGGGGGATTGCTTTTGTAGTTGCATTTTTAGCTTCTAACTTACTACCTTTCGTAGTTAAAAGAATAATGAGAATATTTATATTTGTTGAGCATAAAGCTTAATAAAAAAGTGAAATACTACGTCGGATATAGTACCAGATATACTGTACAACCCCCATTAGTCGCCCCAATCTTTGAAAAGAACAACATATGCGTGTAAATCGGTTCCACGTATCAATTTCTTTTATGCTACTTTCATAGATCTGCACAAATTGTTGATCCATGAAAGTCTGCTTATTCTTCCGCACCCAACATATTAAAATCAATTTATCTATTGTTCGAAAGTGTATGAGAATAGGCTTTATAGATTATGAACAAGAAAAAATTCTTTTAAAAAAATATGATAAATGTTGCTATATAAGCTTTCTACAAGAAAATCCCTCTATTTTGAACGACATCGGAAAGAAAGATATGCTGAAGCAGTATCTATTCAATTTAAGTCTGCTGTAAAATAGGAGAGAGAAGTTGTTTATGGATATTTGTAGAAAGAGGTGTTTTATGAAAAAGATGTTATTAACAATCGGAATAATCATTTTCCTTGTTGGAGCATTCGTATTTTACAACAAACTTTATCTCCCTCCACTCCCAATAGAAAATATAAGTAAAAAGACAGTTATAGAAAAAATAAAGGATTCCAACATACAAATGGTTAAATTGTCGAAAGAAAATGGTCAAGAATGGTATGTAGTCAAGGAAAGAGATACATCTGTAGCTGATGAAATGATTAGAGAAATGCTTGATCAAAATGGATGGACTTTTAAACAAAAAGAGGGGAATGGACTCTTCTTTGAAAGACATGGCGAAAACTTGATTGTGTCGACACAAATGTGGACTGGAGACTATTTGTTAGTGAAAATTCCCGTCAATTTTAACGAATAAGAGCTTCATGAAATAAAGGAGAACTTTATAGGATATATAAAGGATTCAAACTAAGGCACAATGCTACAGTTTTTATTAGTTCTCCTGATAGGGGTAGCGTCAGGAAAATGGGGATTTACAACGATAAGGAAATTCCAAATTAAAAAGCCCAACTTCTCTGCAAAACAAAATAGAGAAAGTGAGCTTTTCAGTTACTTCATTATTTTTTTCGAACTAATAAAAAACTGCTAAGTTGATTTTTTAGCTCAGTTATTTATTGAATTCATTAACTGGAAGAAGTATTCAGGTTGATGAGTCTTATTTAGGTTATACCATGAATGTAATGTGTCGGGTGCAAATACATCTAATTTTTTCAGAATTTCCGTCGTAAATTCTAGAGGTGCTACTCCTGATGCAGTAATCAAATTTTCACCAGATACCGCAGGTCTCATCTCATAAAATTTTTCTCCTTTATAATTAGGACAGACCGTTTTAATATACTCTAAGTCATTGCTTGTGTGTTTTCTAGAATCTAAGTATCCCATATTTGCAAGGGCCTCAGTTGCACCACAAATTGCGGCAACAATAGTACCAAGCTTTAAAGCTTCGCCAATTTTTTTTAAGATAGGTTGATGAATATCTTCTCTCCAAGTAGTCCCTCCAGGTAAAATTAAAAGATCCTTACTTTCAAGTGTACATTCATCAGGAGAAATATCTGGTTTTATGCTCAGTCCTCCCATCGTAGTAATAATTTCTTTATTGGCTCCTACTGTAACTACTTTTAAAGGTGCTAAATCTTTTTTGAAATATCTTCCTGAGTTTAGTTCAGCAATTAAATATCCATATTCCCAGTCTGACATTGTATTAAAAACATAAAGATAAACTTTTTTTGTTTGCATCCAATAACACTCCAATCACAATTGATATAGCCTATTATAAGATAACTTCCCTGACAGTTAACGTCAGGGAAGTTATCATACTTGATGAAATTTTATTAATTCCGACAGCACTTCAATAAGTCTTTTCTTAAGACTTATTGGCTCAATAACTTTAATAGATTTACCGTACGATAAAAGTAAATAAGGTACATATGTATGTATCATATCTTTTTCAAGAAGAAAAACTGCTTGATTTGAAGTCCGTTCTTGTAAATAATGTCCTAAAAACCAATGTTGGCAAATGTCATCCAACGTCCTTTTATTTCCATTAATAACTAAAGAAATAATCCCTTCCTTATCTTCTATAGTTGGAAGGAGGTTTTTCATAAAAAAGTCACGAGCTGAAAAATTTTCTGGACGGTTAAACTTATTTTTGGTTAGCTTTAGACTTTCAATTCGATCTACTCTAAAACTACGGATATCGTTCCTAAGATGACAAAATCCAATCACATACCACTTATTATTCCAATAAATAATTCTGTACGGATCAACCAATCTATACTTTGATTGATCTTCGCCACTTTTATGGTAAAGAATTTTTAAAGAGTATCCGTCAGCTACGGCCTGCTCCAACTCCTTCAAGAAAGGTTCCATAGAGAGGGAACTTAATCGACTTATTACTTCAAGACTGGTCAAATGTTGGTTTATTTTTGTTTCCTGCTCTTGATTTGAATATTTGCTTAGCTTTGAAATAGCCCTATTTAGTGCTTCACCACCATAATATCCAGCTTCTTCTGCAAAAACAGCAGCATGATAAATTGAAGTTTGCTCCTCAAAATCAAAAAAAAGAGGAGCCTCAATAAAATTGTTCAATAAAGTGTATCCACCGTTATGCCCTGGTTCTGAAATTATAGGTACGCCACTTGTTGAAATTGTATCAATATAACGATACACAGTCCTTATATTCATCTCTAACTTTTCCGAAATTTGTTTTGCAGTAATTTTTTCACCTGAACGAAGCATCCATAGAATTGCTAACATATTGTCAATCTTAGGCATATAATTCCACCTCTATATGAAATTTATTTTCTATTATATATTTCCGATTTTTGGTATAACTCATCAACTGTTCTTTTCCGATAGCTTTCTATATAATGAGGCCCTAGACACATTTGTAATTTGACAAACTTGATTTACAGTCATATCTCCTTCTTTATAAAGCTTTACTGCATAATTCATTCCTACATGTTTTTTATGGTACTTCTTTAACCGACCTTTAAACTTTCCTTCTTTTTTAGCCAGTTCAATCCCTTCACGCTGCCGCATACGAATAAGATCACGTTCTAATTGGTTTACACCCGCCATTTAGCGTTGTAAATCCGCATTTTCCTGACGGTACCCCTGATAGACCAATACTTAAGAATTACATAATAATCTATAAAAACCCTTCCAACGATTAAAGTTAGAAGGGCTTTCATGTTGTTTAGCTCATGATTTTTGTGGTGCTAGTTGCACTTGTGCTAAGCGATCAACAGCTTCTTGCAACATTTCTTTCGGTTGTACTAACGCTAAACGTAAATAGCCTTGTCCAGCCGAGCCAAATACTGTACCAGGAACTGTCACGATGCCAGCTTGTTCAATTAGTTTAAAGGCTAGCTCTGTACAATCAATATCGTACGGATATTTTGCCCAGACGAACATACCACCTTCAGAAGGAGCGGCATCCCATCCTAAAGTATGTAAGCCATTCATTAATGTTTTATGGCGCTCAGAGAAAGTTGCGCGTAGGTCTGCAGTAATTTCCTCTGCATTATCAAGTGCTACGACCGCAGCATCTTGAATTGGTTCGAAAATACCGAAATCTAAATTTGATTTTAATTGTTTTAAAATCGAAATCATCTCAGCGTTACCCGCGATATAAGCGATACGTGTACCAGCAAGGCTAAAGCTTTTCGATAATGAGTTAATTTCCATCCCAACTTCTTTTGCGCCAGGAGTGGCTAGGAAGCTAATTGGGCCATCACCAGTAAAGTAGAACTCAGAGTATGCCGCATCATGTAGAATGATAATGTTGTATTTTTTTGCAAAGGCAATGACTTTTTCAAAATAAGCGATTGAAGGCATTGCAGGTACAGGATTACCTGGTAAGTTTAAAATTAATAGTTTTGCTTTTTGCGCAATCTCTTCGGGAACAGCATCTAGGTCTGGTAAATAATCGTTGTCAGCTGTTTGAGGCATATAGTAAGGTGTTGCGCCTGCTAGGTGAATTCCTGCATCATAGGCTACGTAAGCTGGGTTTGTAGATAGTACGATATCACCTGGATCACAAAAGGCGATTGGTAAATGCACTAATCCCTCTTGAGAGCCGATCGTTTGAATGATTTCAGAAGCGGGATCTAAATCTACATTACTACGACGTTTATAGTAGCGACTAACAGCTTCATAAAAACGTTGCGTGCCTGTTAATGTATAGCCGTAGGATTCTGCTAAACCCGCTCTATACGATAAATGCTCGCGAATTTTAGCATGAGGAGGAAGGTCAGGACTACCTAAGCTTAAATCAATCATTTTCATGCCTTTTGCTTCCTGTTGCTTAGCATGATTTTTTAAATCTCCGAAAATTGCTGGTGTAAATAAAGACATTTTTTTAGATGGTACGATTTTCAAACTAGTACACTCCTTATAGTTGTATAACAGAATAGTAGTTCACATTTTATCATACTAAAGCATATAAAGGGAAAGATATTCTGAAAAAAGAATATATTTTTATAATGGAGAAATTGTATGCGTAGACTAGCAGGAATAAATTAACTTCTTTCAGCTGTAGTCTCCCATCTTGATAGGTGATGTGATGTAATGTAACGAAAAGAATTTTCAGTTATTTTTCAGTGAGTGTGTAAAAACCAGCTGAAATAGAGGAACTCTGTCTAATAACGCCACGTCCTGTGGCATTATCGAAATGACCGACATCGTGTCGGCCCTCGTGCAGGCCTAAATACAAAGCCGATTCCGGACGCAATTATGCCGAGGCATAATTGATCTAATGCTGGAAACAATAATTTTGACGGAAAAAATGTACTGTTTCTGCTATCATAAAATGGAAAGGAGCTGTCAGTCATGGATGTTTATTCTTTGAGTGGTCCAAGTGGAACAGGGAAAAGTACAAGCGCACTAGTTTTCGCCCATAAAATCGGGGTAGAGGCTCTTATTGATGATGGTCTTCTTATTGTAAATGGAGTGAAAGTAGCTGGAATTTCCGCAAAATTTGAGAAGAATACGATTACAGCCGTTCGTCGAGCCATTTTTACAGATGATACACATCGTAATGAAGTAAAAAAAGCACTTGATACATATAAAGTACAGTCGATTTTGCTAATTGGTACGTCCAATAAAATGACTAAAACAATCGCTCGTCAACTTGAGCTAGGTCCTATCAATACATATTACTATGTTGAGGATGTACGTTCTCAAAAAGAAATTGCAAAAGCTCGCTTTATTCGACAGACGCAGGGGAAGCATGTGATGCCAATCCCGTACCGACAAGTCGAACAAAACTTTTTTAAACGACTCGTTCAAAAAGGGAAGGAGATTTTCTCTACAAAGCGTGAAAAAATAGGGGAGACGACGATTGTTCGTCCTGATTTTCAACAAGAGTATATTGAAATTGGTAAGCATGTTTATGTGCAGCTACTAACGTATTGCTGTGTAAAGCAAGATATCGTGCACAAAGTTGAGCACGTACAATTCGTGTTAGGCGACCTAGTACAAGCAACGATTACTTTACAGCTAAAGTTACCTATTACTTATTCCATACCAAATCGATTGTATGCATTACAAACATCGATTCAGGAGGAATTCTACCAGCATTTTGGGTATGAATTAGATGCGATTCATCTTCAAATTAAGTCGGTAGTACAAAAACGAAAATCCTAAAAACAGGTACTCCATTCGCAAGAGGGCGAGCGGAGTACCTATTTTCTATTTCGATTGACGTGTAAATTGCGGCTGACGTTTTTCTACAAAGGCACGGCAACCTTCTGCAAAATCCTTTCCGACAAACGGTGTTGAGCCTTGCCATAATGAAGGTACACTGTCCACACATTCTTGAACAGATTGTTTCACAGCTAGTAAAGATTCAGGTGACATGCCTGCAACAAGCTTACCCATGCGAATCATGTATTTATTTAAGTCTTTTTCAGTTACTAAATAGTTAAGCATGCCAAGCTTAAAGGCTTCTTCAGCTTTAAACATGCGACCCGTAAATACTAAATCCTTTGTTGTAGAAGGACCTACTAATTGAACTAAACGTTGTGCAAATTTGTTATTCAACGTGATGCCTAATTTACCGACAGGAATACCGAGCTTTGCTTTTTCAGAGCCGATGCGGATATCACAGGCTAATGCAAGCTCTAAACCAGCACCCATTGCGGGACCATTAATGACGCCAATTGTTGGAATTGGTAAACGCTCAATTGTGGAAATCGTTTTTTCCATATGTACAAACGCTTCTTCGGCTTTTTCAAGAGAAATGGCGTTGAATTCTTTAATATCTGAGCCAGCTGTAAAGTTTTCACCAGAGCCGCGTAAAATCAATACTTTATTTTTCGGATTATCTAATACTTGTAAGGCAATTTTAGCTAATTGATCCCACATATTTGCTGTAAGCGCGTTTTTAGCCTGTGGGCGATGGATCGTAATGATTGCCAGTCCAGCTGTTTCTTGATAAATAATTTTTGCGTCTTCTGCTTCAAGTCGAGTTGTTTTTACTTGCATACTTGAAAAGCCCCCTACATGTTATAGTTGTTACTCTTATTATATAACACAAACGGACATAAACACTAAATTATACGAATTTTCATGTAAATCAGCCTAGTTATACAAGAATAGAGGCATAGTAAAGAAATTGTATTACAACAAAGTGCGGAAAATTACTATTGTAAGAAAACAAAAGATGTGGGACACTGCTATAGGATCATTTGTTTCTTCATTTTGAAAGGATCATTTGAACACTGAAAGCAGGATAGTGTATGAATACTACAGATTATCCGACATAACAATTTAGATAATTAAATTATAAACTAACGCCCCAAAAATATAGTAAACTTAAATAAAACACGCACAGTTATTAAGGAGGTCATAAGATGGTCACTTTAGTGGAAGCATGGGACAGCTATTTTTTACTTTTAAACTCATTGAAAAAAAGTACTGCTACGAAAAAACAATACAATATAGATGGACATCAATTTTTAGCTTTTGCTCATGAGAACAACTACTCGAATGTAGATCATCATTTAAAAGAATTGTTATATATATATAGTAATTATTTAAAAGAGAGTTACGCGAATGTCAATACGTTTAATCATAAAATTGCAACTTTGCGAGGCTTTATAGACTTTGTCTTTTTAAGAGAATGGGTGGATCCATTTGACTATGAGGTTATTTTACAGCCTAAAAAGAGACAAAAAGAAGCTTTGACATTGTTGACAAAGAAGCAATTAATCCAAATTGCGAATGTCTGGCCAACTTATTTTCAATACGCTAAAACAATGGAGCATGCTTGGCTAGCAAGACGAAATGGCTGCATTGTCCAACTACTTATGGAGACAGGATGTAAACCAGCAGAACTTGTCCGTATGAAATGGTCTCATATTCAGTTTGACTCATCGATTATTTACATTGCTAATCAAAATGGGCGTAGAGAAATAAAGCTGACTTCAATTTTAATGAACATGCTGGCGCACTATAAAGAGGCAACAGAGGAATTACATGAAGAAAAGCTGGGAGAATGGGTTTGGGTAAGTGAGGCTAGTCAATCTAAATCCATCTCTACAAAAACAATTGAGCGAATTTTCCAAATGATATCAAAGGATATCGGCACAAATGTGAGAGCCACGGATTTGCGCTATACCGTCATGCAAAAGGCATTTCAAAGTGAAAAAACAATCGAAAATATTCAGGAAAAAATGGGCTATGTACGAAAATGGGTACTCACTGAAAGACAGGAGCGTTTTGAATAAAAATAGATCGTTTTTCGTCTTTATTGGATTGTGATTAAGCGTGTATAAATAACAATAGAAAATTTGTGCACGCTTTTATAAATTATTTAATAGTTTTTTAGTATATTTTTTAACAGTTCTATAATGGAGGTTATCATGGATTACTTTAAAAGTAAGGCATTTGAGGATCATAGAAAAAATACATATAACTTATTAGAACAAATACCTTCTGCTAAAAGTCCGGTTGGATGGACTTTTAAGGGTAATTTTAGTATTGGTGGTTTTGAATATTTCGGGTTTGATGAATCATCCGATTTGTTACTTGTCGTATCAAGTAACGGTAGGGGAATACTAGATTTAGCAAGGGCAGAAAAAATATCCCGAGATTATACAGATGACTTTGATTTAAATGAAACATTGTTAATTTGTGAAGGCTTCGACGTTTTAAAAGATAAATCGATTAAATTGGCAGGCAAATATGGTGGGAGCTTACTGCCAGTCAGTAATAAATTCGGGGATTGTTTACAAAGAGTATCTCCTCTGTACCCTTGTGAAGATATAATTTATCAACCTGCGTTTGAGGACTGTTTGGTCGAAGGACACAATAAAAATTGTATCCGCATTTATAGAGGTTTTTTGTATTGCTATGGGTTTTCATTTAGTGGCAATTATTTTGTAATTGCAGATGACGGCGGTATTTTATTTTGGGAGAGAAATAATGCTGAGGCATAATATAAAATGCGGTTTCATCCATTCCTTAATTAGATAATGAATAAATGTACTTAAAATAAGGGAGGGTGATTGTTCAATTAGTGCAATCGCTCTTTTACTAACGGCGCAAGTTAATTGAAGAAAAACGTCTGTTTTATCTTAGCAAAAGAGATAGGCCTACGCGCGAAAATAGGTCATACAATTTCATATTAGTTTCGGTGAACCGTATCATAAGTAAGTGAGGTTTTTTTGAAAAATAGTACAGCACCTCCCAAGATAGTAGAATAAGTGTTTTTTGTTGTTTGGCCGTATAACAAGAATAAAATATGAGAACAGAATAGTGGGAAAGCAGAGAATAGAAGTTCCTCTGGATAGCAAGGTTCTAAAAAATTGATTTAAACCAAAGAATTCCGTCAAAATGTCATTGATGATTCGCACTTATTGGAGCGATACGTGAACAATTTATTGGATAATGCGGTTAGACATACACCTCGCCATGGGGAGATTTTTATAGAATGCTATACGTAAAGATATTATCCAAATAATACTTTAGTTAAAATAATGTATTTGACTAAACCTAAATTTCTTCTTCGAATAAGATATATTATTCTAAATTGAAAAGAAGGTGGTATAATGTCAAATCAACGAAATCATAAAGATAGTAATGATGGGTCTAATTCCAAGGAATTACAAAACGGAGTGGAAAGTAAAAATGAAAAAGTAAGGATTATTGTAAAAAAAGATGGAGAAGAAATTAGGACTGATGCTCCTGTATCGGATAAGTTAAAGGTTGTAATTGTTATAAATAATCAGTTCACTAGTGCACCTAATACCACGCAAATTGCAAGTGGGGCAGGAAGAAATAGTGCAGCTGGTAGTAATGCTGCAATAGATTCCTCGAATACCGATCAACAGCAAAGTGTGGGAGCACAAGGGGTAGCTAGAAACAGCGGTATGAAGGGGAAGCAGACTGAACCTCACGAACAGCATAAAGACTGTGATGGTGACGAAGAAATTGTTATCATCATCAATAATCAGATAAATAAGGGGCAAAAACAGTCCTCAGCTACTCAGGTAGCAAGCGGCAGTGGTTTAGATAGTACGGGAGGAACTAATTCAGCCATAGGAAGTTCTAATACGAAGCAGCAGCATGCGGTTGGTGGAGAAGGTCGTGCAATAAATAAAGGTGAGAATGGTGATCAAGAGGAAACGTAAATGCTGTTCTGTTCTCTCTCTCTTTCTAGATGATTGTAAAGCAGCGACTAATAGCGAATAGCTGACATGCGTAGGGCCAGAATAATGTATGAGTACATTTGATCGAAAACCTCATTTAGTTACGTTACGGTGAACATCATAAATAAGTGCGTTTTTTTCACAGAAGTCATCAAGAACAGTTATTTTTCCTAACATCCCAAAAGGGCTATCCGGTTTGACTAAATATTTTTAACTAATCGCAACTCTTGGCTAACTACTACTACTTGTATTCGGGGGTTTGTAGTTGTTGGACCAAATTTGGTCCGAATCAAAAATTAAAATCCCATTTGGACTCATTATGGAGAAAAGTATCTTAAGTAAATAAAGTTTTTTTGAAAAACAGAGAAAGCACCATTCCATTACGTGTGGATGGTGCTGTTTTATGTAAACAGAATTATAAATTTGAACGATCATCAGCTTCGCTCCAGCTTTTCATTCAATATGTAAACATTGGAATATTATAAAAAAAGAGCCCCTAAAAACATCAAATGTAAGCTGGGGAAAAAATTGAATCAACAGTCATAGAAGTTGTTTCTAAATAACAAATACTTATATTTATTGTGTATGAGAAATATACAAAGGACTGTCATAAAAGTGAATTTTGTGACAGCCCTTATTCTATCCATGGTTTTCAATAAGAATGGATGTAACTTCATAGAACTCTATAATGACGTAGCGCTCACATTTTAACGAGAATATAAGCTAAGAAAATTTCTACATAGAAAGAGTTTAAGAAAAATTTATTCCTTTTTGGGATTACAAAACCTCTAAATGGGTTGTGACTTTTTAATGTTTATTTAAAGTCTATAATTATGTTGACAGAGTAGGACCGAATATTTAAGCTACAAGGCATTTTTTATAATTATATTTCCTAGTCGCCTCGTTTCTCTAGATTTTTAACAGTTTTACTTTGATCAACATCCTTTTGGTTTTTAAAGGTACCCATGAGAAAATCATAAGCTGGGTTCGTAACGCCATACCAGTAATTTTCATTTTTGAAATGATGCCATAAATGAACCTTTTTCATCCAACGACCCCATGGAGATATTGGCTGAAGGGGACGATGGGCGATATAATGCTTCCACTCATAAAATAATAAAAAGAGCATGATACCTGCAATAAATGCGTTTGTCATTACTAAGCTAGATGAAAAAAAATTAAAAATGGCTGCTGCAATTGCAATGTTTGGCACACTATACCATAAGGGTAAAAATAATAAATGCAATTCATTCGGATTTGTATGGTGGTCATAATGTAAGCGTTTAAGCATTTTTAACAAAAATGCATTCTTTGGCGGTTTCAGATGAAAAAGAAACCTGTGTGTTACATACTCAGCTAAGGAATACATAATCATTCCCAAAATAAAAGCACCCAAAATTCCGATAGAGGTTAAATGTAGAATCATAAATACAAAACTAATAAGGAATAGACAGGTCATGATTAATATATCAGGATAGAAAAAATATTCTTTAAAATATTTCAACTTCATTTATCACGCCTCCAGTATTCTTTATTTTTTTCTATCTTTCCAGAGTTCTAAGCTTTTCGCCATTGTTGTCGTAGATAACCTTTCCGCTTCCATTACATCTCCTTTTAATGCAGCTTTTAATAAGCCGTGGTAAAAGTCGAAGGACAACAGACGATGTTCTTTTATAGAAAAATATCTTTTTGCCATATCCAGATAAATAGAATCGAAGCTATTTAAAATGAGTAAGAAGATTGGATTGACTGCAAGGCCAGCACACCTTTTTTGCAAATTCCAATCAAATGCAGCATAGCTTTCTGCACTATCTTCGAGTTGCTCTAGATTGGCAAGGAGAGCAACCACTTTAGGTTGATTAAACGTGACAGCATCACGAATATAAGTCGGAGCCAAAGAACTTCTTAATTCTAATAAATACATGATAAATTCATCTGTTAAGGTATGATGATTCTCAATAATATTAACAAGTGTCGTTAAATTCCCATTGCGCCAATAATCATTAACAACCGCAGGCATTCTTTTTCTCCCTGTTATCCATCCACCCCTTCCTAAACGTTGAAGTACCTCCCGAATAGTTGGCCGACCTACACCAAATTCTTTTGCAAGCTCTCTTTCTGGTGGTAAAGTACTTCCTACAGAATAAACACCAGCCACTATTGATCTAATTAATTCATTCTCAATTTTATCTGAGGAGCGTTCCTTTTCTTTCAAAACCTTGTCCCCTTTACTATGTGGTAATACAACTTAAATAAATTGGTAATACCAAGAATTATATACCAAGTCTGAATTTTCTGTCAACGATACGTAGAAATTTTATAATTGGACATATCAAACAAGCCGTAAAATTCTTAGTAGAATGCAATATATATTTAAATTATTTGAATCAGACAATTGGTGGAAAGAGGGAAAAGGCATTAAATAAACCTTCGCTAAGACAAATGAATTTCTCATTTCATAACTTTGATGTCCATAGTGGTTTTAAAGATAAGGAAAGATATGTGAGATTATCCGTAGACAAAATCAACCTAGCAGTTTTGATAAATGTGGTTAAAATTAGCTAATCAACATACCAAGTTTGAACCAAAGAATCGTCATGTTCTTCTTAGAATTGACCGAAAATAATAGTCTGAATTATAGAAATTTAACGGATTTCTATAAATAAAAGACGCTAAAAATACCTGAATTTTCTTTGCTAATTTAAAAATTTTTTTGCTTACAATATGTTAATTTGACACATCTATTTACAAATTTAATAGGAGTTCGTTCTATTATTAATATAAAAAACCTTCGTGTGTATTTTTATTCATTTATTAGAATAAAAATTAACATCTTGTGAAATGTTACACTAAGTATTTTTTGGTTCAAAAGGGTAAATGAATTAATTTTCATTGCGATTCATTATAAAAAAATATTAAAAAATAAATTGACACTCAATTGTTTATGACTTAATATGAGTCTCAGCATAATAATATAGCTCTTATTAATAACCGTTGAGACGAGGGGTCGAAGATACGGTGGCCAAACAATTTAGTTCATAATGAACTGAATCCAGTGGGCCGAACCTGAGCACAAAATTAACTTTTGTGAACAATAAGAGGAACAGCAGCTGATAGTATTCGAAGCTTTCCTTAAAATTGGGTGAGCTTTTTTTTATGCCCTAAAAATCTATAATTTGTTAGGGGTAGTTAAAATTGTCAGAAAAAGTATTATTCACATCGGAGTCTGTTTCGGAAGGACATCCAGATAAAATTGCAGACCAAATCTCAGATGCAGTATTAGACGCAGCATTATCGCAAGATCCGCTATCACGTGTGGCATGTGAAGTATTCACAACTACAAACACAGTAATTGTTGGTGGAGAGATCACTACAAAAGCAGAACTAGATATCGAAAAAATTGCCCGTAATACCCTAATCGGCATTGGTTACACAGATGATAAGTTCGGTATTGATGGTCATAACTGTAATGTACAAGTTTTAGTACACACGCAATCTCCTGATATCGCAATGGGTGTTGATTCTTCAAGCGATACAAAAGAAGTTGGTGCAGGTGACCAAGGTATTATGTTCGGTTTTGCGACTAATGAAACTGAAAACTATATGCCATTAGCAATTGAAATGGCACATATGCTTGTAAAACGTGCAACTGAGTTACGTAAAAATGGTCAATTCAAATGGGCTCGACCAGATATGAAATCACAAGTAACAATTGATTATACGGATAGTATGCAACCTAAAATTGATACTGTTTTAATGTCAATTCAACATGATGATGATTTTGACCGAGTAGAATTCATTGATTACGTTACAGAAAATGTAATTAAAGCTGTTGCGAAGCAATTTGGTATGAATGAAGACTTCCGCATTTTAATTAATCCTACTGGTCGTTTCGTAGTAGGCGGACCACACGGAGATGCAGGTTTAACAGGACGTAAGATTATTGTTGATACTTATGGCGGCGCAGCTCGTCATGGTGGTGGCGCATTCTCTGGTAAAGACTGTACAAAAGTTGACCGTTCAGCGGCTTACGCAGCGCGATACGTTGCAAAAAATATTGTTGCAGCAGGCTTGGCAGATAAATGTGAAATCCAATTATCATATGCAATTGGTGTAAGTGAACCAATTAGTATCGCTTTAGAAACATTTGGTACAGAAAAAGTAGCGAAAGTAGAAATTTTAAAAGCGATTCGTCAATTATTCGACTTAACGCCAGATGGCATTATTAACATGCTAAATCTACGTAAACCTCAATATCAACAAGTTGCAGCTTATGGTCACTTTGGACGTAGTGATGTAAACGTAACTTGGGAAAAAACAGACAAAGTTTCAGAATTAGAGCAACTTTTAACAGTTGCTATGGGACAATAATGCAATGCGTGCAAAATCGAGTGGCTACTGAGGAATTTTTAGCCACTCAAGACCGCATGCCATTATTTGAAGCTTTAGTCAATTATACTAAACAAGATGTTACGCCGTTTGATGTACCTGGACATAAAATGGGGCTACATGAAAACCCATTAAAATGGACGCTTGGAGAAATGACATTAAGAATGGACGTAAACTCGATGAAGGAGCTTGATTTATTAAGTCACCCGGAATCGGTTATTAAAGAAGCTCAACAATTAGCTGCACAAGCATTTAATGTAGACTACGCTTACTTTTTAGTAAATGGAACTACTGTAGGAATTTTGGCGATGATTTTAGCGACATGTAAACAGGGCGATACATTGATCGTACCTCGTAACTGCCATAAATCAGTTATGAACGGCATTATATTAAGCGGAGCAAAACCAGTATTTATTCAACCTGAAGTTGATCAACATTTTGGCATTGCACACGGAATTTCAGTTGAAAATGTAAAAGCGGCACTTGCAGAAAATCCACAAGCGAAAGCTTTACTAGTAACGTATCCAACATATTTTGGTTCAATGAATCAACTGCAAGAAATTTGTAAGCTCGCACATGAACAGAATGTAACAGTTATTGTTGATAGTGCACACGGAGCGCATTTAACATTTTTACCTGATGCTAACGATGCGATTAGTGCTGGGGCAGATGCAGTAACAGTCAGTATGCATAAAACTGGGGGTTCATTAACACAAAGTTCGCTTCTATTACTACAAGAAAAACGAATCGATTCGAAGCATTTGCAAAAAGTATTAAATATGCTTCAAACGACGAGTGCAAATTATTTATTAATGAGTTCTTTAGATGTAGCGCGAAGAGAATTAGTAATGTATGGACAACAACGTTATAGCCAATTAAAGTCAGTTGTTGATGTAGCAATTGAAGAAATTGAAAATAATTCACGCTATGAAGTGCTTAAAGCTGATTATGTACAACAAAATTTCAATCAATCCTATGATTGGACGAAACTTGTTATTCGTGTGAACGATCTCGGTTTGACTGGTTTCGAAGTTTACACAATATTGAAACAACAGTATGGCATTCAATTAGAACTTGCTGAAGGATATGTCATAATGGCAGTCATAAGTCATGTTGATACAAATGAAACAATCGGTAAATTAGTACATGCGTTAAAAGATATTGAATTTAATCACACAAAAAAAGATGCGATTCAGTCAGCTTATGTGACAGCGAATCAAATTAATAAATTAGCAATGACACCGCAACAGGCGTGTAATGCAGAAACAGAAACAATTTTAATTTATGATGCGGTAGGTCGGATTAGTGCAGACTCATTAATGATTTATCCACCGGGAATACCACTAATTATCCCTGGTGAAGTTATTTCAGAGGAAGTAGTAGAATTATACAACTTCTATTTTCTTAATTTTGGGAATGTTCTGTTCGAAACGAAAGAAGAAAATTATATTACAGTCGTAAGGGAGACAAATAAATGAGCATTGAATTATCAACATTAGGTAGACACGTATTAATTGAATTTTATGGTTGCCCAAGTGAAATTATTGAGCAAAACGCATTAATCGAGCAGTTTATGAATGAAGCTGCTGACTATTCTGGGGCAACAATTGTAGAATCTTGCTTCCATCATTTCAACCCATATGGTGTTTCGGGTGCAGTAATTATTGCTGAATCACATTTAACGATTCATACTTGGCCAGAATACGGATTTGCTTCTGTAGATGTTTACACATGTGGTGACTCAGTAAGTCCTTGGAAGGCAGCAGAATATTTAGAACAAAAACTACAAGCGAAAAAGACAGAATCATTTGAAGTACCACGTGGAATGGCAGATAAAATTCGCCAATTTGCAGAACAAGAAATTGATACAATTCTAGTGAAACAAGAAGTATTAGAGGACGTGATTTAATGAAATGGTATACAGAACAATGGAGCGATAACTGTAAATTTTCAATCGGATACAACGAAGAAATTCATAGTGAACAATCTCCGTTCCAAAAAATCGATTTTTATAAAAGTGAAGAGTTTGGTACTTTCTTCACGTTAGACGGTTTGATGATGGTTAATGAAAAAGATGAGTTCGTTTATCACGATATGATTACGCACCCAGCATTCGCTACTAACCCAGACATAAAAAAGGTATTAATTATCGGTGGTGGTGATGGTGGTACTGCTCGTGAAGTACTACGTTACGAATCAGTAGAAAAAGTAGTAATGGTAGAAATCGATGAGTTAGTATTCCGTTTGAGCCAAAAATATCTTCCAATTACAGCTGCTGATGTTGAAGAAGATCCACGTATGGAAATGATTTTCGATGATGGCTTAGCTTATGTTCAAAACGCAGCTGATCAGTCATTCGATTTAATATTAGTAGATTCTACTGATCCAATTTCAGTCGGTGAAGGTTTATTTACAACAGCTTTCTATAAAGAATGTTACCGTGTATTAAATGAAAAAGGAATTTTAATTAACCAACATGAATCTCCATACTTTGCCGAGTATGCAGAAAACATGCGCAAAGCACATAAAAAAATTAAAGGTATTTTCCCAATCGCGAGCGTATATCAATTCCATATGCCAACATACCCATCTGGACACTGGCTATTCGGATTTGCTTCAAAAGCATTACATCCAATTAAAGATATTCAAGTAGATTCTTGGGATAAATTTGGCCTAAAAACGAAATATTACAATACAGATTTACACGTTGGTGCATTCGCACTTCCTACATTTGTGAAAGAGTCACTTGATCGTGATGAATAAGAGGCTGGGACAGAACTAAATCGTTCCTTTCTAAAGCCGAATAAAATCTTGATTAACAAAACAAGATGAATATAAAATCCGAACGATTTCAAAAAACTTTATAAAAGTTTCATTGGATAGTTCGGTTTTTTTGTTGGGTCTGAAAGAAAATGTTCATAAGGGCGAGGTCATCCTGAGGTAAGAAATTAATAAAGGGTTACTCTACTTGAAGTGACCCAAAGTATAACTAAAAGATTCTATTTGAACTTATCTAGTTTCTTAACTTTCATTGAAGCTACTTCTCCACAATTCTTACAAATAGTCAAAATCATTGGTGAACCTGTAATATTTAGCTTATCGATCCTAGTTCGTACGCTACAGCAAACTAGTGAGCAATTTGGAAATAAGACTAAATAAGGTAATCCACAACTTATGACGAATCTCCAAGATTTTATGAGAAATCATAATCAAAACCAAAAGAAAGCGTGCATTCTCTGCGCATTTTGTAAAATTAATCTGTTCTTATGTTTTTATAGCAACAATCTTTTAGAAACAGCCTTTAAAAATCCATTTGACGTTTTCTACTATTTTTTGTATTATATTTGAGAAAAGAATGCCCGGACTAGAACGGGAGAGGTTCATAGCTGATACCCTCTATAAAAAACTATGGAAACATGATAATTATGCCATGTCCATATCGGACGTGGCTTTTTTTATGTTTTTACTTACGTTTTATTAGAACGATTGGTGATGCCTCTCTTGAAAAGTGTTGGGAAACATTTTACAAGGAGGTTTTTTTATGTCTGGCCGAAGCCATACAGAAGGACTGTAGGATTTACCATTATTGAGTAACCAAAGTACACAATATTTTAATTCGGAAAAATTGATTATCGATAACTACGGTATTGAATCGTTCAATTAAGAAAGAGGTATTTAGCTACCCTCTAAAAAAAACTAAAAGAAGCAGTACTTTTTCTTATAGTGCTGTTTTCTTGAAACAAGGGAGTTTTTACAGATGAAGCAGGAAAAAGCAATTGTTGTATTTAGTGGAGGTCAGGACAGTACAACTTGTTTGTTCTGGGCAAAAGAACGTTTTAAAGAGGTTGAAGCAGTAACTTTTGATTATGGCCAAAGGCATCGTCTTGAAATTGAATGTGCAAAGATGATAACAGAAGAGCTCGGTATCAAGCATCACATTCTTGATATGTCACTCCTGAATCAGCTTGCTCCGAATGCATTGACACGACAAGACATAAAGGTAGAAGACGGAGAAAATGGTGAGCTTCCATCGACTTTTGTACCTGGTCGAAATCTTCTCTTCCTTTCATTTGCGGGCGTTTTAGCGAGCCAAGTAGGAGCTAAGCATATTGTAACTGGCGTTTGTGAAACGGATTTTAGCGGATATCCGGATTGCCGAGATGTGTTTATTAAATCCTTGAATGTAACGTTAAATTTATCGATGGATGATTCCTTTGTTATTGATACACCGTTGATGTGGCTGAATAAGGCACAAACATGGGAACTTGCTGATCAGTTTGGAGCACTTGAATTTGTTCGGGAAAGAACGTTAACTTGCTATAACGGTGTAATAGCAGATGGCTGTGGTGAATGCCCAGCATGTAAACTGCGGAAAAAAGGGCTTGATGAGTATTTGAGTTACAGGAAGGAGTCATAAGGCATGTCAGATTTTAGAATCGTCGATAAGCTCCAAAAACTAAATGTAGATATTCAAAGAAATCAATTGAACTATCATGCAAAGCGCGTTCTCGTAAGTAAAGAATTTACCTTCGATGCTGCTCATCATTTACATAACTATGAGGGGAAATGTAAAAACCTGCACGGTCATACGTATCGCGTAATATTAGGACTGAGTGGTTACACTGATGAACGGGGTTTGATGATTGATTTTGGTGATATTAAAGGAATATGGAAAGAAAAGATAGAAATTCAATTGGATCACCGTTATTTAAATGAAACGCTTCCACCAATGAATACGACGGCAGAAAATATTGTTGTTTGGATTTACGAAAAGTTGGCTGCGGCCTTGCTTGATGAACAAAGATATAACGGTGCGCGTGTTGAGTTTATCCGCTTATATGAAACACCGACTAGCTATGCAGAAGCGAGACGGGAGTGGATGGAAGTTGAGTAAGATACCTGTTATCGAGATTTTTGGACCGACGATTCAAGGTGAAGGAATGGTAGTTGGCCAAAAGACAATGTTTGTGAGAACGGCCGGCTGTGATTATTCCTGTTCTTGGTGTGATTCATCATTTACGTGGGATGGCAGCGGAAAGCATCTTATTGTTCAAATGACAGCTGAGGAGATTTGGTCTGAGCTGAAACGTCTCGGAGGCAGCGGTTTTTCATTTGTTACGATTTCAGGAGGCAACCCTGCACTCATCCAAAATTTGGAGAAGCTCATTGCCATTTTAAAAGAAAATGACATAAAGGTCGGGGTGGAAACACAAGGTAGTAGGTGGCAAAAATGGATGTATGAGATTGATGAGTTGACAATTTCCCCAAAGCCACCTAGCTCTGGTATGACGACAAACTATTCGATGCTCTCTGAAATCTTCGAAAAACTTGAAAATCGAAACAGTAATCATCATGTATCTCTTAAAATAGTCGTTTTTAATCAAGAGGATTACGAGTATGCTAAACAAATTCACCATCGATATCCAACGATTCCTTTTTATCTTCAGGTCGGTAATGATGATCTCACGACGACTGACAATTCAGGATTAATACTACATTTATTAGATAAATATCATGCACTGATAGATAAAGTGATGAAGGATGAGGAATTAACAGATGTCAAAGTACTGCCACAGTTGCATGCCCTTGTTTGGGGGAATAAAAGAGGGGTATAGTACACTTATGGATTTAAGACATATTCTATTTGAAGTAGAAAATACTATTTTAATAGGAAGGAAATAATTCCCTTATGTAGAATAATCTATATAAGAATAGAAAGTATTCTAGATGAGGTGTTCGATTGAATAAAATAAGAAATGAAACGGAAAGATTAGTTATTCGATTTCTTGAAGAAGGTGATTATTCTTCTTGGCTAGCCCAGTATGAAAATCGTTTACCTTCTCAACATAAATACGATCAAGGTAAATTAGATATGAGCATCTGTACGAAAGAATGGTTTCGTGATTTAGTTACTAAACATCAGCAAATGGCTGAAGATGACAAGGTCTATGTATTTGGAGTGTTTAGAAAAGAAGATAATACTCATATTGGTTTTATAGACTTTTCGACAATTATGAGGGAAGAATTTCAATGGGCCAGGTTCGGATATACAATTCATAACCAGTTTTGGAGAAAAGGTTATGGGAAAGAGGCTGTAAAAGCTGCCTTAGATCTAGCGTTTAAAAAATTACATTATCATCGAATAGAAGCTCATATAAACCTTGATAATATAGCATCTATAAAGTTAGCAGAAAGTGTTGGAATGGTGTATGAATGCACGAGGCAAGGATTCATATTCGAGGACGACAAATGGACTGATCATCTAGTTTATTTTATAAACGCAAAATAAGTTTATAAGTAGACAAGAACGAAGAAGTTTTTTGTATACGTTCTCTTATGCAGATTAAAAAGCAGTAGATTTTAATAAAACCCCTGATTCTTCTGCTTAGCGTAGAAAAATCAGGGGTTTTTATTTAAACCTTTGATAAGTAACAAAAACTATTTTCATAAATAATAAAAAATCCTACCATTTTATCTACTTTTCAACCTTGATTTGTGTTAACTTAATATAAAAAATAAGTTAACGCAAATAAAGAATAGGAGGAAATAACATAAAGTTATTACATGTTAATTTAAAAAGTAAGATGGAGGAAAAAAATGACCCGAAAGTTTTCTACTTATGATCTTGCTCAGATTTCATTGCTAGCATGTCTTATTATCATTACAGGCATGTTTAAAATTCCAACAGGTATTCCTGGGTCTGAATTTCAATTATCAGCACCCATAGCAGTTGCGATTGCAGCGGTATTTGGGTTTAAGCGTTATTTTCTAGCGGGGATTATTGCAAGTTTAATCTTATTTTTACTAGGGATACACTCGATCTTAAATGTGGAGATCGCATTGATTTTTCGATTGACTGTAGGCCTACTCATTGTTTTATTTGGGACTTCAATTCCAGTACTCGTTTTGGCAGGCCCAATTGGAACAACGATTGCTAGATTTGGTTTGGCTTATACGTTAGGGACTCCATTTTTACCGTTATTAGCTGTGGCTATTCCAGGTATGGTAATCACAGCTGTTAGTGTCTATCCCATAACGAAAATGTTACATACAATTAATAAGAAAGTAGCAGGTAATCATCATGTTAAAAGCGTGTTATAGCATTCGAATGCGTGCAGCTGAAAGAAGTCCTGAACTAGGGGAAAAGCATATATCTGGTGGTGAACGGATAGGTAGTAAATCTCAGATAGAGCCAATTGTAAAACAGTTATTGAAGAAAGCAAGTAATCATTCACGTGGCGATGCTGACTTTATTCGAATTACCGTTGAAAAAATTGCGCCTGACCAGATTCAGTATATATCACCATTAGAAATTACAACAGTTGAGGAGACTTCGATCGAAAAGGCACGTAGTGAAGCAAAAAAGATACTAACCTCATTAGGTGTTTCAGAGCATGCACTGGATGTTGCTTTTCATCAACTTAGTAGTAATCAAAATCTCCGTGGGGCAATCATCCTAAATAGTAAAACTGGCTTACGGCTTGACGATCGAGGACAAAAGGGTGTGCGTGTATCACGAATCGATTGGCAAGATGCTGATGGAGACCTTAATGAACGGGTAGGTGAAGCGTTGGCTCTGGCGTCGAAAGTGGCAAATTCTCCGTTTACAATTGCAGAATTATGTTGGTCTGATGATCCAGATTACGTGACTGGATATGTAAGTAATCGTGGCATTGGCTATGTCAGAATTACTCCGTTAAAAAGGGATGGCTGTGAAAGTGGAGGTCGTGTTTATTTTGTGTCTGATGAAGTTGAACTAGAATCTTTTATAAACTATTTAGAAAGCGTACCGGTTCTCATTAGGAGGGATTAAAAAATGGATCATTGGTTTCAACGGGAACTACAATTAATAGAAGAGAAAGGATTGACAAGAAAGTTACGTTCGTTTTCAAATGGCAATGAGAGCGAGGTAATCATAAGTGGTAAGAAATTCTTGCTTTTTTCATCTAATAACTATTTAGGTCTTGCAACAGATTCTCGGTTGAAAAAGAAAGCATCGGAAGGTATTAGTAAATATGGTACAGGAGCTGGTGGTTCGAGATTAACAACTGGAAATTTCGATATTCATGAACAGCTTGAATCTGAAATTGCGGATTTGAAAAAAACTGAAGCTGCCATTGTTTTCAGCAGTGGTTATTTAGCGAACATTGGTGTGATTTCGAGTGTGATGAAGGCAGGTGATATTATATTTTCTGATGCCTGGAATCATGCGAGTATTATAGATGGTTGTCGCCTCAGTCAAGCAAAAACAATTGTTTATGAACATGCTGATATGTTGGATTTAGAGCATAAATTGAAGCAATCACGTGGAGATGGAAAGAAGTTAATTGTGACGGATGGCGTCTTTAGTATGGATGGTGATATTGCTCCACTTCCCGAAATCGTTGCGCTAGCAAAGGAATACAATGCTTACATAATGATTGATGATGCGCATGTGACAGGTGTCTTAGGAACTGATGGTCGTGGTACTGCTGATTATTTTGGGTTGAAAGATCAGATTGATTTTACAGTGGGCACGTTGAGTAAAGCGATTGGTGCAGAGGGTGGCTTTGTGGCGACGTCCGCAATTGCAAAGAACTATTTACTAAATAACGCTAGATCATTTATTTTCCAAACAGGTTTATCTCCAAGTGCGATTGAAGCCGCGCGAGAAGGGATATCCATTATTCAAAATGAGCCCGAACGAAGGGAGCAATTGCTGAATAATGCTACGTATTTACGTTTGAAATTGGAGGAATCCGGTTTTGTAGTTAATGAGGGGGAAACGCCAATTATAACGCTTCTTATTGGTGATTCCCATGAAGCTGTGCAATTTTCTGAGAAACTTATGGATGAAGGTGTCTTTATTCCAGCGATTCGACCACCAACTGTGCCAAAAGGGTCAAGCCGATTACGGATTACAGTGATGGCTACACATACAATGGAGCAGCTCAATACAGTTATAAATAAAATGAAGAAAATAGGAAAAGAAATGGGTATTGTATAAAAGTCTTATAACACTTAATAATGTTGAAAATATGTAAATAATAGTTGGATTACCGAGATTTACCGTTTTCAAATCAATAGTTCATAACAAAACCCCTGATTCTTCTACTTAGATAGAAAAATCAAGGGGTTAATTTAAACCATTACCGTTATTTGTCACAAATGACTCAATGCTTTGACACTCACTTTAACTGTTAAATTATGCTTTCCACCTGAATAAACACCTTCAACAGGGCTTATATCGGAATAATCACGGCCAATGCATAAAATAATGTGATGTTCTAATACTTCAACATTATTAGTTGGATCTAGACCAATCCAGCCGATTCCCGGTATCATGACTTCTACCCAAGCATGGGTTGCAATATCTCCGATCAAGGCAGAGTTTTCGTCCACATATAAATAACCGCTCACATAACGCGCTGGAATTCCTTTAGCTCTTAGCACGGCCAGCATGACATGTGTGAAATCCTGGCAAACACCTCGCTTCAGGGCGAAGGCTTCACTTGCCGTAGTTTTCACATCGGTTGCACCCGGATCGTATTCAAAAGTTGAGTATAAATATTGCATTAAATTTAATGAAAATAGTACAGGATTTTCAGCATGACCAATGGCATGATAAACTTCCTCTAACTGATTTTCTGTCATATACGTAAATTGTGTAAACTTTATATAGGGCAAATAATGTTCATAAAACAATTGCGAGTGAAAAATCGTCTGCATCTCTGGTGAATATTGAATACGATGAATAAATGGTGCACGTTGAATGCTGACAATAGAGGTTGTTTGAATTTCTAGTTCTTGATGCTGCTCTGGTATATAAAAAGTGCCAACTGTATTGCCCCATATATCAGTATGCTCACGTGTTAAAGATGAAGGTGTAATGGCAATGCGATAGGATAATAAGCGCTGACGCTCATCGCCTCTTGGCTTTAAGCGGATTGTATTTAAGCTTTGATCGACTTCAGACTCATATTGAAAAATATTAGTATGTTGAATTTCAAATTTCATAGTGTCCGCTTCCTTTGAATTACTGACTTGCTTGTTGATAGGGAGCTGTCGTTGATTCCTTTCAAGGTTGTACGCTGGGTTCATATAAATGATATATTGTTGAAAATGTATTGCCTAAATCAATACATTGACACAATTTTTCCTCCATTAATAAAATTGTTTCTTCTAATGTACTATTCCAAACATCTACATTCATGATAGCAAACAATAAATTTTCTAATGGAGCATGAAGCTCTAAAAATCTAGCTGAAAGAGGATCGTTTTCTAAAGAAATAAATGCTTCCTCTAATTTTTGTAAGCAAAACATCACTGAACGTGGAGAATGCTTATCTTGTAATAAATATTGGAGCACACATAGTAAGTTAGTTTGGCGATGCTTTTGTAAATAAGACTCTGTCGCCTCTGATAAATCGAGTAAAAACGAACCGTCCGCTTCTACTAAGGAGATAGCTATCTCCTTATGTTGCTCCAGTATAATTAAAGCCATACGAATCGTTTTTTCTGCACGCTCTAACCATTTCCCAACTTGTATGAAATAAAACGGTACATCTCGATCCATCGAACCTTCGATAAGCCCTGTCACCGTTAATGAAGTTTTACGAACATTTTGTAAAAAAGAGTTAAGAACAATAAGTGGAATAGGTCTTTCACGTTCCAATAGTTCTTGCTGTAAGGATAAATAAAAGTCATTTTGCAATTCCCAAAGCTCAATGGGAATGCTATCTCGAGTTACACGCGCATTTTCTCTAACGGCACATAAAGTAGCATGAAGAGCGTTACAGTTATTAGTAGAAAAGAGTAGATATTCGATAAGTGGATTAACTCGAATCGACTCATATAAGGTCAAGTATTCTTCCTTCGAGGCGCAAATATTCAACACCGCTTCCCAATGATCGATGTATTCATTTTCATTGCCAGATTGCTCCAACATATTCAACAGCTGTACTTGTAATATATGTGCATTCGATTGTGATCGTTCACTATATCGTGCCATCCAGTATAGTGCATCGGCTACTCGACTTAGCATATTGCAATTCCTCCTTTAATATCCACGTATCTTTTGCTCCTCCACCTTGTGAAGAATTTACGACTAAAGATCCTTCTTTTAATGCTACACGTGATAAACCGCCAGGAAGCACATAAATATCTTCACCCTTCATCACATATACACGTAAATCAACATGACAAGGATAAAATCTTCCATCCTGGAAAGCAGGTGCTCTAGATAAACTAATCGTTGGCTGTGCAATGTATTGATGTGGGTTTTCCATAATTTTTTCTTTATAAATAGCGATTTCTTCATCACTCGCATGCGGACCAATAAGCATATCATAGCCACCAGAGGCACTAACATTTTTTATAACAAGTTCTCTTATATGCTCAAGAACCCAAGTTAATTGACGATGATCAGCTAGATGATAAGTTTTCACATTACGTAAAATAGGTTCCTCATTCAAATAGTAACGTATCATATCCGGTACATAGGCATACATCGCCTTATCATCAGCAACACCGTTACCAACTGCATTTAAAATAGCAATATTTCCAGCTTTATAAGCCTCCATAATATGCGGTACCCCGAGTAAAGAATCCTTACGAAAAACAACAGGATCTAGGAAATCATCATCAATTCGACGATAAATAATATCGATTTGTTCTAGACCGTAGATAGTCTTCATGTACACCTTATCATCTCGGACCACTAAATCACGGCCTTCAACTAGCTGAATATTGAGCTGTTGTGCTAAAAAAACATGATCGTAATAGGCCGAATTATACATGCCGGCTGTTAAAAGGACAGCTTTAGGTTCTCTATTCGGCTCCATACAAGGTGGCCGATGAGCAAGGAGTGCCTTCTTCATAAAGGCCATTTGTTTATCGAGTGACTGGATCGTATGTTTAGAGAAAAATTCAGGATACACTTCCTTCATCACAGATCGATTTTGAAAAACGTAGGAAATACCTGAAGGATTGCGTAAATTATCTTCTAACACGTAATAAACACCATTTTCATCACGAATCAAATCGATACCAGCTAAAAAAATATGATTATCGATAGGTACTTTTACACCAAGCATTTCTTTATAATAATACGGATTGTTTTCAATGAGCTCTCTCGGAATAAGCCCATCCTCAAAAATAGATTGTTCATTGTAAACATCATGTAGAAAGCAATTTAACGCTTTTACACGTTGCTTCATCCCAGCTTCTATTTCTTGCCACTGTTCATGTGGAATAATAATAGGTATAAAATCAAAGGGCATTGTCCTTTCTGTTCCACCTTGTGCTCCATATACGGTAAATGTAATGCCTTGTTTAAGGAATCTAGATTGTGCTTGCTGATATTTTTCCTCTAATTGCTCCTTTGTGAATGCATTGAGCTTATGGTGGAAAGACCGATAATGAGGCTTCGGTTGATTGCCATCTAACATTTCATCAAAAAACAAACCAGATTCGTAAAACTTCATCATATGGATCGCCCTCCGAATTTAAGTAGTAGAGAAAACGTGTTACACTAAATATGAATCAATTTCGCCATGGCGTAATTGTAGTAAATGGGTACCAATTGAAAAGGAACCACATCCGCATTCATCTCATCATTTTTAGAGAAATGTAGATAAATACATAAAAGGAGCTAGTAAAAATGACAATCATTAATTTAATGCAAGCTTATGAACTAGACAAGCTTTCGAAATTAGATTTTACTAATGAGGAGATTGTGCGTACATTGCAAACAGGGGATTTATCAGTTTGGCAGGAAAAAGTACCAAACTATGAATTTTCCGAAACAATGGCACTTTTTCAAGAAGGGGAACAATTATTTTTGGACGCTTTGCATGGTAACTACCGTATCAAATATGTAACTTTGCCAGGCATTCAACGTCTACTGTATCTTCGCTTCCAATTAGAAGAAGGTAAGGATTATCAATTATTAGAAACAGGAATCCAACATTTAACTTGTAATGAGGAAACAATCGAGAAGCTTCAACGTATGCTATCAACAAATTGGTCTTTAACAAAACAAGTAGATGGGACATATAGCATCTTTATTTCGTAAACGGATTTTGTCCTGGCGTAATGGACGCTTCACTGCCTTACAGGTAAAAAATGCGGCCGGAATTGATGAAATCCAAATAATTCCACGCGTGTTATGAGAGGAATCGACATGTACAGTTACCCATCTTTTCATTTTTCGAATCGTCTCACAGCGCATAGTTCATTTAGTCCACTAGATTTAAATATTCATTTTTTTTGTGATTTATGCCTAAAAAGTGAAAACTTCTAAAAAACTTTTAAAAAAGGTGATTTTCTTTCAAAAAGAGAATCATCTTTTTTATTACCTGAATAAAGAACATTTGTTCTTTTAAGCGAAAAATATCATTTATTTCACCATAAAGTTCCCAAATTTATATTTGGGAACGTTTTTTCGTGATAAAATAGAGCAAATAGAGGTGATTTTATGGAAAAGCCTAAGCTACCAAAAATAATGAGAGATTTCCTAGTTTATTTAACAACGATTAAAGGGAAGTCTCAACGTACTAGAAAAGAATATGAATATGATTTGACATTATTCTTCCGTTTTTACATAGCCATTCAGAATGAACATGAACTATCAGATTTAACGAAAATAGATATTTCTACTATTTCAATTGAAGAAATTCGTGAGATGACCTTAGAAGATCTATATTTATTTATGGAATATTGCGAGGTGCAGCGTGGAAATTCTGCATCAGCAAGAGCGCGTAAAGTAGCAACGTTGAAGTCATTTTTTAAATACTTGAAAGGCAAACGTCGCCTTGTAGAGGAAAATCCGGCAGATGAATTAGAAACACCAAAAATAGGACGGAAAAGACCAATCTATATGAATATCGAGGAAGCGACGCAATTTATCGACGGAATCCAGGCAAATCGAGCTTCACCGAGAAACTATTGTATGATGATGTTTTTCTTGAATTTAGGAATTCGTGTGACAGAGCTTTGCCAGCTAAATAAGTCATCCATACAAGGGCGCTACTTAACAGTTGTTGGGAAAGGGAATAAAGAACGGACTGTTTATTTGAATGATAGCTGTGTACAGGCACTTGCAGACTATGAAAATAGCGGCAAGACAATATTTAAAGGTGAAGGAGAGGAGCCCCTTTTCATCTCACAAAAAGGAACACGATTTACTCGTCAAACCGTCGCTAAAATCGTTAAACGAATTAATCAACAATCTGGACTCCAAAAAGAACGACTGACACCACATAAGTTACGTCATACATCCGCAACAATGATGTATAAATCAGGAGCGGATATTCGAAGTCTTCAGCACATACTGGGGCACTCAAGTGTGGCAACAACACAAATCTATACACATATTGAAAATGAAGAGCTGCAACATGTACTCGAAAACAATCCATTCAATATTGTTCGTAGTAGAGAGCAATTCATTGAATAAATAGGCAACTAAAAAAAGCCGATTATGCTTACTTGTAGGAATCGGCTTTTTGGCACTATTATCTGTTGTTAGCTTCCATTTCATCAGTAGAGTTTGTTAGCTCAATAAACTGTCTTTCGATTGCCGTAATACTTTAGCATCTATACATATCCAAGGCGGAGTTTATCCGGCTTTTCAATTAGAAATCAGGGGAGAAAAGGGTGCATTTCACTTAACACAAAAAAAATCCTATGGCCATGTCCAATTTGGTCATCTTATCATTGAAAAAATGACACACCCTACTAATTTGTTTAATTCTAAAGATGTTTTATATGAAGAACTAAAAATGTAATCATAACTAAATAATGACGCTGATGCAGTTCGAAAATCTGCAAAGACCGGAAAACGAATACTGATATGAACAAATATAGAATACTTCACATCATATAAAACATATACAGAAAAGGGAGTAAAAAACACTAAGTGGAGGAGATATCATATGAGTCAATTAATTAACGATCAACTATGTGAAACAAGAAATAACTTAGTAGAGGAGATCAAATTATTAAGTGATACTCAATTCAACGTTAAGCCTGATGCAAACAGTTGGAGTATAGCACAGGTTTGCCATCATTTAACTTTAACGGAGGCATCTTTCATAAGATTGATTGCATGGGCATTAAAACAAGAAAATAGTAAGCAAGCGGAACGTAAAAATATTCATATTATCGCAGATAGAACAAAGAAAGTCCCAGCTCCAGAATTTGTTGTTCCAGCTGAAGACTTTTTTACAGTTCAGCAAATTATTGAGTTACTTGACGAATCGAGAGATAAATTTACAGCATTCCTTGATACAATTGAAGATCCATCTTTATTAGCAGAAAAATCCTATAAACATCCTTTTCTTGGCGATTTACCCCTCGATCAATGGGTAGAACTAGTTTCTATTCATGAACAACGACATATTGAACAAATAAAAGAAATAAAAAACATTCATCAAAGTTGAGCACTATTGAACTTCTAGGAGACTAAATACAAAGAATGAAAATAAGCAAAGCTCGAAATTATATTAAAGAATTAATACAAAGAATGAAAAAAAGCAAAACTCGATATTATATTAAAGAATTTATTATAGCAATTAAAAATTCAATCGTATCAGAAATAATTTGGAACATTTTAATATTTATCCCTAAAATGATCTTCCGATTATTGAAAAATTTATGGTGAATGGTCCAATTTCTCGATAGTAATATTGAGAATTTGGGCTTTTTTGAAGTTCTAAAGAAGGAAACAAGTCACAAAAAGAAAGTAAGGACATAGAGCATTCCATTCTTGATTAATGGTATAATTATCATTGTTTACTATTTTTAGTTAGGAGAAGTTATGAGAATTTATAAGTTAATTATTATATGCACTTCTATTATACTCTTATCTGGGTGTACTACATTTTCATCTAAAACAGAAGTACCCTCTAAAAATGAAACTTCAGAGGCTGTAAAAAAAGACCCTGTTGTTTTGGATAGCAAACATAAGGAGAAAGACGATAAACCTGTTGTCGTAGATATCACCAATACGGATAAAGGCGATGAATCAATAGGTTCTCGTCCTACTAAAATATATGAAGAGGTATCGTCTCCTATAGGTGAAAGTAAATCATATTTTACTTATGAGGAAGATTTTCCATTTAGAGTGTCCGTATCAAATACTGGAACGAAAAGGTTTTATTACAAAATTCAAAATGTAGGTAAAGAAGAAAAAATTGCAAATGGTATTTTAAACGGTAACGAAAGTTTTGAAAAGCTATTTAAAGGATTTCCCAAAGGAGCTTATGTCATAACTTACCGAGTAATAGAGGAAGAGCATCCAGTAGATATCAAACTAAAAGTAAAGGTAGAGATAATTCCTGAAATATAATATTCGAAATAAAGAGAGCCATTGTTTTGATTAATCTTTTTCAAAACAATGGCTTTTATTATTAAATTAATACTTCACGGATATTTTTAAATTGTAAAGCTTGACGAAATGAATCATCTGTTATATATTAATAAAAAATAATAATAACTGTTATAAAACAGTTTAATTTTAGGAGGAATTCAAATGTCAAAGTATCGTGATGGTTATGAGTTTTATTGTGAGATGTGTGAGCGTTATGGTTTAGAGCCAATTTCTTTCCGCTATTATGTGCTACAGTTATCACAGCAGCAACTTTCAGCTTATAATATGCAAGCAAAACAACTAGGTATTTAAAAGGTTTAAGATTAAAGGATGTGATTATAACGGACGCCGACGTGAATATTTTATGAAAAGCCCAGCCATACTAACTATAATGGACTGGGCTTTCAACTATTTGAAAGAAATATCAGATAATTCATTGACATAGTAAAGTAACTGTTATATATTATTAAAAAATAATTAATCTGTTGTATAACAATGTAGGGAGAATGCGAATTTCTCAATATAAAAATGGATACGAAATTTTATCTTTATTCAGTAGAAGACATTCACCTTTGAAGATGTGATGTCACTGATTTTCAAAGTAATGAAATGTGCGATCACAATTCAAAATTCAGACTCAATTACGCCAAGGTGAATTTGGTTGAAAGAATTGTTAACAATTGATTTAGAACCCATCAATTCCCATTTTAAAGTAAATCAATTATCAAAAGAACAATTAGACTATTATAATGAAGTGCACAAATGGAAGGAAGTATTAGGATGACAAAATATCGCGAAGGCTATGATTTTTACCGACAAATATGTGAGAAACACGGTTTAGAGCCCATTAATTTTCACTATTATATGTTGAACTTATCTCAGGAGCAACTTGATGCCTACAATGAACGAGCCAAAACATTGGGAGGTCCAATAGAATATGAAGTCTCTTAGCTTATAAAATACCTTACTGCCTAGTTATGACAGTAAGGTATTTTTGGTAACTATCATAAATGAAGTAATTATTCAAGTATCTAAAAATACAGAACAATCATTCAGCTGGAAGATAAATAGGCTAAACATAACATATAAATAGACTAAGGTACTTAGTGTATTTCAAAACAAGCGTATTAAATGAGTTAAAAGACCTTTTTTTTGAGTCAGTTCTAACAAAAATCATTGTAATATAGATTTAAACGTTTGAATATTTGGGTTGAATTAACTGCTTTTCTAATACTATAATGTAATTACATAATAAAGGGCGATATCCCATAACTTTATACCCCGCTTTTTATAAAGCAAAAGTACCAAACCCTTCTAATGAACGGAGAATGTAAATGATGAATATCACGCCTAGTAGTATTAATCAAGTTAACTATAGTCTGAAAGAATTACAAGATATTTTTTCTGCAATGAATAGTTCAATCATTGTGGCAATCACAGACCGAACTGGGAAAATTACGTTTGTTAATGATCATTTTTGCAAAATTTCTAAATATACACGTGAAGAATTATTAGGGCAAGATCACCGTTTACTGAATTCAGGTTACCATCCACGATCTTTCTTTAGAGAGATGTGGAAAACGATAGGTAAAGGTGACATGTGGAATGGCGAGGTATGTAATCGCGCAAAGGACGGTAGTCTATATTGGGTGAAGACGACGATTTTTCCTTTTCTTGATGACAATGGTAAACCATATCAATATATTGCTATTCGAGTCGACATAACTGCACAAAAAGATATCAAAAAGATTACTCATATTGCCTATCACGATGAATTAACAGGGCTACCAAATCGTCGTAAGTTAGAGCAACGTTTAGAAAACGAATTTCATCAATCTCGACGTACAGATGAGAAGTTTGCGTTATTTTTTATTGATGTAAATCGTTTTAAAAACATTAACGATGGACTTGGTCATATCATCGGGGATCTGTTCTTAGTGGAAATGGCGCATCGCCTACGCAACATTGATTACACATCGAATTCTATCTACCGCCACAATAGTGATGAATTTGTAATTATACTAAACGATGTTGAACGTATTGAAGAGAAGGCTGAGGAAATAATTAGCGTCTTTAATGAGAGTTTTATTGTGAATACGTATGAATTTTACGCAAGTATTAGTGTTGGAATTAGTATTTTTCCAGACCATGCAAACTCTGTAGAGGAATTATTGAAAAATGCAGATATCGCAATGTATGCTGCGAAATCTTCCCGTGGAAATCAATATCGCTTATATCGTCCAAATATGGATGAAGTCAATGATAAATGGCTATTACTTGAAACAAAATTACATCAAGCGTTAAAGAAGGATATTTTAGAATTACATTATCAACCAAAGATTGATTTAAAAACGAATACAATGATTGGTATGGAGGCTTTACTTCGTTGGCATGATCCTGTACTTGGGCATATACCTCCAGATCACTTTATTCCATTTGCTGAGGAATGTGGGCTTATAAATGATATAGGGGTATGGGTGTTAAGAAAAGCATCCGCCCAGGCACGCGCTTGGAACGAGGTACATAATTTAAACTTACGTGTTGCCGTAAACATTTCTCCGATTCATATAAGTACGACAGGCTTTGTCGAAATGGTACGCGAAATTATGACAGAAACTAAAATCGATCCTCACTTATTAGAAATTGAAATTACAGAAATGAGTATGTTGGATTATACTGAAGACTTGCTCAATACTATTCATCAATTAAGAGCACTTGGTATTACGATTTCATTAGATGATTTCGGAACGGGTTACTCATCGCTCAATTACTTAAAATCATTTCCCGTAGATGTTTTAAAAATAGATCGGGCATTCGTCCGTGATATTTTACCTGAAAAATCAGGCATTGCCATGATTTCAGCTATGATCTCTCTAGCACATGCCCTAAATCTTCAAGTAGTAGCTGAAGGCGTCGAGGAAGAAGCAGAATTAAAAGTGCTGCGTGAACATGGCTGCGAGTACGTACAAGGCTATTATTTCAGTAAACCACTATCGGTAGATGACTTTACGCAGTTGATAGTTGAGAGTAATAGTTAGTCGTTAGAAAGGATCTTGTCATTAATTTGGACAAGATCCTTCAATTGTTAGAGATGATTTTCTATCGTGGAAGTATAGTTTTAACAGCCGGATAAAAATTGAACTGGGGGTATCCTGTAAGTTTATAAATGATTTCTTCTAAAACATAATGGGATACTGCTCGTATTGTATAACAGCATTAGAAGCAATTGAAATTGAAAACAGCTTTAAACGAAAGCTACAAGCCATTCCTTTTGGCTATAATCGCAATTAATCAAGAAAAATAACGATTTTCCAAAAGTGTGTATCCTAAATCAAATGATGAAAATCCTTTACTATTGAAAGAGATCTTTAGTACGAAAAGTAATGTCAATTTTCAGATATTTCCCGAAAAATAATTATTAATATTTGAAATTTTTTTACTGTTTTGCTAAAGTTATATACAATATTAATTGATGATGTGGCCAAGTAAGGTAGAATTGTGAAACAGAAAATATAGCAATTGTTGAGAGCTATATCACCGCTTCTATCTGAAACCTACCACGGAGATGTTATGCAAACATAACCGAGTCGTTTTCGTTACAAAACGTTTGAGGGTTTTAAGATGTTCTTAAAACTAAATTCAAGGTGGTACCACGTTAATTCGGCACAAAGACGTCCTTATTTTAAGGACAGCTTTGTGCTTTTTTGTTTTTATTCAATAGGTGACAAACACCCTTATCGAAATGGAGGAAAGAACATGACAACTCAACAAAACGATTTTTCAAAATGGTACATTGAGACAATTCAAAAGGCAGACTTAATGGATTATACACCGGTCCGAGGCTGTATCGCATTTAAACCGGACGGCTATGAGATTTGGGAACATATTCAGGAAGAAATGGACCGCCGTTTTAAAGAAACAGGCCATCGCAACGCTTATTTCCCTATGCTAATCCCTGAATCTTTTTTCCAAAAAGAAAAAGATCATATCGAAGGTTTCTCACCTGAGCTTCCTTGGGTAACAGAGGCAGCAGGCGAGAAATTAGAGGAACGTTTAGCACTTCGCCCGACATCTGAAACGATGATAGGACACTTATATTCAAATTGGATCAAAAGTTATCGTGATTTACCAGTCCTCATTAATCAATGGGCAAATGTTTTTCGTTGGGAGAAAAAAACACTTCCGTTCATTCGAACTTCTGAATTTTTGTGGCAAGAAGGCCATACAGCGCATGTTGATGAAGAAGATGCACGTAAAGAAACAATGCAAATGTTAACGATCTATAAAGAGGTAGTGGAGGAATTACTTGCAATCCCTGTCTATGATGGACAGAAAACACCTTCAGAACGTTTTGCAGGAGCGGTTGATACATTTTCAATTGAAGCAATGATGAAAAATGGCAAGGCAGTACAAGCTGGGACTTCTCACTATTTAGGGACAAAATTCGCTGAAGCATTTGATATTAAGTATTTAAACAAAGCTAATCAGCATAAACATGTACACACAACATCTTGGGGGACTTCTACACGCTTAATCGGTTCTGTCATAATGGTTCACGGTGATGAACAGGGGCTTGTTTTACCTCCACGAATTGCACCAACCCAAGTTGTCTTAATACCTGTAGGTCCATGGAAAAAGAACCCTGAAATTTTAGAGAAACTAGATGACATCTTCGCAGCCCTTAAGAAGAATGGAATTAGAGTTCGTTTAGATGATTCAGACCAATCACCCGGCTTCAAATTTAACGAATGGGAATTAAAAGGTGTACCGATTCGTATTGAATTAGGACCTCGTGATTTAGAGAAAAACCAGGCAATGTTAAAAGCACGAGATGAAGATAAAAAGCAATCCATTGATCTGAATGACATTGTTTCGGCCATTGAGGTAGAACTTACAACGATGCAATCACGTTTATTTGAAAAAGCACGAACATTCCGCGATGAAAATGCTCATACAACGATTGATACACTGCAGGAATTACAGCAGCATATTAACTCGTCCAAGGAAAACGGAACTATACCAGGCTGGATTCTTGCTGGATGGTGTGGAGATGATGCATGCGAGGAAAAAGTGAAAGAAGAGACAAAATATACTTCTCGTAATATTCCATTTAACCCACCAACTACGAAGACTACTTGTATTTGCTGTGGAAATGAAGCGAAACAAACTGTTTGGTTTGCTCAGGCATATTAATCATTGAAGAGATAAAAAAGAAAATATTACAAATATAATAAGCTTGCTTCTCGCATTTTGAGAAACAAGCTTATTTTTTGTTCCTTTAATATTTAAATCTCTAGATAAACTCCGCAGTATCTCCATATAAACTACATGTTACCCCTATATAGTATAGCTATCAAGGAGGTAAGGAAAATGAATTTTATCAAACGAGCATTTTTAAGTGTTAAAGCAAGGAAAGGGAAATCGCTAATATTATTTACTGTATTTTTAGTAGTTTCCAATTTAGTATTAGCGGGTTTCGCTATTCAAAATGTCTCACAAAAGGCAAATGATCACGCTAGACAAACATTAGGTGTTGACGTGAGTCTTAGAATGGACGAAGAGAAGCTTATGGAAAATGTAGCGAAACAGCGACAAGAGAATCCAAATGGAAAAATACAACACCCTGAGCTTTTTGCTGACGAAGCAGACCAGTTAGCTAAATCACCTTATGTAATAGACTACAACTATCTTAAAAGTGACATGCTTGTAGCAGATGATTACACGCCTATTAATGGTGACAAAGATGATGAAGGGGTAGTTGGAGCAGTAGGTGGTAGTCACTCTGGAAATATGAAAATGCCTAATACATTTATCCAAGGCGTAAAAAGTTCCGATTTATTGCAAGAATTTACAGATGGAACGAATGAAATGATTGACGGTCGTTCAATTGCATCAGAGGATACGAATAAGAAAGTAGCTCTGATTGAAAAACGGCTAGCCGAACAGAACGAGCTTCAAGTTGGTGATAAGTTAAAGATTAAATCAACTGATGAAACATCGGAAGTTGAATTAGAAATAATAGGGGTATACAAAAATTCAGGGATAACTGACTTTGAGGAAAATTTACCTGCTATGATGCATCCGTCTAACAAAATATACACAAATTATGACGCGACGAAAGAAATGTCTGAAGAAAGTGATACAAAGGGTGTATCTATTAACGAAGCAATTTACTACTTAAATGATCCAGAAAATATTGAGGATTTTAAAGCAGAGGCAAAGAAATCAAATATTGATTTCGATTTATTTAAGCTAGATGCGCATGATGCTTTATATCAAAAAATGGTAGGCCCTATCGAAAATATTGCCGCTACTTCCAAAATGATCGTTTATTTAGTATCCATAGCAGGATCCATTATATTAGGTCTTATTATTATGTTGACCATAAAAGAGCGACGTAAGGAATTAGGTATTCTATTGGCAATCGGTGAAAAAAAGAGGAAATTAATAGGACAACTGTTAGTAGAAGTTCTATGTATAGCTATACTAGCATTTGGCATTTCTATCATTACAGGTAAAACAGTGTCTCAAAAAATGGGCGACAGTTTATTACAGCAAGAAGTGATTGCTGCCGAAGATCAACAACAAGAATCAAATACTTTAGGATTCACGTTTGGAAGTATGAATAAACAAGATAAGGATGTAGAGCCTATCGACGATATTGATGTAAGTATATCATCACAAGATGTGTTGAATTTAGGTGGATTAGGGTTATTAATCGCGATTCTATCAACACTTATTCCAGCATTATCAATTCTTCGTTTAAATCCAAAAGAAATTCTATTAAAAGATGAGTAGGAGGAGTCATATGGACACGATATTACAATTTAAAAATCTATATTACTATTATCAAAGTAATAATAAGAAGAATACTTTATTAGAGAATGTAAATTTCACCTTTGAAACAGGATGTTTCTATAGCATTTTAGGTCCATCCGGTTCAGGAAAAACAACCGCACTTAGTTTAGCAAGTGGATTAGATAACCCAAAAGAAGGACATGTACTTTACAAAGGAAAAGATATACGGAAAATTGGTTTAGATAAATATAGAAATAAATATGTTTCGATCATCTTTCAATCTTATAATCTCATTACGTATATGACGGCACTTCAAAATGTCGTCACGGCAATGGAGATTACAGGAGTTAACATAAATGATAAAAAGAGAAGAGCACTTGAATTATTAGAAATGGTTGGCTTGTCGGAAATCGAAGCAAAAAGAAAGGTGTTACAGCTTAGCGGCGGTCAACAACAGCGTGTAGCCATAGCTCGTGCATTATCTTGTGAAGTAGATTTATTAATTGCGGATGAACCGACCGGTAATTTAGATGAGAATACTTCGGATGAAATTGTAAAATTGTTTAAAGTACTAGCTCATAAAGAAAACAAATGTATTATCGTTGTCACCCATTCCCAGGAAGTCGCTAAACAATCTGATAAGGTAGTGTATCTTGAAAAACAAAATTTGGTTTGTAAAAGTTTGAAGAAGAAACGGGAATAAAATTTTATCGAAAATCTTTTATAAAAATGTAAAATTGGAGTGAAAAAAATGTGGACGAAAATAGCACCATCCATTGCCTTAGTAACAATAGGAATAGCAATTGGTTTATTTGCGAATTTGATTAATTTAGGTGGAAACCTGGATCAAAGTGAAACGAATATGGACCAAGATTATAACACGTATTCAGAAGAAAATACACCCGATCAGCGACAGTGGGAATCTCCAAATCCAAGAGGAGAAATGACGCCAGAACAGTGGGAGGAGTTCACAACAAAACCAGGTGAACGGACACCAGAACAGAGGGATCCTTACTCATCTAATTCAGAAGAAGAAATGATACAAGGTTCTACATCGGGTTCTACATCTCCTAATTGAATTCTTTCATGCAGTAAATAAATTCTATGACATTATAGCTCGACAGATTTACAACCAGGCATAAATGAACAGTTATGAATAGCATAAGTTCCCCCAAGGATAAACAGGTGAAAATTAAACAGTTTATCTTAGGGGGAACTTTGTGTCTTTATCAATATTTTATGTAAAAATCCATCAGTAGAAATTTTTAAAATCGAAAATATGACAAATAAATCTTTAAACGACAAAAAAAGAATCCAACTTTTTCTAAATGGATTCTTAATTATTATCATATTAAAAAACTTTTAAGCTATTTTAATCATTATCGTATTAACAAATGACTTCGTACACTTAAAGAAGATTTCCTCTGCTCCTAAAGCTTTAAGGGATACGTATGTCAAACACGAACACAATACCAACATAAATACGACCATTAACAATAATGGACGTAGATTAATTTTATACATAAAACCTTCTCCTTAGTTGAATAAGTTGAAAGAAAAATACTGTATAGATATATACATCTCTAGACGCTTCATTCTATTGAAAGTACACATAAAAGAATTAATTTTCTTCCTAACAACTAATGTATATGACCAATCTGGTATTTGTATGGAGATATAGAGGAGTTTATGTAGAGAAGATAAAAATTAGCGTCAGTAACATTTATTATTTTGTTCATTTTCAAATAAGTACATATAGATATATCTATTCCATGTCAAAATGAATATTTAAGAGGATAGTATAGCTTTCAAAGGGAATATGAGGTATCTTCACATAAACTACAGATTGAAAGGTTATAATGTGCTTCGAGGGGGATATATCGATGAACTATCATATTCTTGTAGTAGAAGACGATTTAGAAATTCAGGAATTAATTAAACAGTTTTTGATGACACAAAATTATACGATAGAGGTTGCTTCTGATGGGTTAGAGGGAATGAAACGATTTAATACACAACCCTTTGATTTAATTCTACTTGATGTCATGATGCCAAACCTTAATGGATTTGAAGTTGCCAAAATGATCCGAAGTCAGTCAAACATACCCATTATTATGTTGACGGCTTTAGAAGAAGAACAAGATCAAATGAAAGGCTTTGATATAGGGATTGATGATTATATAACGAAACCCTTTTCATTTCATGTGCTGATCAGACGAGTACAAGCAGTTCTAAGAAGAAGTTGTAATCAAAATAGCGATAATCATTTAAATTTTAATGAACTGAATGTCGATTGCGACGGATATAAAGCTTATGTAAATAAAGTTGAAATACCGTTAACAACAAAAGAATTCGAAATTTTACAACTACTACTTCATAATGAAAAAAAGGTGCTTACTAGAGAAATTATTGTAGAAAAAATTTGGGGATATGAATATTCAGGAGAAACAAGGATGATTGATACACATATAAAAAATTTAAGAAAAAAGTTAAATATACCTTATATTAAAACGGTAAAGGGTATTGGATACAAAATCGATGAATAGGATTGTAAACATCATGAAGATGAAACGAATAACGTATAAGCTCTTTATGATCACTTCGCTCATATTGTTATCTTTTGCAGTCTTGATTTATTTAACGTTATACTTCTTCCTTCCAACATTTTATCAACAATATAAAACGAATCAACTCCAATCTGGAATTGAGGAAATAATTGATGAATCTAAAAATCTAACATTACAAAGTGCGAAACCACTTTTGGATGAGTACACAAAAGAAAACAATGCCATCATTTACTTACAAACTAAAGAAGGAACTTATATATATTCGCCTTCTTTTTTTATTCAGGGGAATTCGCAACGATCAATGCTTACTGCAAAAACAGCACCAATACAAAGTGCAGAAAGCTTTAATAATGCATTTAATGTTACTTTGCCCATTCAATTCCTAGATAAAGATAATTTAATGGTTACTGTATTTGCGACATTTCAACCTATTGATGAAGCGTCGCAGGTCTTAGTACGTTTTCTACCTTTTATAAGTATCATTGTAGTGATTATTGGATTGGGGAGTGCCTATTTATATTCAAGGTTCATTACAAAACCGCTCATCTATATTAATGAAGGTGCGCAAAAGATGGCCAACTTGGATTTTTCCGAAAACATCGTCGTTCGTTCAAATGATGAATTAGAGGAACTATCCAATAGCTTGAATGAGATGTCGAATAACTTGCAACGAACTATGCTCGATTTACAAAAAGCAAATGAGCAATTAAAAGATGATATTGAAAGAGAGCGAAAAATCGAAACAAAACGCCGAGAATTTTTCGCAACAGTTGCACATGAATTAAAAACTCCGCTTACTGTTATGAAAGGATATATAGAAGGGATGATTTATAATATCGGTCCTTATCAAAATCGTGACCTTTACTTAGAAAAAAACCACAAAATTATCGAAGGAATGGAACAACTAGTTCGAGAGATTTTAAGCATGTCTAAATTAGAACAAGATACCTTTAAATTGCAATTGGAGGAAGTCAACCTTTTAGAATTATTAGATTCAATAACGAAAGATCTCGGTTTTTTTGCTTCTCAAAAAGACATTCGGATTATAAAACAAATTTCTCCTAACATGAATGTACGCACAGATCGAGATTTATTAGAAAAAGCTTTCAAAAACATCATCCATAATGCGATTACGTATTCACCGCATGGAGAAACAGTATGTATAGACGTAACTGATCTCCAAAAAGAAAATCAGATTCAAATACAAGTGATGAATACAGGTGTCACAATTAAAGAAGAGGAAATACAACAATTATTTGAGCCATTTTATAGAATCGAAAAATCTAGAAATCGAAATACTGGTGGGAGCGGACTAGGTCTTTATATTGTAAAGCAAATATTTGAATCACTTTCTATTACCTTTTTAATGAATAATACCCAAAATGGTGTTCAATTTTTAGCTACTATTCCTAAAGGAAGATCATAGTATATATTTGGACTTAAACAACGCCGTCTAGGTAAATAAATATCAGTCAAAAGAGTGTCAAATTGTATAGGTATTTGACACTCTTTTTTATTGTTGTGAAAAAGTATAAAACGAATGTCATTTTGTCAAAAATAAAAATTGACTGGACACTAAATGGTGTCATATAATTAAGACACCATTTAGTGTCCTATTCAAAAAGGGAGAGGAGATTTTGAGCGAGAAAAATCTAGAGCGTGATGTTTATGCTGCGATTGCTGACCCAACAAGACGTCAATTAATACGCTTGTTGGCTGATGCAGAAGAATTACCTCTTCACGAATTAACGGCTCATTTTCAAATGGGGCGTACAGCAGTTTCTAAGCATTTGGCTATCCTGAAAGATGCTGATCTTGTAATTGCTCGAAGGGTTGGTAGAGAAACGAGATATCGATTGAATGCCAATCCGTTAAAGGAAATTCAAGATTGGATATCTTATTACGAAGGATTCTGGAAAGAAAGAATGGCTAAATTAAATCTACTATTGGAGGAAAAAAAATGAAAGCAGATGTATCGTTAGATTACCAATTTACAAGTTCAATCGAGAAAGTTTGGAGCGCATTAACGGATTCAGACACTCTTGAAAAATGGATATGGAAAAATGATTTTAAACCAATCGTAGGGCATAAATTTCAATTCCGAGCTGAGCCAAACGAATGGTGGGATGGAATTGTCAATTGTGAGGTGCTTATAGTGGATGAGCCACATACACTATCTTACACTTGGGCGAGTGCCGGAGAAATCACTACTGTTACGTGGACGTTGACACAAGGTGAAGATGGTACAACTAAACTACATCTTGATCAATCTGGATTTAGTGAAGCAACGAAAGCTCGTCAAGGAGCAATCGAGGGAGCTAAATATGCTTGGATTAACAATGGTAATCAGCTTGAAAAAGTGTTAGCAGAACTATAATTCATTTTTATCGTTTATATAAATAAACCGTTCTTCTACAATTGACGCTTTTCCGAACACGGGAAGCGTCATTTTTAACTTATTTCAGAAGAAGTTGCCACGCATTTATGCCGAGGCTTAATTGATTGGCACTTCACTTCAAAAACACAGCAAATACTTCTGAAGTTATGCTAACATGACAATACTAGATTGAATGGAGAGTATCCGATGAAAATAAATCAATTAATTGCTAACAATATTAACCGATTAAATGTCGACTTACCGGAAGATCAATCATTAGGAATTGCTGGATTGTCTGGATCTGGTAAAACTACATTTTGCCAAGCAATTGGCGAAGAATCCAAAAAACGTCTCGTTTCTTTATTACCAAAGGCTGAATATCAATATTTATTCCCGAATATTATGGAAACGAATTTTAGTGCCATTAAGATGCAAGAAATGCCTTTAGTCCTTTTTCTCGGGAAATCATCCATTTCTGCCAATCCACGTTCGACGGTTGGTACTCATACCGGCGTTTTTAAAGAGATTCGTGAAAAGCTGGCAAATAAATTTGATCTTTCGCCAGAAGTTTTTTCTTTTAATAATGCATTAGGCTGGTGTCCTGCTTGTAAAGGACGTGGTACGACTAAAAATGTCGAATGTAAAAAGTGTGAGGGAAAACGTTATAATCCAGAAGTTGAGCATTATAAGTTTGAATTATGGGGTCAACCACATAGTATTTCCGATATTAACAACTTGAGTATAGAAGCGATTTATTCCCTTTCAGAGGAATTAGCAATTAGCGAAGAAAGACAACGTATTCTCACAAATATTATCCAAATGAATATTGGTTACTTAACGTTAAATCGGATTATGGGGACTTTGTCAGGTGGGGAATTAACACGACTGTACTTAGCAGAATTTATGGCAGCTAGTGAAAATACGGTCATTATTATAGATGAAATTTCTGTTGGTCTTGATCATCAAACGCTGTTGAAAATTTTAGAGCAGATTAAACAATTGGGCTATAAAAACCAAATTTGGCTTATTGATCATTCTGATACAGTGCTAGATACAGCAGATGAGCAGCTGTTCTTTGGACCTGGTAGTGGTAAATACGGCGGTAAAATTGTCGAAGTATCACCACGTCCAGAACCAGTCTATTGGGAACGAAATCAAGCAATGCCTACAGACTATTATCAATTTCATGATCTTTACTGTCGTAACATTGAAATGGCTAACATACAGATTCCAAAAAATAGACTCGTAACCGTTACAGGTGAGTCTGGCTGTGGGAAATCGACTCTGGTCAATGAGTGCATCGCTAAGGATTTCCAAAAACGATATCCGAAAGATAAATTGGTAATGGTAGGACAAGACCGCAACCAATCAATTACTAGTCGATCAACGGTTGCAACGTTTCTTGATATTAAAAAGAAAATGACGAAATACAGTGACGAAATTGATGATATTTTCCAACGTTCCATTGAGGACATTATCGAGGAGCTTCCAAATGAAGATATCGCTCATAAACGTTTAAGTTTATTAATTAAGCTTGGACTTGGTTATTTAACGTTAGAAAGAAAAACACAATCCTTATCGACAGGTGAATTTCAATGTGTTCATTTAGTGTCTGAGCTGTTTTCGAATGCCAGAAACCCCCATACATTATTTATTTTTGATGAACCTTCAAAAGGTTTATCACAAAATATTTTAAACCAATTCATTGATAGTGTTAGGGATATTTTGCGAGATGAATCTGTCTCTATTATGATGATTGAACATAATGCCTATATGATGGAAAGCTCTGATTTCATCGTCGATTTTGGTAAAAGACAGCCAGAACCTGTTAGACATCTTGATGTTGTCAGTCATGATGATTATTTTAGTCAACATAACAAACTAAATAGTGTAGCTCCATTGCATATATCTTCAACACTAAATTCTAAAAATGGCATTCATTACTTAGAAGAGAATCATATTAGCTATTTTAAAAATGCCGAAAACATTTATAAAGGTGGTATTTTAAAAAGCTTATCATCGATGGCCCGATTAATTTATGGTGAATACGAATCCGCAACTATTGCACCTGTCGTCGCCATTGATCTAGAAAGACACTTATATAGTCAATATAGTTTTTTATATGAAATAGGTGGTCTCATCAATCATATTGTGGCGTCACATTCGACGAATAAAGATACAAGAAGCTTCGATTTCTTTAGTCAGGAAAATCATTGCCCAAGCTGTTCTGGACGTCTGCAAATTGAAAAATTTGATTTTGATTTGGTCATTCAGGACAAAACAGTGCCATTTTGGGATGGCTTATTACATCAAGACGTGATGGAAGTATTAAAATATTATCAATATCCTAAATTGCAATTCCTCTTTGATGAGATAAAAAATGAACTGGGTCAAGATATTAGTAAAAGCTACAATGACATGACAGCAGAAGAAAGACATACATTCCTTTATGGTTATTGGGAAAAATCATTTTATGATAAAGCAACGAAGTCTTCGAAAAAATGGGAAGGGTTTAATTTGATCCTTGGACGTTATATGGTGATTTCGAAATCAATTATTAAAGAGCAAATGAAAGCATCGAAAGAGATGATTGCCTGTCCAATCTGTCAAGGAGCGGTGCTAAACCATAAGAAACCACTAACATTTGGGGACACTGATATTCGTGAGCTTATCCATCAACCGATCGATCAGGTCATAAAAACGATTGGCAATTTACCAGAGCTTGAAAAACTAAAAGCAATTGTTGGTGGCGCTATGACACTAACAGAAGATGTCTCCGTACTTCCTAGAGAAACACAAGTGTCGTTAAAAATGCTGGAATTAGAACTCGCAAGCTTTGCTGGGTATGAAATAGTCCTACAAAATGTTTTACCATTTTGGGACAAAATCCAAAATAATATCGAAGCTATAAGCAGCAAAAATCAAATTACAATTTGTGATTTCGCGCATATTGACGAAACGAGAGAAGCTATTATTGATCAGTATTTTACGAATGGAAAATACAAAAAATTAACGTATGTTTATGAAGCATTTGGCTACAAAAAAATTGTTACACAAATTAATAAAATTAAAGCAAGTCATAAATGTCCATTCTGTAATGGGAAGAAGGTCATTTCTGAAGATAATCTCCATGATGGTGTTTATAAATTATCAGTACCATGTGTTCGCTGCTATGAAAGTGGTATCAATGACGAAGGGCGTAAGGAAATTGTCGATGGCATAGGCGTGCAAACATGGCTAACCGGCAAAGTAAGCGATGTTGTTGCTGAAAACTTACGAACGGAGGGTGTTGCTAATATCCCTATTTTCAATCGTATTCGAGAGTTAAATAAACGAGAGATGATGGCGGTTTATCAATGCCTTGAGCAAAATAATTAATTAATGCAAGCTATATTTTAAAAGATTACTACATAAAAACTCATTTGCAATAATAAATGCAAATGAGTTTTTATGTTATCCTGAGAAAGTGCTTGTAAAAAAGTTAGTCGAATAAAAGGGGAAAGATAGGAATGACAGAATTGATGGACTGGAAAAATAATGCTCAATGGCATCGTTTTATTGCTTCATTTAGCGGAGGAAAGGATAGTGTCTTAGCTTTATATAAAGCAATGCAGGTTGGAGAAGCGGTTGGACTAATCGTCATGATGGAAGAAGAAGGAAATCGTTCCAGATCTCATGGCATGCCTCCGGAACTCATACGTGCTCAAGCTAATTCTATAGGTTTACCGGTTTATACTGCAGCAGCAAGCTGGACAGATTATGAAAAAGTATTTATGAGCCTTTTAGAAAAAGCTAAAAATGAAGGTGCAGAAGTTTTAGTCACAGGTGACTTAGATATGCCTGAACATGGTTGCTGGCATGACAAGGTTACGAAGAATGCTGGATTAAAACTAGGCATGCCTTTATGGGAAATGGATCATCGTGAAGCTGTCGATGAATTTATAAACCTAGGATTTGTTACAATCATAGTCACTGTAAATTTATCATTAGGGATGCGAGAGGATGATTTAGGACGAACATTAACCCCTGAATACGTGAAGGAGCTTGAAGCACGCGGTATTGACCCTTGCGGAGAAGGTGGAGAATTCCATACTACAGTATTAGACGGACCAATTTTCAAACATCCTATTCCAGTTCGTAAATGTGATGTTATTAGAAGCGGAGAATATGCTTTTTTGCCTTTGGAACTTGATTAAAATGTAAGAAAAAATTATTTTAAAGTATTAAAAGACTTATAAAGTTGGATTATGGACTGCAGAGAAATCTAAAATAAGAGCCTTACTACATGTTATTGTAGAAAGGCTCTTTCATGTTGTTAATCCATATTAATTTACACAACAGATTAGTTAAAAAACTATTTTTTAAAATTATCTTAATTTATATTTATAACAATGGAGAGTATGATCGATTTAATTCAGTCCTATTCTAAGTATTGGGATTGATTTGATTTATATAGCTACTGATCATATGTTCAAATAGCTGATTATTTAAGTACTGATACACTTAGATTAACTAAACTATTAAAAGGGTCACTGGTGGAAAGTAACCCTTAATGAATGGGAGGTATATCGGATTAGTTTGTATAATCCTAAACATTATGAGCATGAAAGGTGGTTTTCGGTATTAGTAATAACCTATGAAGCTAGTACCAACAATAATCAATAAAATGAATAGAACTACGATTAGCGCAAATGATGAACCATAGCCAGAACCAGAACCATTACCGCAATATTCAGACATAGTAATTTCCCTCCTTTCAATACTCTATAATATGAATTGTTGTTAAAATGATTAGCGATATTTATCTATTAAAACATAAAAATAATAAAATTAAATATCCTGACATTTATAAAAAGATGATTCAATTCTTCATCCGTGAAAATGTATATTTCTTTAGCATCCCCTTAATCAAATTCTAATTTTTTTGTATTAAAGTTATATCATACTGATTCGGTTAAACACTTTCTTCACTCGCTAGTACATTGGCATGAGCAAAATTTGGTGAAACTGTAGATATCAAAGTAAGTATTAAAGCGCAAATAAAACAGTAAACTTTTTAATTGCAACAATTCTCTTTTTGTATTTTTGTAAAATAATATACATACAGATAATAAAAAAGTTGTATTTCCATCATTTTAAATAACCTACACATTAATGCATAATATATATAAATTGAATGTGAGGTGTATTATTTGTATTTCTCGAATATGCAATTTTTAATGTTGATATTTGCTTTTATTATTGTGATTTTAAGCTTTATTAAAGTGTATCAAATAAAAAAAGAGTATTTGATTAAGCATAAGGAACTAGAAGTGGAATTGGAAAGAGTTGAATTAGAAAGACAAAAAATAAACATCGAGGATATAAATGGCAAAATCTGAAGGGATACGTTTGGCAGAGGATGATTTGTTTTTAGTTTAATGCAAGTTTAATTCATGAAAACCAACCATGTATAAAATCTTGTATACACAATAAAAAGTTGTTCAAATGAAAGGCAGTAGTAACAAGGGTTTATCCGTTGTCGTTACTGCCTTGTTCTAATGATCCGAATAATCCTTATGATCATGAATGGTACGAAAATGACGAAGATTATACTTTTTAATATTTCTAGATTTTATCTAGGATCAAGGAATCAAGGATAGCCTTAATCAGTTGTTCTTTTTAAATTGTACAAAAATATTCACCAAAATAATCAATAATGGGTGCAATACAAAGGCTATTGCTATTTGAGCATATGAAGCATTGAAATATTCTGCATCAATCTCGAGAAGATATATGTTCAACAGCATAAATAGAGTCAATGCAGCCATTACAGTGTATCGAATGGCATTTTGAGAATTGATAATTGAGCCACAAATAGTTAACAGTGTAGAAAAAAATAGAAGTACCTGTAGGGTGATGGCTTCATCCACTGCATATAAAACGGGTATATCAGAGGTAATCAATAAACGATAGGCGAAAGCACCCAGTAAAAAAACGTGCCAAATATGAGTAATAAATTAGAAGTAAGGTTTTTTCATTTTTTCACTCTTTTTTAGAATTTAAGTTGTTGTTTTGTTTTGGGAAATGGGTCTTTACTATATTGACGATTGGCCAGATTTTGAGCATACTATCGATGGTCAAATATAGACGAAACGAATTCAATGGGATACACGAGAATTAATAGAAGAAAAATCAAACGAGCCTTTTAGCGAAGTATTTGTTATTTTCATCAATAGGAAACGGTGATTGAATATACATATTATAAACCGGTACTAAACAGAATAGTTTTTAAGTCAGTACAAATTGTATTGAGTTTTTTAGAGGAGGGAGGCATATGAAATGGTATTGCCTAAAACTAAAAGAACGAAAAAAGGCATCTCATCCATAGATGAAACACCTTTTCTTGAAGTTATTGAGCTACTCGTTGAATAAAGGCGTCTAATTGTACTAATGTGACATTATCGTTAACCCCGAAAGTATTGTCACCTTTACCAACCGTAATTTTATTGGAAGCGAGAATAGATACATAATTGTAAGCCCAATGCGCACTTGGAACATCCACGAATTGTACTGCTGATCCTTGTTGTTTTAAATGGAATGCTTCCACTAAAACTTTCGATAATTGACCACGTGTCATCGGAGAACCTGGATTGAATTTTCCATTTTCATCACCCGTAAAAACGCCGATTTTTTTAAGTGCTTCTGCAGCACCCGCATATTTAGACGATGGTGTTATATCTGGAAAACTTGAATTCGTGTTACTAGTATCTAACTTTAACTGCTTAGCTAGTTTAAGAGCTACCTCTCCACGCGATGCATAAACGCTAAAGTCGATTTCTGCATCTTTTACTTCTCCTTCAGAGAAGTTTGCTACGCGTTTTGCCCCTACGTAACGAGATCCCCAGTAATAAGGATCATTAAGTTTGTCAATTTTTACTCCAGAACTTGTAGTAGCTGAAATAAAATTGTTGTCACCTATGTATATGCCAACATGAGAAACGCCGCTTCCCGAAGTATTGAAAAATACAAGATCTCCAGACTTCAACTGAGCTTTCGCAATCGAAGTACCTTGCTGATATTGAGAACTCGATGTACGTTGTAGTGAAATGCCCAATTTAGAAAAAACGATTTGTGTATATGCTGAGCAATCTATACCTGTCTTAATATCCGTTCCTCCATATTGATAAGGTACACCTATATATGATTTTGCTGTATTAGTGATATCTGCTACTGTTGCTGCTTTCGCATCATGAACACCCATGCCTGTGAAAAACATAAACGATGCAAAAATGGGAAGTAACCATTTTTTCTTCATGTAAACTTACTCCTTTCAAAAAGCTTTCAGTTTTTAATAAAGTAAGAATAGCATGAAACAGCCATGAGTTATTTTTCAATCATATTACCGATTACCGTTAAACAGCAAAATTGAAACCTTAATTTTAACTGTGTAAAACTTCTGCAATAATCATGGGCAATTTTACTAAAAAAAATTTAAATAAATGGTTATAGAGGATTTAAAGGGTTAATTTAGTGCTTTCATCCAACATAAAATCTTTAAGTGATTCATTGTTTTTCCACATCTAATCCTAATTAGTGCTTTATGGCATTGTTGGTCCTCTTCAGTTTAACGCCTCGTTTATTAGCTAGATTTTTATACTTATAAACGAAGACTTTCTTTACAAGCTAGTTCACAAAGGGCGAAATAGCACCTTTCATCCCCATTGTATTTTCATAAAGACAACTGGACATTCTCCATACATTTTTCATATTTTTTATTTATACTAAATAATTGAAGTGTTTAATTAGATAAGGAAGGATTGGTGAATGGCTTTGGCAGGAGAATTGAATTTATTTCTTTCCTTTGCAGCGGGGTTATTGTCGTTTATTTCCCCTTGTTCATTACCACTTTACCCAGCATTTCTTTCGTATGTTACGGGGATGTCCTTTAATGAACTAAAGGATGACAAAGGAGTATTTCATCGTAAAGCTTTGATACATACACTTTTATTTTTATTTGGTTTCTCTATTATATTTTTGGCTTTAGGTTTATCTACATCATTTATCGGTTCTCTATTTATTATGCATAAAGATTTACTGAGACAAATTGGTGCTATTATTATCGTGATATTCGGTTTGATCATTTTAGGCGTTTTTAAGTTCGATTTTTTACTTTCAGATAAGAGATTACAGTTTACGAAAAGACCTAAAGGATATTTTGGTTCTATTCTAATCGGTGTTGGCTTTGCTGCTGGATGGACTCCGTGTACTGGTCCAATTCTTGCTGGAGTTATTGCATTAGGCATATCTGATCCTAGTAGAGGAATTTTATATATGCTATTTTATGTACTTGGTTTCTCTATTCCGTTTTTAGTTATGTCACTATTTATTGGGAAAATGAAAATGTTTCAAAAACGAAGTGCTCTCTTTATGAAAATAGGTGGTGTGTTAATGGTGATTATGGGAATCATGTTATATTTTGATATGATGACAAAAGTGATAGCATTTTTAACACCGTTTTTAGGAGGATTTACAGGATTTTAGTCGATATAAAACGCGGGGGAAGGAGGAGTATGCAATAAGGTGAATAAAATCTCTACTAAATTAGCAGCTAGTTTTTTTGTAGTTGTGCTAATCATGGAATTATTTCTTATGTTTTACCTACATCGAAATATTATTAAGTCGAAAGTTGAAGAAGAACTAGCCAGTTTATTAGCAAATGGAGAAAATCATAGAGATGTATTACTCGAGAATTATTCAGAAATGACTATAAAGCATATCGTGTTAATGGAAAAGAATAAAGATCGAGAAGTCATGATCACAGATAAAAATGGGCGTATTATAGGTCGTTCCACTTTAAATAACACAATAGTAGAAGAATACCTGCCTTTAGTAAAAAATCTAAGTAAAACAAAGGATCAAATACTAGTAGCAGACTGGCGAAACTCTCCATATATAGTCAGCGTGCACCCTTATAAAATAAATAAAGATCAATCTGGTTATGTGGTCATGTTTCAAAGTACAAGTGCTATCAAAGAAATGGTTCATAATTTGAATAAACACTTTTTCATATCTGGTATTACTAGCATTGTTGTACTTCTTGCTATATACGCATTATTATCGAAAGTCTTAACGAGACCTTTATTGCGTATGAAAGCGGCTACTGAAAAATTAAGTCATGGCGACTTTAATGTAAGTCTTGCCAATGTAGGAAAAGACGAACTTGGTGAGTTAGCAAGATCGATTCAGAAGTTAGCCGATGATTTAGAAAGGTTACAAAAAGAAAGAAATGAATTTCTGGCATCAATAGCGCATGAATTAAGCACACCCTTAACCTATTTAATTGGGTATTCAAAAGTAGCCATGAGAGAAAATTTGACCGAAAATGATCGAAATCACTATCTTGAAATTATTACTGAAGAGTCAAATCGAATGAAAGAACTTGTAAAAAACTTATTAGAATTAGCAAAAATGGATCAAAACACGTTTAGTGTGTCAAAGGAATATTTTTCTGCACGTCTATTTCTAGATAATATTTGTAAGCGAGTTGCACCTTCTTTTGACATGAATAACATAAAGTTAATTCTTGTTTGCGAAGAGGACTTTGAAATATACGCAGATTCCATACGCCTGGAGCAAATTATGCTAAATTTATTAGATAATGCATTGAAGTATTCAAATAAAAACACAAAAGTTACAGTAGAAGCAATGAAACAAGAAGAAAGAACCGTAATAAACGTAATTGATGAAGGGATCGGTATTCCTTCAGACGATCTGGAATTGATTTTCGAAAAATTATACAGAGTGGAAAAATCACGTTCGCGAACTTTTGGGGGTTCAGGAATAGGACTTGCTGTAGTTAAAGAACTAGTTGAGGCCCATGGCGGTACAATTAAAGTGAAAAGCATTTTAGGCGAAGGCAGTACATTTACAATCACAATATAGAAGGAGATAGGAATATACATGAAAACAATTTTATTAGTTGATGATGAACTAAGAATGTTGGATTTAGTAGAATTATTTCTATTGCCATATGGTTTTAATTGCATAAAGGAAACAAGTGGCATAAACGCAATTGAGCTCGTAAAGAAAGAAGACATAGCTCTTATCATCTTAGATGTTATGATGCCCGAAATGGATGGATGGGACGTTTGTGAAGCAATCCGCGAATTCTCGAATGTTCCAATTATTATGCTAACGGCACGATCTGATAAAGTAGATTTAGCAAAGGGGCTAAATAAAGGAGCGGATGATTATATTTCGAAGCCTTTTGACGAACGAGAGTTGCTTGCAAGAGTAAATGCGATACTACGTCGAACTTATCGTGATGAGAATAAAATTATTAGTTACAAAGATTTTACGTTGGATAAAGAAACGTACTCCTTACACTATCATGATTTAACTGTTCAGCTGACGTTAAAAGAATTTAACATTATAAACACTTTAATTTCCCGACCATCTAAAACGTATACTAGAGAAGAATTATTACGTTCTGCATGGGAATATGATACAGATATCGATACACGAACAATAGACTCTCATATTCGAAATTTAAGAGAAAAATTAGTGAATGCTGGTTTTCCAAGTGATAATTTTATTAATACCGTTTGGGGAATCGGATATAAATGGGGCTAATGAAGCGCAAAGTATTATAAAGTGATATGAATTAGATGTCCAAAGTCAATTTTGACATGGATATCTTTTTTTATTGTCCAAATAGTTATCATGATGTTTTTTTAAGTATGATCTTGTAACTCCATAATTTCTTCATATTTATTTGCTACAGTTAATTTGTATTAAAATGCAAGGAGGAAACATCATGAAGCTTAAATTTTTGATTACTTCTCTACTAGTGAGTAGTGTGATCATTGGGGGATGTAGTGCTAGTAGTTCAAAATCTGATGAAACGATGGACCATTCCAAGATGACAAAAGAAGAAATGTCGAATATGGAGGGGATGGATCATTCCAATATGTCGGGAAAAGATATGGAAGCAATGAATGGACATGAGAGCCATACGAATCCATTAGCATTAAATCATTCGACTGGAGAAAATGAACTGGCTCTCCCACCTTTACTAGAAGCAAAAGATGGCATTTTTACTATTACAGCACAACAAGGAACAAGTGAAATTTTCAAAGGTATTAACACCGAAACATATGGCTATAATGGCTCGTATTTAGGTCCTGTCATTAAAATAAATGAAGGTCAAAAAGTAACGTTTAAAACAAACAATCAACTATCAGAGCCAACGACATTTCATTGGCATGGTGTAGATATACCAGGAGAAGGAGACGGAGGTCCACATCATCTATTACAGCCTGGAGATACGAAAAATGTGAAGTTTACTGTAAAACAAGGAGCATCGACATTATGGTTCCATCCTCATCCTGTAGGAGCGACTGCGGAACAAGTATATAAAGGTTTAGCAGGATTAATATACGTAGAAGATGAACATTCTAAAAAACTAGGCTTACCAAGTGAATATGGTGTGAATGATTTCCCTTTAGTATTCCAAGATAGAAAATTTGACGATAATAAACAATTAAATTTTAAAGCTGCAATGAATGAGGATGGTACTATAGGTGATACTTTGTTAATAAATGGCACAGTTAATCCTAAGCTAACAGTTGGCAAAGAAAAGGTCCGTTTACGTTTATTAAACGGTTCAAATGCCCGTAACTATACATTTAAATTAAATACAGGAGATTCATTTCAACAAATAGCTACTGATGGTGGCTTTTTAAATAAACCAATTTCGATGAATGAACTATCATTAACGCCAGGCGAACGTGCAGAAATTATAATTGATTTTTCAACATACAATGTGTCAACGGATATAGCTTTAATGAATGAAGAAGACACTAAATTACTATCATTTAATATCGTCGATAAAAAATCAGAAACATCTAGTGATTCTCTCAAAAACTTAAATAATTATGTAGTAACCGATGAAGAAAGAAAATTGCCAGTTTCTAAAAAGCTGGAACTTTTCGGAATGGGAAAGATGGTCACTATTAATAATAAACAATTTGATATGAATCGAATCGATTTTACGCAAAAACAAGGAGAGACTGAAATATGGGAAATTTATAATAAACCAGATATGATGGGTGGTATGACACATCCATTCCATATACATGGTACTCAGTTTAAAATTCTCCCCATCGATGGTAAAGAACCTCCGACAAACGAATATGGTTGGAAAGATACTGTCGCAATAGATGCTGGAGAAACAGTAAGATTAGCTGTGAAATTTAACAACAAAGGCATTTACATGTTCCACTGTCATATTCTTGAGCATGAAGAAAATGGTATGATGGGGCAAGTTAAAGTGGAATAGTGATCAATAATATAAAATATTTACTTTACGACAAAATCTGTCCATTTCAATAGTTCTGTTTGAACCCTAATTATATTGTGATTTACAGTTAGAAGTCCTCTACAAAATAACCTGTAGAGGACTTTTCAATTATAGAAATAATCTACGGAAGCAATCATAGAAAATATCTATGGTTATTATAGAAATTATAGAATTGATAAATAGTAATTTGATTCTTATAATTTTTTTATAAGCAATAGTTATTTTTAATGAGGAGGTAATACGGATGACAAATATTGCTGGTATTAAAATACCTGACAGCCGTTTGGCATTGGAAGCTCAAGATATTTTAAAAGAACATGGTTCAGAATTACTTTGGAATCACTCAAATCGTGTTTATTTGTTTGGGGCTCTACAAGGTAAAAAAGCTCAGCGGAAATATGATGAAGAGCTACTATATGTAAGTGCTTTGTTTCATGATTTGGGTTTAACAAAACAATTCAGCAGCCTAGATAAACGATTTGAGGTGGATGGTGCAAATGCTGCACGTCAATTTCTAGCACACCATCATATTGATGATGCTTCAATACAACTCGTTTGGGATGCCATCGCACTACATACTACAATCGGTGTAGCTGAGCATAAAGAAAATGAAGTCGCATTGCTGTATGCTGGAGTAGGTCTTGATGTAATGGGAGACGGTTATCATGATTTAACGAATGAAGAACGAAATGAAATTATACATGCTTTCCCACGTAACCAATTTAAACAAAAAATTTTGCCAGCATTTTTTGAAGGATTCAAACATAAACCCGAAACAACATTTGGCAATATTAAATCTGATGTTTGTGCATTGTTCATTCCAAATTATAAACCTAAGAACTTTTGTGACTGTGTCTTGCACTCACCATGGTTAGAATAAAAATTGATAGTAGATAAGGGGATTCATATATATGTTAAAACTAGCACATAAGAAAATTCGTCATGTTGCATTACAAGATAAAGTTGTATCAGCTCAAGAAGCGGCCTCTTGGATAAAAGATGGAATGTTATTGGGGATGAGTGGCTTTACAAGGGCTGGAGATGCAAAAATAGTACCACTAGCGCTTGTAGAAAAAGCAAAAGTGGAAAAATTCCAAGTTGATGTTTATACAGGAGCTTCACTTGGTCCAGAGGTAGATCAACAGATGGCTGAAGCTGGCGTTATTCGTAAGCGAGCACCTTATCAAGGTGATCCAGCTATTCGTCGTTTGATAAATAGTGGAGAAGTGCTGTATACAGATGCGCATGTTTCGCATAATGCAGAGTTAATTCGTCAAGGAATTGTAGGACCAATTGACTTTGCCATCATTGAAGCTACTGCAATTACGGAAGATGGCTTGCTGATACCTACAACCTCTGTAGGAAACTCTCCAATTATTATGCAAATGGCAAATGAAATCATTATTGAACTAAATGTTTCGCACCCTGACTCTCTAGAGGGAATCCATGATATTTATATACCTGATGTACAAGGGAAGAGAAGTCCTATTCCTTTAAATAGTGCAGGTGAGCGAATTGGAACAGTTGGTATCCCATTAGATATTAGTAAGGTACGTGGCATAGTACTCTCTGAAAAAACAGATGCTCCATCAACAATTGTACAGCCAGACGAGGAAACCGCTAAAATGGCAGAGCATTTACTCAATTTTTTACATGATGAAGTTAAAGCTGGTCGTTTAACAAAAACATTAGCACCGATCCAATCAGGCGTAGGATCAGTAGCAAATGCAGTATTAAATGGTTTTTTAGAATCAGAGTTTGAGGATTTAGAAATATATTCAGAGGTGTTACAGGACGCCGTATTTGAATTAATTGATGCGGGAAAAGTGAAATCCGCTTCAGGCACGTCCATTACACTATCACAGGAACGTGGTAAGCAAGTTTATAGTCAGCTAGAAAACTATAGAGATTGTTTAATTTTACGACCTCAAGAAATATCCAACCATCCAGAAATTATTCGCCGTTTAGGGTTAATTTCCGTCAATACAGCACTTGAAGTAGATATTTACGGAAATGTAAACTCAACACATGTTTCTGGTTCAAAAATGATGAATGGCATTGGAGGATCTGGTGATTTCGCTCGTAATGCGCGTTTAGGAATATTCGTTACAAAATCCTATGCGAAGGGGGGTAACATCTCAAGTATCGTCCCTATGGTATCTCACGTGGACCATACAGAGCATGATGTAGACGTCATTGTTACAGAATTTGGGGTAGCCGATTTACGTGGTTTAGCACCAAAAGAACGCGTGCCTTTGTTAATTAATAATTGTGCACATCCTGATTATCGTCCTCAATTGTGGGCATATTATAATGCTGCTGTAGAGAAGACTGGTAATCATCATACACCTCATTTATTAGAAGAGGCGCTGTCTTGGCATGTTCATCTAGAGAAAGCTAAGACAATGAAAAAATAAGGCAATGTTGGCTAGGCATAGTGTTTAGTCAGTAGAAAAATAGAATCCACTAATCACAGCCATAGTATTACTGTGATTAGTGGATTTATTATTGAGATTTTATCAAAGATTGAATCAATAGTTGACTTTTTTCTGAAATTGAAAAACCAGCTTTTTCAAGTCCCTCAACCATTAAACGAATAAAAGCTTTCGCCGCAAAATTAATGAATTTATCTTTTCTATATAGAAGTACAATTTCTCGCGTTAATGGTGGATTATAGATCGGTCGCTCACAAATAGTATTTGTTTTATATAGGTTACACAGTGTTTTCGAAATAATTGTCGCCCCGACATTTTGTTCAACTAGTTTAAAAATGGCTTGAACACTAGCTGTCTCTATTTTAGGTTTCACATGAAGCTTTTCTATGCGCGCTGCACTATCAATTACTTTCCTACATTGATGGATAGTTGGAAATAATATAAGCGGAAGCTCTAAAACATCTTGCAATGCTATTTTCTCAGATGCTAAAAGTGGATGCTCGATATGTGCAACGAATAGTAATTCTTCAGTAAACAATGGAATTATTTGAAGCTGCTCATCCTCATAATCGAAATACTCTTGTTTATAGGAAATCGCAAAATCTATTTTATTGTCTTTGAACTGTTTTAATAAATCATCTGTGCTATTTATGCAGATTTGTAAATCTGGATATTCAAGATGATAGTCTAACAAATAGTCCGATACTAAGTTGGTTAATTCACCAGGTAGAGTACCTATCACTAATTTCCCGGCTTTTAATTCTTTCAGTTCAATTATCTGATTGCTTGTATTATCTATCGCTCGAAATATATGGGTACATTGTTCATGCAATATTTTGCCTGCTTCTGTAATTGCTATTTTTTTCCCTAGACGATCGAATAGCGGAATGCCCAGTTCATTTTCTAATACTTTAATTTGATGGCTAAGCGTCGGTTGAGAAATATTCAATTTTTCGGCAGCCTTTGTAAAATGAAGCTCACTACACAGTACTAAAAAGTATTCAAGCTGTCGTATCTCCATAAACGTACCTTCTTTAATAAAATTATTTCTTATATTATAACATTATTCTTATAGAGACCCGTATATTTCATCAGAGAATTAATATCAAATTTAGTAATGCGCAGAGGAGCTTTGACAACTACAAGCACGAATGTAGATTTCTTTAAGCTTGTAGAGTGATAATTAGTTGAATATATAATTAACATTAAAGCCGACAACTTAAATTATGCCATATTCACTATTCATTAGTTATTAACACGCAATCACGTTACTAAACTACTATACTCGACTGAAATAATTTTATGGTATAATTTCCTTAAAAAGGAGTGGTAATTTTGGGAAATAGAAATCGTTTTAACGTAATAAAATTTCTAGTAGGCTTATCAGTTATTTTATGCATGATAAATTATCCGGTTATTTCCTTTGCTGAAACACTTGATACTCATTCTAGTGAGAAAAGCAAATCGAATGACATTGATTCGGGTATAGCTAACTTGAACTACAATAATAACGAGGTTTTAGCTATGAAAGGAGATAAGATTGATAGTTTTGTTCCAAGAGAAGGTATTAACTCAAATGATAAATTTATAGTGGTAGAACGTAACAAAAAATCACTTACAACCTCACCAGTGGATATTTCAATTATCGATTCTATGGCGAATCGTACTTATCCAGGAGCATTACAACTTGCAAATCAAGCTTTTGTAGACAATCAACCTAGTTTATTAGTGGCGAAAAGAAAACCGCTAAATATAAGCATAGATTTACCTGGTATGAAAAGAGAAAATACTGCGACTGTGGATAATCCTACATATGGTAATGTTTCTGGTGCAGTAGATGAGCTAGTATCTACTTGGAGTGAAAAATATTCAACAACCCATACTTTACCTGCAAGACTACAATATTCAGAGTCTATGGTTTATAGCAAATCTCAAATAGCAAGTACGCTAAATGTGAACGCCAAAGTTCTTGATAATTCATTAGGAATTGACTTTAATGCAATTGCTAATGGAGAGAAAAAAGTGATGGTTGCGGCATATAAACAAATATTTTATACCGTAAGTGCAGAATTACCTAATAATCCATCAGACCTTTTTGATGACAGTGTGACTTTTGAAGAGTTAACGCGTAAAGGGGTAAGTAATGAAGCTCCTCCTGTTATGGTGTCAAATGTAGCTTATGGCAGAACAATTTATGTGAAATTAGAAACAAGCTCTAAGAGCAAGGATGTACAAGCTGCATTTAAAGCCTTACTTAATAATGTGAATACGAATGTAGAAACTAGTGGACAATATAAAGATATTTTTGAAGAAAGTTCTTTTACTGCAGTAGTATTAGGCGGAGATTCACAACAGCATAATCAAGTTGTCTCAAAAGACTTTAATGATATTAGAAATATAATTAAAGATAATGCAGAGTTTAGTCTTAAAAATCCAGCATACCCAATATCATATACAAGTGTTTTCTTAAAAGACAATTCAATTGCTGCGGTTCATAACAATACAGATTATGTCGAAACGACATCTACAGAATACTCTAAAGGCAGCATTACCCTTGATCATTATGGTGCATATGTTGCTCAATTTGAAGTAGCATGGGATGAATTTTCATATGATGAAAATGGCAATGAAGTGCTATCCCATAAAACTTGGAATGGAAACTGGAAAGACAAAACGGCTCATTTCTCAACTGTAATACCACTACCGCCTAATTCAAAAAATATAAGAATTTATGCGAGAGAATGTACAGGTCTCGCATGGGATTGGTGGAGAACAATTATTGATGAATACAATGTTCCATTATCTAAAGAAATAAAAGTTTCAATTGGAGGAACTACATTACACCCAACAGGTACTATTAATTAAATACCTATCATGATCCAATCTAAGCTAGGGCTCGAAGCGGATAAATACGATCATGCATCCTGGTTAAACAAACGGCTGAGACTCTTGTTATTCAAGAACTCAGCCGTTTCTATTTTCACAAACATCTCTCCGAATAGAAAGAACACCTAAAGACTGGGCCAAGTGTTATAGGAAGAAATTCTATTTTTACGACATAAAATGGAAACTGTTTTGTAACTTAGTTTAAACGTGTTCGTCGAATGGTAAGGGGGGGACGTTCATGAAGAAATGTTTTTTATATGTAGTAGCTCTTTTAGGGCTTACATTTATAACCGGGTGTTCAAATACTGGTGGATTGTCGGGAGAAAAGCCTCCTAAAGCGTTTATAGAGATTGAAAATAAAAAATTTGAAACTACACTCGGTACTTATTGTTGGCAAAATGGATGCGTTGATACTGCTGGACCAGTTGAACTTTTAGAAGGCCAAAAGCCTATAAAAGTTAAATCAGGTGAAACCATAACGCTTGAATTGGACTATGAAACAAAACCAAATGAATTTCATGTTGCGCAAATAAGTGGTAATAAGGAAACTGAGGTCGCGGTCAAAAACAATCGTTTTACGGTACCTACACAACGTGGCGTTTATTATTACTCTTTTGGCGTTTGGTGGATGGATGAAAAGGAAGCGAATGTATCTAATGGCGACGCTTTCTATGCCTTTGTATTAGAAGTAGAATAGCTATTACCTGATAAAGTGCGATATGGATCAACTACAGGTGAAAAAATTGTGGGTATTGTTTTTCTTTGTGAATATGAATGGGGAACCGATGAGCTCGAAGTGGTATTATGGTTAATTACTGAAGAACTATATGCCACCCCCAAGGCATTGATTCATATTCATTTGTCATCACTGCTTACAATTTATCATAGATGTAAAGTAGTTATACATAAATGGAGGGCTTTGTATGAATAAACGGATATATATTGTAAGGCACTGTGAAGCACAGGGGCAATCTTCGGAGTCACTACTTACGGAAAAAGGATTGATACAAGCAAACTATTTATCTAGATTTTTCTCCAATTGTGAAATTGATCGAATTATATCCAGTCCTTTTTTACGTGCAATTCAGTCAGTAGAACCGATTAGTGAGGAAACAAACATAATCATAGAGATTGATGAACGTTTATCAGAACGTACACTTAGTACTACGGATTTACCTGATTGGCTTGAAAAACTTAAAGCCACATTCAATGATTTGGAGCTGAAATTTCAAGGTGGAGAGTCAAGTAAAGAAGCTATGAATCGAATAGTAGCAGTTGTAGATGAAGTTTTTAAAAGTGAATCTGAAAACACAATAATCGTTACTCATGGAAATGTAATGTCTCTACTACTAAAGAATTATGATAACAGCTTTGATTTTGATTGCTGGAAGAGTCTTAGTAATCCAGATGTGTTTGTATTATATAACTTAAACAATGAAGTAAATATGGATCGATTATGGCAAGAAGAACTAATAGGAAAATAGTAAAATTTCTTAAATAAGAGGCCAACTTTAGGGATGTCTCCACTCATCAAAGCTTAAAACAAAAAAGCAGATTTACTCTACAAAACGGGTAGAATAAATCTGCTTTTTAATGGCCTTTGGGAAAGGTGGCTTTCTCAATCCTTCAACTAAACACCTGCTAGTTCAACAGTTTCTTTAAATTAATTCTTGTATACGTTTTATTATAGGTCGTACCATCATCATTATAAAATATCGCTTTTTTAAAATATGGGTTAGAGATAGGTTCGTAACCATGTTTGCTAATTAACTGTATCATTTGGGGATTTTCTATTGGGTCGACACTTACAAATATCTCAGAATACCCTAGATTCATTGCAATATTTTCTCTATACCTAATTAAATCTGAACCTATACCATTACCACGATAATCCTCTTTTACATATAAGTCGCTTAATTTAGGAAACAAAGGGCCTTTTAATTTAAGAACCGCAAAACCAAATACATGTGAGTCTTGTTCAGCGATTGCTAAAAATACTTCCCTTTTTACATAGTGCTTTAAATAATTCGTAAATAAATCTTTATTATTTCTAATAACACATAAACCCGGTAAGTCGTTTTCATTCGCTAATCTTATTTTGTAGTTCATTGTTACTCCTGCTTCCTTATTCTTCCATAAAAGTATCTAAAGCCTTCGAACCGCTTTCCTTCTCTGTTCGATTTTTCGAAATACCAAAGAAATCATCGTTAGTACAAAATAAAGTATGACAAAATTAAAAATTACACTATTTTCACTTTTGCTCGCTATATAAACGTATAGCCCGACCACCAAAGCAAAAATTAGTGGTTTGAACATTGAATTCATAATCAATCCACCTTTTCTTAATACTTAAAATGATTTTAAATGATGTTACATATCAATATGTAATAAATTAGCATATTGAGTACGAAATTGGAATTGATGATCTTTTCGAATGCACAGGAGCCAGTGCAAAAAGTGAACGACTTTATAAGGCTCATTTAGTTCGGTGAAATGTCTATTTTCGCAAATCCTTTAATTTGATTAATTTTGGTCTGAGGCAACTTATTTTTACGCTCGAATTTTATTTAGTAATGGTAAAAAAGATTGTTGTAGACCCACACGATATTCGTCTGATATCATAGTTGAGTATTAATTGGAGGAAGAAGAATATAGAGTATTTGAGAAGAATTCTTCCCACATTTTTTATGGATAAAACTCTTACTCGGAGGAGATATAAATGGTTAGTGAGAGAGAGCAAATTAGCAAAAAAGTTGCATGGATTGCACTTATTTCCAACATAATTCTTATGGTAGGTAAACTCTTCTTTGGTCTTTTTGGAGGTAGTGAGGCCGTTTTTGCAGATGGGATTCACTCAGGTGCAGATGTAGTTGCTTCGATTGCTGTGCTAGCGGTGGTCGGTATTTCTAATAAACCACCTGATAAGGATCATCCCTTTGGACATGGTAAGGCGGAGGTTATTAGTGAAGCAATCGTTGGAATTATTTTAATATTAGTTGCACTATATATTTTAGTAGAAGCAATTTTAGCATTTTTTGAAAAACCTAGTGTACCACAATACAGTGCATTGATTGCAGCTATCATTTCTTACATAGCGAAAGAAATACTATATAGATACTCTATAAAACAAGGAAAAAAATGGAATAGTAAGGCGATTATAGCGATTGCATTAGATCATAAAGGTGATATTGTTGCTTCACTTGCTGCCTCTATTGGTGTCCTCTTAGCGATAATAGGAAATGCCATTGGATGGACATTTTTGTTATACGCTGACGCTATTGCCAGTGCTTTAGTAGCTTATTTTATTTTTAGAATCGCAATGGAATTAGTTAAACCTTCTGTTGATGTGTTAATGGAAAAAAGTGTGGATCAGGAACTTTTAGACGAATATGAAGTTACTATTCATGAATTTAATCAAGTGCAACGAATAGACAAAATTCGTGCAAGAGAACACGGTCACTATAAACTTCTAGACATTCGTTTATCGCTTAATCATGATTTAACAATTAAACAAGGCCATGATATAGCTCGTGACATAAAAAATGCGATATTAAAAAAATACCCTGATGTCGGGGAAGTACTTATCCATGTAAATCCATACTATATGGAACCTAATCAAGAGTAGTACTACTGAGTTGTGCAGCTTGAACCGGTGGCGTTACTATCTATGCAGCTATTGCTTGTTTTATAGCTTAAATAAATGTTGCGTTCATATATTTTGATAAAAACAAGAAGCCTTCGAATAAAAGGCTTCTTGTTTTTTGCTAATCCTGATGATAATACAATTGTAGAGCGCAGTTAGGGAGGTTATAACGAGTATGGAAAGTTTCCTTTTAGGTGAAACATTGGAGATTAGCGGCTCTTATGTACGTAACAAAGGTAAAAACGAGAAGATATGCAAAAATAGCAACAATCTTTGAGAAATGCTATTTCTTATAGATTGTTGCTATATTAGAAATAAGATCATTTCTAGACATCCAAATAGCCTTGATCAAGTTTTTTAGAAGTAATTTATTTTTGTTGTTCTTGATAATTAATGGCCTTTTTAAATTCTTCGGTAGTGTAGATATTATAAAACATATTTCTACTATTTACGTTTGCTATTGTCCCTGTATATGTATTGTCTATCCATAAATAGTATTCATCATCGTTTAATTTGATCTTATATTGCGGAACTACTTTGTTATCTACTTCACCAAATTCTCTAGCTTTTTTAAACGTTTTCTCTATAATTTTAATATCCTTTGGATCGGATATTAACTGTAATGTGTCAGATTTTTCTTCTTCGAAATTAATTAATTCTCGAATTTCTACTATTTTTGTTGTTTCTTCATTACTGTTACAAGCCACTAACCACATAGAACAAATAATCAAAAACAATATTGTTTTTATTTTCACCTTATCTACACCTCTTATATACTATTTCTTCGCCATAATTGTTGAATTAAAATATCCCCATTTAAGTACTTCTTCACATTGTAAAAAAACACCTTTTTTATCCGATAATTAAAAATTCTAATTAGAAACATCAATTGAAAATAAGATAGAAGATAGAAAGAGAGAAGGGAGTGGTGGAGCCATTCATTAACAAAAGATTTAAACACAATCGCATATACATTCAGCAGAATAGCAGGATAAGATCAGGCGCTCCTAAAAGTGAGTACCTGCTCTTTTTGTGTTAAATGTATCAGACAGCCGAGTGATAAGCCGTCCAGATCACCACCTGCCTAGATTAAAGGACACAGAGAGAGTTTAGGTCTTAGTACAACAAAAAACCCCAGTTTAAAACTGGGGAGAACGGTTTGTAAGTGAGATTATTTTACTTTTCTGGATAATCTACATGTAATGGCGGTGGAACTAACCAACCTTTAGTTTTATTAAGACGTAAAAGTTTTACTCCAAGTTGAGCTTTCGCTGTATGGAATTGACCATACATTAATCCAATATCTTCTCTAATGGACATACCTATAACTTGACTACATGTAACCAACCCAGCAGAAAGGTCACCGGCTAGAGCAGCACTAATTTCTGGATCATTAAATTTCGCACCAGGAGGGATATTCTCAATTCTTGCAACTGGTCTTTCTGGTGGTGCAGGCGGTAGAGCAATACCGTTAGTTTTTAATACTTTTTCTAACTGTTTTCCTTCTTCTCTTAAAACATCGATGATATCTTCAATTATTTTTCTTAGATCTTCATCGCCTGTATGATTGTAAAACGTTTGATAACCCGCTATGAAGCCATAATTTACAGTGAGATGTGTCCAAATACTAAATACTTCTCCGTAGTGTAATGGCTCGTCTTTAGGATTTCCACTAAGTATTCCCATACTCGCACTTCCTTTCTTATTTGAATATTTTCAAACAAGTATAGTATGGGTGAAAAAAGAAATTAAATTCGTTTTTAAGAAATTAAAAAGGATCAGAAAGTGATCAATTAATAAAGGATCTTTAAGAGAAATAGAAACTCGAAGTAAAATCATCTCATTAGTTAACAATTATTTATCAAATTTAGGGAGTTACACCATTTTGAAATTAAGCCTACGATAAAAAGTATAAATTACCGTAAAACGGACAATTTAATACTTATTGGAGGTGAGTACATTGGCAAAAGAAAAGCAAAAGAAAGAAATAGAGCAAGAAGAATTCGCCCTGGAGTTTAGTCCAGAAGAATTAGAAGTACCTGAAGAGAAAGAAAAAAAGCAAGAACAAAATGAAAATAAAGAAAAGCAGTAAATCACACTAAAGCTATAACACGGTCGTTATAGCTTTAGGTATTGCTCGTATTACGATATATATTATTTTATATGGATTATAGTTTATTTTATTAGGTATGAAGGATTGCGGGATAGTAAAGTGCATTATCAACTTGGGGCGATGCATGCAACAGATTGCTATCCCAAAACAAGTGTATGCACTTGTTTTTAAAAACATTACAACCATGAAAATATAAGAAAAGAAATTCGAGCTTTTACTTAAAAAGAGCCACTTTCTAAAAAGAAAGTGACCAATCTAATTAAACACTCGCCATCTAGTTTTTCAATTTAAAAAAATCCTTATGAACAATGTTATACAAATTATAACCAACAGAATTAAAGTTATAATAATTGTAAGCAGCCCTCTAATAATAGTAGTTAAATTTTTCACATTCTTCAATCCATAGTTGGCAAGAAAAAAAGTTATTATTGTTGCTACTAATAAAAAAATCAAGGGATCAAAGTGAAAGTAAGATACAAAAAATAGTGTGAATTGAGTAGAGTTAATTGTGATAAAGAAAACTATTAGCCAGCATAATGACAGTAGGAATGACAATAAATTTAGATGTATAACTGTGGATTCCTCCTTTTGTTAAGTGAATTGAAGAAGGAAAAGCAAACTGCTTAATCTTAACACTACTATTTATATGATTTAATAACTAAGGTTGATTAGTTCATGGCCTTAAGAGATGAAAAAAGCGACTGTTCTATAGCTCCTTATACCAGTTATGAAAGCAAAGAAAAAAGCAGCATAGAATAATCTATTCTGCCTCCGGTTTTTCGCTTTTTTCCATTTCCTCTTTTTTACTTCTAAGTAGTAAGGTAATGAATAAAAAACTTGCTACCCAAAAGGAAAAGAAAAAATTTTCAAGTAAAGACAAATTATTATTTTCCGAATAATCCCAAACTGTTGTTAATAAAAACAATGTTACAAAAAAAACGATGTATAAACATTTTCCGAATGTAGTCATTTAAAGCACCTCGATATGTAATATAAGTAAATTTTTACGTATAAAGGGTCATTGAATGGAATGACCCACAAATTGGGGAGGTCGCGGCGGTCAACTAGCGCCACAACCTAAGTGCGTGCGATACACTTAATAATAATTTGTGCAGTTTTAAGTTTTTTATACATAAAAGCCGCGGCGTTGTCACACGCTACAGCTCAGAATCGGTTTAAACTCTTTTTATAAAGGTTGTTCGTTTGAGCATTAACATACAAAGGAAGGCAAAAACAAAACAATGATCAATTATTCGCTCACATAATTGCATTCAGAATAGATTTGGTGCTTATGCCTTTTAAAAAGGAACGTTGTAGTGTTAGGAATTTTCTAATACCTAATGTGAACCTATAAGTGGATATTCAACATGTATAACTGGAGCTGTGGTCAGTACTTTAGCTATATTTAATATTATAGAAATACTATTTTCAGGTATTGAAGCTGCTCGTTTGAGTAGTGTCGTAATCCATATCTATTCACTTATGTATAAACACGATATGATTGTACGTATAAGTGATTGCGACTCTTTAGGACGCGTAAACATTGCCAATTATTTTACTTACTTTGAAAAACCAGAAAGAAGGTAGTATTGTGAAAACAACAGAAAATTTTACCGACAAGGCAGATATATATGCGAAATATCGCCCTAGTTATCCTAATGAATATATCGATTATTTGTTTTCAGCTAACCAACTAAAAGGGGATCAGATTGTGGCCGATATTGGTTCAGGTACGGGGATATTTAGCCGCCAGCTACTTGAAAGAGGTATAAATGTTATTGGCGTTGAGCCAAATGATGACATGAGAAAGATGGCTGAGCAATCGTTAACACTATATTCTCGTTTTAAATCAATTAAAGCAACTGCTGAAAACACCTCTTTAAATGGGAATAGTGTGGATTTAGTAACTGTTGCCCAGGCATTTCATTGGTTTGATAAAAAAGCATTCAAAATCGAATGTCAACGGATTTTAAAACAAAAGGCAAATGTTGCTCTTGTTTGGAATAGCAGAGATTTAACTAGTCCGATTATTAAAGCAAATGCAGAAATTTGCCAAAAGACCTGTTCAAATTTCAAAGGATTTAGCGGTGGAATAGAGGAAACTCCAGAATTATTTAACAGCTTTTTTAAGGATGGAAAGTATGAGTTTAAAAAGTATCAAAATGATTTGATTTTTGATTATGAAGGTTTTTTGGGGAGAAACTTGTCAGCGTCCTATGCTCCGAAAGAAAAGGACGAAGAGTATAAACGTTTTGTTTTTCTCCTGTCAGAGTTATTCGAAAAATACAGTAAGGATGGAAAAATTGTTCTCCCAAACATAACGCGAAGCTATCTAGGCAATATCTGAACATCCGAACATAAAGGTTTAGTATAGTGAAGTATCTTTCATTCAAAATTTTTTAACCCCGTCCTAAATTTAGAACGGGGTTATGTTTGTTTGAGGCTTTAAACTTAACTTTACAAACTACATCGCTTGTTTTGAGATAAATCGTTTCATCAATATGCCAAAAGAAAATAGGGATAATCACCAATCATCTGCATTTTCTATCTCCTTTAAGTTCATCATGATTGATGCAAAAAAGGGTCACTGTTGAAAGTGACCCTACTAAACAATCGAGGGAGGATGTGACGGTCAACCAACGCCACAACCTAAAATAAGTGCGTGCGATACACTCAATATTAATGTGTGCAAATTTAGGTTACATATACGTCTGCTTACTGGACATTCCATTTAGCAATTCAAATTGATCGGTCTAGCTTTACTGTCGCTCTTTCTGGTTTAGTTATCGAACATAATCTATAACATTGATCTTTTTATCAATCTTTACTAAAAATTATTGAATATTATTTTTAATTCACAGATATTTGAATACACTATCGTTTGTTTGGAAAACATATTTTAAGAACACTAAATATGTACTGGTGAATAATCAAAGTCGAAAGGATTAAAGAAACTACGAATGGCGGAGCTCATTATGGATTTAACATACAGGTGTTCCAGTTGAAGTCCGATGAGGTCTTAGGAAATTTAACTGCCATTTGAAGATTTTTAAAAATTTTTGTAAGTAAAAATCTCTACTCGACTGGTGCAATGTGTGCAAACAAAAATTACAGTAAATTTGGAGGAAGAAAATTATGACAAAAGATTTCTACACTACACTTAAAGAAAGACGTACTTACTACGGAATTAATAAAGAGGTAAACATATCAGATGAAAGAATAAAAGAAATTGTAGAATTTGCTGTGAAATATACCCCATCAGCATTCAACTCTCAAACTGCACGTATTGTTGTATTATCAGGTGAGGCACATAATAAGTTATGGGACATCACAACTGAAACGTTAAGAAAAGTAGTTGGTGATAATGATTTTTCTGGAACTCAACAAAAAATGGATTCCTTTAAAGCAGGTTATGGTACAGTTTTATTTTTAGAAGATGAAACAATTGTTAAATCGCTTCAAGAGCAATTTGCTGCATATGCTGAGAACTTTCCAATTTGGTCAAATCAAGCATCAGGTATGCACCAATTAGTTGTATGGGCAGGATTGGAAGCAGAAGGATTAGGAGCTTCTTTACAACATTATAATCCATTAATTGATGATGAAGTGAAAAAAGAATGGAGTATCCCTAATAATTGGAAGCTCATTGCGCAAATGCCTTTTGGCAATCCAACGGTATCACCAGGTGAAAAAGAATTTCAACCACTTGAAGAGAGAATGAAATTTTACAAATAATTTATGTATACTATACCAAACCAGTACCTTCACGGAACTGGTTTTTTCATGGAGAAAATTTTGTAGAAACAGTAGCATAAATAAAAACAGACATTGGAACCAAACGAGCATATAAACCTTTTCCAATGTCTTATTTATTTTTCTTAATTAATTATCTATCTGCGTATTTATATGCCAAAAATCTGGTTTGGATAAAATTTTTAGTCAAACTTTATTTCAAAGCTCCAAAAAGGTGATATCAAAATACCAAAGGTCATAACCTTAAATGTCAAAGACTAACGCGAAAGGGCGTGGCTATTATGTGGGTTTATCCAAATAATTGGATCCCAACTAAATCACTGGAGCAAATGGCCAATACAAACTATGATGTTCTAATCGTCGGAAGTGGTGCAGGTGGAGGGGCAACGCTTTACCGTTTATGCGAAATGTGGAAGAATCAAGGGGCTAAGCGAATCGGTATTTTAGAGAAAGGGGAGAAGCTATTTCATTCACATGCGCTGAATATCCCCACTATGAATGTCGATCGAATGCGCGACCAGCTATGGCCTGACAATTCTACTCCTGTAGGAGAAAACTTACCAGAATTCTCAGGCGCAAGATTAACATTCGCACTTGGTGGCAGGACATTATTTTGGAATGCTGCCTGTCCGAGACCTGCTCAGTTTCAACTTCAGAATTGGCCTGTTCATCCAGATGAATTAGATGTATATTTCAGAATGGCAGAACGTGTCTTGAATTGTACAACAACCTATGCAGAAGGTTCTTCAATGCAACGGATTCTTATGAATCGGCTTCACGCTGGTGGTATTTTAGAAGCAACGAATATGCCTCTTGCCATCGATATGAGAGGACCACGCATGGGGGAAATTCACTCTAACGCATGGTTTAGTTCAATCAAATTTCTTGCTTATGCCTTAAATGATAAACCATTTGATCTTGCGTTAAATGCTTATACGACGCGAGTGTTGGTTCAAAACGGAAGAACTGTTGGAGTAAGTGTTGTATCAACACAAGACAAAAAAACTTACACTATTCGTGCAAAAAATGTAGTTGTTTCTGCAAGTACATTAGAGACACCTCGAATTTTGCTAAATTCCGGGATTAGTGGTCCAGCTATAGGACGCTATTTAACTAATCATTCTTTTGTATTAGGTACGGGAAAAATAAGTCGGAGGCAATTCTCAGATAATATCGGTAATTTAGCCATTTTGAAACGTGAAACAAGTCAATTCCCTTATCAAATACAAATATTAGGTCCCAATCAATATTTTTCTTACCAACAGTTTGAAGATAAAGTACTTCCAGACCAAGTAAGTGTTGTCTATGCAACTTTCGGTTTGGTAGAGCCTCGGAGAGAGAACAGGGTTTTCTTAGATCCTAACCAACGGGATGAATATGGTGTTCCTCTGAGGCAAGTAGATTTTTCTTATAGTGAAAGGGATAGGGCTGTTATTAATCAAATGCGCGAGGGAATCATTCGATCTGCTGAGGCGATGGGAGTTACATTGGATGGTGAGCCTACCTTAATGCCACCGGGAAGTGACGTGCATGAATCCTGTACATGTCGTATGGGTACCGATCCATCTATTTCGGCAACAAATCCGTATGGAGAAATTCATGGTGTTTCAGGTCTGTATGTAGCAGACAACAGTGTAATACCTTTTCTTGCTGCGGCAAATCCGACAAACTCAACGGTTGCACTTGCGATACGAATGGCAGATAATATCATTCGAAGAAATCCGTAATGGGATAGCGCGGACATTTCGCAGTTATCAACACTATAGAAAGTCAGTAGTTTATAAAGTTTTCTAAAACCGGCTGGGAAGTGAAAGCTGTAAAGGGTGATGTCATAGTTGATGTTTTCAACCTCGATCAGACGTCTGTAAAAAATTTTGAACACTTGATGTTATGTTACTTAAGCAAATTTAAATAATTTAGCTTAAAAACGCGGATATCTTAAAGCCCGCGTTTTTAACTTTTCTCTAAATTTGTGATATAGAATAATTCATCTTTTTAAGTTTGAATTAATCGATTCTAGGTTAATCTGCTGGTCTTGGACCTCTATCGCCCTGTGTATTTTCCAAGGTTAAAATAGGCCGAACTGTAATGTCTCCTATTACACGAATTTGACAAGATAGCCGCAAACAGTCATCATATAAATTCTCATCAATATTTTTTGTAGCGAAAGCGTTTTTTTCAATTTTAGAAATATCCTTATATTCACCAGCTAGTACCTCCACTCTACAAGTGGTACATTTTGCTATTCCGCCACACTGATGAAAAATATTTATATCATTATCTTCAAGAGCTAATACTAATTTTTTTCCTTCTTCTACTTCAAAGGTTTGTCCTCCAAATACGGTGATAAATGGCATCTATCAATACTCCCTTCATACTTTCCTAATTATAACGAAGCACCTGTTATTATCAGTTTGTATTGATCCGACTAGTCTCATACTTAGAAATCATTCATTTAGTGAGAATTTAACAAATTTTTACCTAGCGAAGAACTCTGTATGCCAAGTAGCCGTATGAAGAATAACAAGCCATAGGAAGTTAGAACACCATTGAATTTGCTCTTCAATATAAAACCATGACTTGGCGTACCACTGTATGGGTATGGATGAGCGATGGAAAACGGCAATTTGGGCAACTCTTTATTTTTATGCAAATTACATCGTAGGTATATATGAAGGCGGTGGTGATGGACTCGAATTTGTAATTCCAGCTTTAAATCAGGATGTTTTACTTCGTTATTGGCCAATTGTTATAGTTGTCATCGCTCTTGAAATTGGTTTAGCTCTCTACAAATTCCTTAAAGGACAATGGACGAAAAAGATAGCAAGCTTTAATACTACTGTTGAGCTTTTCGCAACCGTTGTATTCATTGTTATAGTAAGTAATCCGAATTTAATGAACCAAGAATTTATAACGTACATGAGTAAATTACTTACCACAACAACTAAGCAATTTGAAATATGGATAGTTGGCGGTGCAATAATCATCTTTGTTTTATTTGCGGCAATCAGTATATTCGATGATTTCCGTAAAGCTCGAATCCGTTAATTCATATTTGTTTATAAAAGAGTAGTACTTGTTCAGTATATTAGTATTGTGATTAAGAATAAAGCGAACTTGGAAGATAGAATTTCCAAATTCGCTTCTTTTTGTATAAGTTAATTATATTTATCATATGTACAGTTACTAAAGAATTCTCATAAGATGTAGCACCAAAATTGTATTGAATTTGAGTTGTCTAATAGTGGCAATTTATCATGAAGGTGAATTACTTCCTGAAGATGAACAGGATAAATTGTTAGCCGTAAATCATTTCTTCGTCAGTAAGGCTTACTATTCAAATAAATTAAGTAGTAACGCATAACTCAGTACCCAAAAGAATTTCTTTCGACAGAGCTATGCGTAACTTATTATTATCAGATCTTTTAATAGTTCAGTTTTATTCCCTTATGCTAAATTTAATGATTTCTCCAATATAGCAATACGTTTGGTAACCTCTTCGTGAGAAATGTCATGAATTTTTATATAACGATTGTGTATATGTTTTGTACATTCAATCGTACAACCACCTAAGTGTTTTGCCTCGTTTTCTTCTGAACTTAATATCTGTTTATTACATTCTGGATTTGCACAGTTAATGTAACGTTCACACGGAGTCCCATCAAAATGATCCTTACCGACAATAGTTGGGTTTACTTGATTTATTGGAACAACAAGGCGTTCGTCAAATACATAACATTGCCCATTCCAAAGTTGACCTTTTGCGATTGGATCTTTACCATAGGTTACAATTCCACCGTGTAATTGACCAACATCTTCATATCCTTCTCTTATAAGCCAACCAGAAAATTTTTCGCAACGTACGCCACCTGTACAGTACGTTAAAATACGTTTACCCTCTAATAATTCACTATTGTCTTCGATCCATTTAGGTAATTCACGAAACGATTGAATATCTGGTCGAATTGCGCCTTCAAAGTGACCTACATCAAATTCATAAGTGTTTCGAGCATCAATAACAATTGTGTCCTGTTGCTGCATTTGTTCATAAAAATCAGCAGGTGCAACGTAACGACCTGTCATTTCAAGTGGGTCAATATCATTTTCTAAGCTTAAATTAACCAGCTCAGGTTTTGGACGCACATGCATTTTTTTGAATGCATGACCGTCTGCCTCATCAATTTTAAACACAATGCCCTTAAATAACGGATCATTTTTCATCATTTCTATATAAGCGTTTGTTTCTTCAATTGATCCAGAAAGTGTACCGTTGATGCCCTCAGAAGCAACTAAAATACGACCTTTTAAGTTCATTTTTTTACATATTTGCAAATGCTCCTTAGCGAATTCCTCAGGAGATTGAATATTTGCATAATGGTAATACAGTAAAACTCGATAGTTCAATTTATTTTCCACCTATCATTTATATTTTCAGGATACACTGATAGCTAATACCATCAAAAAACGTGGTATGTTAAAAAGAATATACAAACAAAACTGATAATCGTGATCTAAGCCTCGATAATGATTAAGTGTAAGTAAAATTGCCGAAATAAATTCAGAAGGCAATTCGTCCTCTTACTAAAAAATCTATATAAACTAAAAAGTATAATTAATATAATGCACTAATTCATATCAATATTCTTCAGCTAAAATCAGTCAATGGCATGATGAAGTACTATATAGCACTTGGCTAAAAAGACATCAAAAAACACCCTTGTACTAAAGATGTACAAGATGCTGCTTGCATATTCGTGCCATATAACAAACGCATTACGTAGTATTTAAAAATTATTAATGAAATTGAATGTATTAGTAGCAGTAATTTTTAAACTACGTAATGGTTGTCTAGAATTTCTCCTAAATACTTTTATAACTAAAAAGTATAAATGAAATAATACAACTTTTATTTGTTTCCTGTCTTCAGACTTAGGTCTGAATTATTATTCAAATAGTAATGTCGTCGTTATGAGTTTATTTGTAAATAGATACAATTAATTCAATCAAGCGATTAATAAAATTGCTATTCTAAGAAATCGCCTATTATAAAAATTTATAAGTTTGAATAAAAAGCCCAGATAATTTTACTGTCCGTTAAAATTTTCTGGGCTTCTTGGTTATCTATAGAGAATTGCGTACAAAGAATGAAGTATTGAAGTCAACTTTACTATTGGTTTTACACCGTTAAGGAAATTAAAAATATTAATGAGACCGATTTTTCAGTATAAAAATTTGCCATAACGTATCTAAATAAGGCTTCCCCTATATGAGAAAAAGTTTATAACTTTTGAATTTTCTTTCGGTTTCAGGTAAAGAAAAAAACAAAAACTAATGGGTTGACAATTTTGTGACAAAGGAATAATATTTGTTTCGGAACAAAACATCTCAAACTCGAGATATACGAAAGGAGTTTTTTTATATGGTTATCGATTGGTCAGTAACAGAAGTCTATAACACCATTATGGCGGTTTCAACCGGCATTGGTTTATTATTAATTCTTCAATTTGCTTCCCATATAGCTAAAGAAAAAGTTGGACAATTAGAAGGGTGGGCAATAGGCTTTGGTATACCAGGGTTTATATTAACAATAACAGGAGCTCATATGAGCTTTACCTGGCCATTGTCGAAGATTGGATTCCCATTTGATGATATTATATTTGGCGAGCCATCACTCGCATTTGGTATTCTGCTTATGGCTGTATCTATCTTATTATGGAGAAAATCTAATCTCTATTTAAAACAAGGTATTAATATGGACGATTCGAAAGTAGTTTCAAATACTTTAAAGAAAGAATTGCCATACTTGATAAAACCTTTATCTTATTTTGCTGCAGCAATGGGATTAGCACTTATTTCTATCGCGTGTGCAGGTATTAAATATCAATTATTTGCAGCACCGCCAGAAGAACCAATTTCAGGAGCTTTTGCTGATTATCCAATGTTGGAAGCAACTTTTATGTCTGCATTATTCGCTATTATAGGGATTGGAGCAGTATTATTACCTTTTGCCTTAAACAAAAACGCCAATCCGAATTTTGCTAAAGTTATTAAATTCCTTTGGACAATTGCAGGTATTACCTTTGTTCTATTTGGAGCTATGAATTACTTTACACATATCGGATTGATTGTTAATACAATGCCAAAATAGCCCGATCATTATCTACAAATAAAAAAACCATTTGAACAAATGTTCAAATGGTTTTTTTATTTTCTTTGCTGTTGAGTGATAAAAAAGTTATTCAAAATAAAGTAGTTTATAAAACTAAACCTCTTACCCCCGCTTCCAAGGTCTGTTGTTTTAAAGTTCAATCCGTTCTATTCGTAATCTTTAGAAAAATAAGAAAAACAGGGTAATTGTATGCTTGCGAAAGTAAGTAAAACAAAAAAGAATAAGCATTTATAAAAAGATTAGGCTTGTTCCTTTCCTTAAAATAATAAGTTTTTTTATAGGAACTTTAAAGTGCCTAAATCACTTTTTTATTCCTATAAAACTTTAAAGTGCGTACTTACTTTTATAAAGTATACTTCTTATAATACATTTGTAGATATCTTCTGACAGGGTTTTTAAACGACAAAAGAATGGTGAAAGATCCATAGTCTTTATGCTTTAGCTATAAGAGTAATTTATAAATAACGGTTTATTTCCCTTTTAAAACTTAGTTTTCTTATATGTATTAAAGGAAACGGGGGACTTTCCTTATTAGTCGAAGTATGGCTTTAGGGATAAAGGACAAAATAGTGAAGATTGTACGGAGGTTAAAGATATGAGTACTTCAAGTTTAGACAAAACAAAAAGAATTTTAATAGAGGAGGAAACGCTTCAATTTTCTACATTTACAAATGAAGATGCCTTTAAATTAGGTTTATTAATTGTTGAAGCAGCGAAGCAAAATGGCAAATTAATAGCTGTTGATATCACTAAAAATGGTGTGCAGTTGTTTCATTTCAAGATGTCGGGGATGACAGAGGAAAATACTATATGGATTGAGCGCAAAAAACAGGTCGTTTCGTTGCATAATCATAGCTCCTATTATATGCAGATACAAAGTGAATTAAGTGGAATTCCGCATCATGTAGAATACCGTTTAGATCCTTCAAAGTACGCTGCATTCGGTGGAGCATTTCCCATCAAAATAAAAAACGTAGGGGCCATCGGAGTAATAACGGTATCAGGATTAACACCTGAAGAAGATCATGAATTGGTGATAAAAGCAATTAAAAATTATTTAAATAAATAGTTTTAGAGGAGGATACTATGCCATTAATTGAACTAAAAACTTGGCCAACTATGTCAAATGAAGAAAAAAAGGAAAACATTTTTTCCGTAACTGAACTTACAACAAAATTATTAAAGATTGTTCCTGACAAAATTCAAATAGTAATACATGAACTTGCTAAAGAAAATTGGGGAAAAGCTGGGGCAGTAGCAAATGATGCTAACTTTGCTGAGAAAAGTAGAGTTGTCAATTGGGAAACTAAAGAGTCTTATCAAAAACAGGCAACTAATGTAGATGGAATGGCTATAATCGCGATTGATATATGGGATACATTTGATCAAGTGATAAAGGATAAGTGGGTTAATCAGCTTACACAAATAACATCTAAATTTACCCATGCCCCAATGGATAAGGTACTAATCGTCATTCGTGAAATGATTCCAGGTAACTGGGGACAAAGCGGGATAACGGGAGCAGATAAAGACTTTCTTTCAAAAAGTCGAACATATTAAAAAAATCTATTCGAAAATTTTAAGTAAGTAGAAAGGAGAATAGTTATGAGTGAATTTTCTAATTACCGTAGCTATAATCGAATGTATAAAGAAGGTGAACTAACACTAGGCCTCCACATTCCATTAGAAAATTATCGGTTTGACACGCCGACAATGGAAAAGCAAGTAGAATTATCGCAATTAGCCGAGAATTACGGATTTACCAGTTTATGGTTTCGTGATGTAATATTAGAGGATCCTTCCTTTGGTGACCCAGCAGTAGGTCAAATTTATGATATGCTTATTTATTTAACTTATTTAGCAAGCCAAACAAAAGAAATTGCTTTAGGAACGTCTGCGATTGTTCTTTCTTTACGTCATCCTTTACGAGTGGCTAAGGAAATAGCGACGATTGATCAATTATTCCCAGAACGCTTAATTATGGGCGTTTCATCTGGCGACCGAAGAGCTGATTTCCATGGATTAAATATTCAACATGAAGATCGAGGTCGACGATTCATTGAAGCATTTCAGTATTTAAATCAAGTGCTATATGAAGAGTTTCCTTCTATTCGTTCATCATTAGGCGATATTCAAGGAAGTAATTTAGTACCGAAACCAACGAAGCGAATCCCAACGATGATTACAGGATACGCACAGCAATCAATGGAATGGTTCGCGAAAAATGGAGACGGATGGATGTATTATCCTAGAAGTCCCTATCTTCAAGCCGAGACGATTCGACAATGGAGAGAGCTTGTAGAACAGTATTGCCCTGGAGTTTTCAAGCCATTTACTCAGCCTATGCATTTGGATTTGTCAGAAGATCCCAATGAAATGCCTACACCAATTCGTTTGGGTTTCCGAGTAGGTCGAAATCGGTTAATAGAACTACTAAACATTTATAAGGAAATCGGTGTTAATCATCTGTTCTTTGCGTTATTTGACAGTAAACGACCGGCCGAAGAAGTTATTCATGAGCTTGGTCAAGAGGTATTGCCTCATTTTCCAGCAATCAAGTAGAGAATGAAACAACGGAGTGGAGTGTTAGGAGAAATTTCCTTATCCACTCCTTATTTATTCATAAACTGTTTAAAAGAATGAGGGAACCCCATACTATTAAGCGTATATTGCAATTAATTATTTACAAAACTACATTGGGAGGGATTTATTATGTTTTTGAATTTGAAAGGGAGAACGGCACTAGTTACGGGGTCTGCAGCAGGAATTGGTAAAGCTATTGCAAAGTCATTAGTAGCTGAGGGTGTTACTGTCATTATTAATGGACGCCATGAAGAAAAAGTTCATCAAACAATGCAAGAAATTCAAGAACAATATCCCGAAGCCAACCTTCAATCATTAGTATCTGATTTAGGAACAGCTCAAGGATGTCAAAAGGCTATAGAGGAGTTCCAAGAAGTAGATATTCTAATTAACAACCTTGGGATTTTTAAGCCTAGAGAGTATTTTAATATCTCTGATGAAGAATGGTTGAAGATGTTTGAGGTCAACATTATGAGTGGAGTTCGACTTACGCGATGGTACCTCAAACAAATGATTCAAAAAAAGGAAGGAAGAGTTATATTTATTGCGAGTGAAGCAGCCATTATGCCGTCACAAGAAATGGCTCATTATAGCGCGACGAAGACGATGCAGCTTTCTCTTTCTCGTAGTTTAGCGGAGCTAACGAAAGAAACGAATGTTACTGTCAATACGATTATGCCAGGTTCTACTTTAACTGAAGGCGTAGAAACGATGCTAAATACTCTTTATCCTAATGAAAATTTGTCAATGGCAGAAGCCGAAGTACGATTCATGAAAGAAAATCGTCCTACTTCTATCATACAGCGACTTATTCGCCCTGAGGAAATTGCTAATTTTGTTACCTTTTTAAGTAGTCCACTTTCTTCTGCTATTAATGGGTCTGCGTTGAGAATTGATGGGGGATTAGTACGTAGTGTCTTTTAAGAGGGTTTCAAATGCTATCAGTGGATCAAAATGAAAAAGCAATCAAGAAAATAAACAATTGGAGGAATAAAAATGGTCAATCATTTGCAAGATACAATCACATTAAATAACGGCCTACAAATGCCTGGTATGGGTTTGGGTGTTTTTCAAGTAGCGAATGATGCTACTGCTGAGATGGTTAAAAACGCTATTGAAGTTGGCTATCGAAGCATTGATACTGCGGCTATTTACGGAAACGAAGCAGGTGTAGGAGAAGGTATTAAACTAGCGCTAGCATCTACTGGCTTACGACGTGAAGACTTGTTTATTACATCAAAAGTATGGAACGACGGATTAAGCTATGAGGAAACTATCGCTGCCTATGAAGAGAGCCTAGAAAAACTAGGGTTAGATTATTTAGATCTTTATCTTATTCATTGGCCTGGGAAAGATAAATATGCTGAATCTTGGAAAGCTCTTGAAGACCTATATGATCAAGGCAAGATCAAAGCAATTGGTGTATGTAACTTTACTGTTGCACACTTAGAAAACTTATTATCATTTGCTCGTATTAAACCTGTTGTGAATCAAGTGGAATTCCACCCACGTTTACAACAAGTGGAGCTTCGTTCATTCTGTGACAAGCACCAAATTCAACTTGAAGCATGGGCACCTTTAATGCAAGGTGGACTTCTTGAAGATGAAACGATTTCAAAAATCGCAAAAAAATATGGAAAATCAAATTCTCAAGTTATTTTACGTTGGGATGTACAAAATGGAGTCATCACTATCCCAAAATCTGTACGTAGAGAACGCATGATGCAAAATGCCGATATTTTTGACTTTACTTTAACAACCGAAGAAATGGCTATCATCGATGCGATGAATCTTGAACAACGTGTTGGACCAAATCCAGATGAATACGATTTTGCTCTATAAGCAATAAAAGGAAAAGAGACTGTCTTGTGTTTGACAGTCTCTTTTTCCTTCATTAAGATGTTTGCTGCATAGCTATATCATCATCACGGTGTTTTAAAATTACATCTTCGCCTTTATCCTGTAATACTTCAACATGATTTTCGCCCCAAGTACAAAGCATGTTCAGAATAGGTTCCATTCCCTGTCCATAAGGCGTTAAGGAATATTCAACTTTCGGCGGTACTTGATTGAAAACTTTTCGAAGGATTAACCCATCTTGCTCTAATTCTCTTAATTGACTTGTAAGCATTTTTTGTGAAATTCCTGGAATTAATCGACGAAATTCATTTGTTCGAATTTTACCATGGTGGTTTAAATGACAAAGAATGACCGGTTTCCATTTACCACCAATGACTTCAAGCGTAGCTTCAACACCAATATTATAAATTTTTTGCATTGTAAACCTCCTGTAACATTAAAAGTAACTAAAAGTATCCTACATATCTTTTAGGCATGTATGTATATTACTACACATGATAATAAAAATCAAAGGATATATTAGTAGTATGTCACATTCAAAAAAGCAAAGTGTTAAAAACATTGGTTTTTATGATGATATTAAAAATGTATAAATAGAATTTTCAATCCTAATTCCAGAGTATGAATTTTATATTTTGGCGGATTCATAGGCTGTTAAACGTGTAATTGAAAATGTAATTTCCAATGCGATTAAACATTCGAGTGAAGATGTTACTATTCAACTTGTTAAAAATTCACCATCTGTTCAACTTACTATATTGAATCTCGCCAAAGAATTAAAAGAATACGATCTTCATTTTCTTTGTGATCGTTTTATAAAGTTAATCAACCAAGAACAAAAAAAGTACAGGTTTAGGATTATATATTGCGAAAAGTCTAATGACAAAGATGGATGAGAATTTATCAGCAGAATTAAATGGAGATCAATTGCAAATGAATTGCGAATGGAGAAATTAGCAAGAGCGAATAATCTAAATTAACAGGTGCTCTTAAAATAATGATTTTATTTATGAGCTGTGAGAGCAATCGGGATGGGCCGACGGTACGTTTTACTGAATCTCGATGCGTCTCATAGCTTTTATTTGCAGGTAAGCAGTTTCTGTACCACTAGGTGACGCTTAAATGCTTTAATATTGTGCAGCTTTCCTCGGATGAATCCTCATCATTTGGTATAATAACAAATAGATTTTTTAGAACGGAGCGATTGATATGAATGGAGCGCAAAAAGCGTTTTTTGAGGAAAAGGAGCGTTCACTTGGCGTTCGTCTAAATGATGTGCAGACGCAGGCGGTGCTACAAACGAATGGCCCGCTGTTACTATTAGCATCTCCCGGTTCAGGAAAAACGACAACGATTATTATGCGTATTGGCTATATGATTGAGGCACTTGGTGTGAATCCTTCTCGCATAAAGGCTGTCACATTTAGTAAGGCATCGGCAGGTGATATGAAGGCGCGGTTTGCAAAGTTTTTCCCGCATTTGCCACCGGTTGATTTTTCGACGATTCATAGTTTAGCATTTCAAGTTGTGCGGCAGACACTTGAACGACAGGGCATTACATACGGCATCATCGAAGAATCGGACAAGCCTGGTATTGTTTCAAAAAAACGAGTGCTTCGCGAGATTTTTGAACAATTAAATGGCTCAAAAATTACTGAAGATCAGTTAGACGAGCTACTGACGTACATAACGTTTATCAAAAATAAAATGCTGCCAGAACAGGAATGGGAAATTGCAGAAGTAAAGGTGCCTAGAAAAATCGAGATTTTACAGCGTTATGAGGAATATAAACGCACAGGTAGTGACCGTTTGTTAATTGATTTTGACGATATGCTATTAATGGCGAATGATATTTTCACGAATAATCGAGAGGTGTTGGCGCAATACCAACGCCGTTACGATTATTATTTAACGGATGAAAGTCAAGATACATCGCCTGTTCAACATGCAATCATCGCCAAGCTCGTCGCAGTCCATCAAAATTTATGCGTCGTTGCGGATGAGGATCAAGCCATATATAGCTGGCGAGGTGCAGAGCCAGATTATTTGTTGAATTTCCAAAAGATATATCCGGAGGCTCAAGTGTTACTTATGACGCAAAACTATCGTTCATCTGTAACGATTGTAGAGCCAGCCAATATATTTATTCAGCGTAATAAAAAGCGTTTCAACAAACAAATGTTTACGGAAAATCCTGCAGCAGAGCCAATCTCGTTTAAAATCTTAGAGAATTACAATTTACAGGCCAAATATTTAGTGGATCAGTTGAAAAATCAGTCTAAGCGCGGCTCAACGGCTATTTTATATAGAAATAATATGTCAGCCATTCCGCTTATGGACGCGTTTGACAGAGCAGGTTTGCCTTTCTATATGAAAGATTCCACGATTCGCTTTTTCACGCATTGGGTCGTGGAGGATATTATGAACTTCATGCGTTTAGCGTACAATACGAAAAATATCACGGTATTTGAAAAAGTTTACAGAAAAATGAATGCTTATATTACACCCACGCAATTGAAGGCGCTACAGAAAGTACCGACAGATGGCTGTGTATTCACACAGTTATTAGAGCATGTTGAGTTAAAGGATTATCAGCATGAATATATTAAGCGGATTCGCAAAACGTATGATAGCATTCAATTTGATAAAACGACGCCAACAGCTATGCTAGAGCATATCCGTTATGACATTGGATATGAGCGTACTTTAAAGAATATGAGTGAGAACCTCGGTTTTAATTATGAAAATTTACTAGATATTGTGAATGTACTTGGCTCAATTGCTCGTCATACGTCGACGATGACCGAATTTGCGGGTCGTTTGATGCAACTTGAAAATTTAGCACGTTCGTCTCATATGAAAAATGAATTGAATGCAATTACACTGACAACATTGCACAGTTCAAAAGGCTTGGAATTTGAACGTGTGTATTTGATTGACTTGATTGAGGGGATTATACCTAGTGAGGCAGAAGAAGAAAGCGAGGAAGAAGCACGACTCTTTTATGTCGGTATTACGCGTGCGATTCGCCATTTGGAATTAATTTCGTATAATAAACGCTTTAAAACAAGCGTAGTGCCATCGATTTTCATGAAGTCATTAAAACAAATCGTCTCACCGCAGGAATTGCCAAAGAAAGCGCCAAAAAATACGAGTAAAGTACTGAAGCAATACCGTAATGAGCGTACGATTACAACCGATTCATCGTTAATCGTCGGCTCAAAAGTAAAGCATATGATTTTTGGTGAAGGGGTAATATTAGCTGTTACGAGTAGCACAATTGAATTGTCATTTGCTTCGGGGATTAAGAAGTTTTTGACGGATACATGTTTACAGCAAGGCTATTTAGAAAAGATGGAAGATTAAATGAAGCGTATTCGGGATTTTTTCGAATACGCTTTTATTATCATACATACGTAAACTAATAAATTTCTCACCTAAATATTCCATTGACAGTGATAATCTTTACTGCTATTCTTCTTGAGAATGATTATCATTCTTGATTAAAAAGGGTAAACGTTTCGAAAAGTAGTTGTGGCATGTACATAAAAACCTGGAAAAATGGCTATACCCTTATAGGAAAAGAGGGAAGATCTTTGAACTCTTCAAGTTGAAAATGTGAAAGAGTTTAAAAACCAATAAAGTAAAGTTTGAAGGAAGAAAAATTAATAGTAAGCAAGAATTTTACAGAGAAGGGCGAACCTTCTCAAATAAACTGTAGAGGACAATTAAGCATATGAAATTAATATCAACACGATTTGGAGAACAAGCCTTTCAATCATTAGTTACTTTAATGCGGCTGCTTTTTGGGATTGGCTGGCTTTTTGCTGGTATAACGAAAATTACAAAGAAAAATTGGTTTAGTGAACCAGGAATATTTATTAAAAATTACTTAATGATGGCACTAGACAAACCGAATGTACCGGAATTTTATAAGTATTTTATTGAACACTTCGCATTAAAGCATATTATGTTTTTTAATTACACGATTCCAATCGTTCAAATTAGTATTGGGATTGTTCTGATCGTAGGATTAATGATCATTCCCTCAGTTCTTATTTGTCTGTTTATGCATGTAAATTTTATTCTTTCTGGGAATATGAATTTAATTAGTTTAACTCTTTATACTAGTGCATTTTGTATATTGCTATTTATAAACAAAAGTTATGTTTTAAGTTTAGATCGTTACCTTGGGATTGAACATCGATTTAAAAACATAAAACAAAAGGTTAGAAAAAACAATACGTATACACCATCAAAGGCTTCTTAGAGTAAACTGCTAAAACGTTTTTAGTAATGTCCTACCTATATTTTTGGAAGCCAGAAGTAGGAGTATGTGATGAAGTACATTCTGCAACTTCACACTTAGTAACAGAAGAAATAAGTAGTAACCTGCATAATTTTAATGCCCAGGTCTCAATTAATATTGAGCCTGGGCATTTGTGTTGATTATAACTTCTCTAAAATTTTTATTAGGGCTGTTAAAAGAAGCGTAGTGATAGCTGCAATTATTAAAATTCCAATAGTAGATAACTCAACAGAAGTGAAGTGGAGCGTTTTCATCCAATAATATCCTACAACTATAGAGATAAATGACGTCAAAACAGAGATAACAAAACCTAGAAAGCCTAATTCTACTATTTTTTGTTCAGTTAAACCTACAAGGCTCAATACTTTAGTGAAAATATCAGCAATTATAAATAGCGCAATTGATAATATAAATAATGACATTATTCCTGAATGAGTAATTTCATTAGGCATGAAATTAACTAGGGCAATCATTATAAATGCAGGTAGAAAGATTGGTAATAGTAAACCAGCAATAATAGTTAATGAAGCTAAATTTTTATTTTTATTTGGGTTGCTCATAAATCCTCCGAAAAAATAATATAAAAATGCTGGTTCATTATATCAAATTGAAGCAACTATCTGGATTTTATTATTTTCTGATAAGAGTCTCAATTCTTATGTATATTGGGTTAAATGAAATAATGCAATATTTCATTTTTTTCTAGGCAATTCACAATCTGTAGTTAGTCAGCACTGCTTATTCGATAAAATGAGTACGATTACAGCAGAAGCCATTGCTATTAACAAGAAGTTGGTTTTATTCAAATATAAGATTGAAATCCTTGTATCAAAATTCGGCATTTCGGCTTATTAGAAAATGTAATTGTTTTGGCTGCAACTTTTCTATTCCTATTAGCAATGAGAATTAGCGAAACAAAAGATGAATACACTTTAAAAGTGATCATTAAACAATGTTAAAATTCCTTGAGTAACCTTTGAAAAGAGAGAGATTGAAGTAATATATAGTTAGAGACGATTGATTGCAAAAATTCCTAACAAACGTTAATTAACGGACGTTTGTCAATAAAACTACATCGAACATTCGTGTTTGTATAATAAAAGTGCCATTTGTCTATCAGCTGGAACCTTCATCAATCGAATAAAACGCGAATATTCTCTTTCGGGAAAAGTCACGATGAAACTTTTTATGATCTGAGCGTAATCCATGTAACCAAATACCCGTCAAAATGATTTTCGATTCGTCTGAGCGCTGATCTGTGGATCACTAAAAAATATAACCAGTTTCATACGGGACAGATTTTATCGGAAACAGTTCTTGAGACTGTAGCTTTCTACTCGAATGGAATTTAAAATATGCTAACCAAATGGAGGAGAGAAATTTATGGTTAAACAATTGATTGTTGGCGACACAACGAATGAATTGGCTACTACGCGTCGCATTTTGGAACGCTTATCCGAGGAGCATATGTCATGGAAACCACATGAGAAATCGATGACGCTTGGCGAGCTGGCCACGCACCTGATCAATGTGCTGAATTGGCAAATCGCGATTCTTCAGTACTCAGAGTTTGACCTTTCAACCGTGCCGCTGCGACGAAAGCCTTTGGAAAAACAATCTGACGTTCTGGATGAGTTTGACGCAAACATCGGTAAATTGAAAAATTTGCTGGCCAAATGTGACGAGAAAACGCTCGGAGAGGAATGGACGCTGCGCCACGGTGACCAAATCATCCGCAGTGAGCCAAGAGCAATTGCGTTCCGCATCTTCGGATTAAACCACATGGTCCACCATCGGGCACAGCTCGGGGTATACTTGCGTCTACTTGATATTTCGGTCCCAGGCATCTATGGTCCCTCGGCCGACGAGGAAGCCCAATGAACTAAGTTTTTCGACAATAAGTGCAGCTACTAATTAATGACTGTTCTTCAACGATAACATTAACAACTACTGATAACAGAAACAACACAATGCGAGGAGTATAATGAAAAAACGAATTTCTGATGATGGAAATCGTTTTTTTATTTTATAGAGGAATAATGCAATTTTTGTTGGAGTCTAAAACATGGTATTTAAAACAGAAATAGAACGTTTGAAAATTGCCCAAGAAAATCTTGAAATGTTTGATACCGTTATACTTAACGGCGATATTATTCAGTCACTGAGTTGTACCTAGTATTATGATTTTAACTATTATAATCAAAGTTTAGATAATAACTATTACTGTAAAATATACATTAAAGTGGAATAATGGTATTGTGTAAATAGATAGACTTTTCATTCAATTCAAAAAAAGGAGGAGTTTTTATTATGCTATCTTTTTCTAAACCAGATGTAGAACAGTTTTTACGAACATTTTCGATTGGGGATTTTGCGGTTAGTCCGGATGAAAAACAACTAGTTTTCAGTACTAATTTAAGTGGTAAGTATAATTTATGGGCCATGAATTTACCAAATACGTTCCCGACGCCGCTTACTTTTATTGATCAGAGCTGTCAAGGACTACTCTATGATAAACAAGGACGGTTCATCATTGCCGGTTTTGACCAGAATGGGGATGAAAATACGCAATTTTATGGACTTCCACTTCAAGGTGGGACAATGAAGAAAATTATTTATGAAGAAGGAACTCGCAATGCTAAGCCAATTTTATCAGAAGATGGGAACAAGCTTTATTATACATCTTCGAAAGGAAATCCTACGTATTTAAATGCATATGTCTATGACTTGGTGACTGGTGAGGAAGAAACAGTTCTTGAGGGAAAAGATGCACCCACTTTTTTAATCGATTTTAGCCCGAATGAAAAGGTAACCCTCTACTATAAACATTTTGCAAATACGTATACACTCCTATACGCCAAACGAGGAGAGGAACATATTCTCCTAACACCGCCAACAGATCAGCAACATACGGTCAGTGACGCAGTTTTTGTATCCAATGAGCTCATCTATTTATTAACGAATTACGATGCTGATTTTACGTATTTAGCTTCGTATAATATAGAGACAAATGAGTTTGTAAAATTGAAAGATTTGGAGAATGAAAGCTTTACTTCGTTGAAATATAACAAAGAAAAGCAGTGCCTGTATGTAGTTAGTGAAAAAGGTGTAGAAGATCATTTATACATGCATGATTTGCTATCGAATAATTGGAAAGAACTAGATTCACCATGCAGTGTCATCGAAAAACTTATAGTCACAAAATCTGGTAGTTTGTATTTATTAGGAAGAGGGGCTACGAAACCGCATAATATTTATCAATTTAAGGAAAATGGCTGGACATCTTTAACGGGGTACACAGTTCCAGGTGTAGATCAAAGCGAATTAGTTGAGCCGGATGTGATTACTTATTCTTCCTTTGACGGACTTGAAATAGAGTCCTTATTTTTCAAAGCTAAAAAGGAAATTGATAATGGCGAAATCATCTTTTGGCCGCATGGTGGTCCGCAAGCTGCAGAGCGTAAATTTTTTAGAGCTTCCTTCCAATTCTTTTTAAATCATGGCTATAGCATCTTTGCTCCGAATTTCCGTGGTTCGACAGGTTATGGATTGGCTTTCATGAAAATGGTAGAAGGAGATTGGGGACACGGCCCACGCCTTGATAATGTAGCTGGTCTCGACTGGCTCATTGATAATAACTACGCGGAAAAAGGCAATATTTTATTGATGGGCGGAAGTTATGGAGGATACATGGCCTTATTGCTTCACGGTAGACATTCTGAATATTTCAAAGCCGTAGTGGATATATTTGGTCCATCTGATTTGTTCTCATTTATCAACTCGGTTCCTGAAGACTGGAAGCCAATTATGGATCAATGGGTAGGAAATCCTGAAAGAGACAAGCAAAAACTCATTGAATACTCACCATTAACGTATTTAGAAACTATGGTCAAACCAATGCTCGTTATCCAAGGAGCGAATGACCCACGTGTTGTGAAAGAGGAATCTGATCAAATCGTGCAAGCTTTAAAAGATAAAGGTCGTGATGTCGAGTACATGCTTCTTGAAGACGAAGGACATGGATTCTCTAAAAAAGAAAATGAAATTGCTGTTTATCAAAAAATCCTCTCATTTTTTAATCAATTCGTTGGATCTAAAGTGAAAGCATAACGATACGGATCATTGAAAAAAGAATCCCGACTGGGAAGAAAACCATTCTTTACGTAATGAGTGAGTAAGTTGATGGAAATACTGTTTGAAATTAAATGAAAAAGACTAGGTTCTACTATGATAGAACCTAGTCTTTTTCATAAACCAACCAACATCCCTAGTGTTACTACATAAACTCCACCACATGTGCTAGTAAGGGATCAAATCCACTAGAAGATATTCCAACAAATCATATCTAGTTGAGTTACTCTCCCTGATATTAATACAGTTCAAGTAAATTCAGTTCTGCAAAAATACAAGTAAGTGCTGATTTGTTTGCAAAAATTCCTGACGACTACAATTAACGAACATTTTGAGTTTAATCATTTTGAATGTTCGTGTTTGAATAGTAGAAATGCCATTCGTCCATCGGCTGGATACAATATAAATCGGTTAAAACACGAATTTTATCTTTTAAAAAAAGTCACGAATGAAACCTTTTTATGACCTTACGATAACTTAAATGAAACTAGGTTTATTCGGTAAAATTAATACAAGAAATTGAAATATTAATTGGTGATAAAGTGAAATAAGAGTTTTTACTTTTTTTAACCAATCAAGGATATTGAGGTGATTAGTGATGACACTTAAATGGTTGTGGATATTGGTTATTGCGTTTAGCTTACTAGAATGGATTTCAATCCCATTCATAGGTGCATTCACAGGAAAATTAATATCAATTAGTTGATGGTGTATTAATAATTACTTTTATTATTTACCCATTATTTTTCATAACTTCTCTTTTACTATTACAAAAGGAAATTAAAAAAATTGGTGCAGTAATTTTGCTTATTCCACTAATCGTGTATGCACCATTGCTAATAGGTCTTCAACCGTTGCTTAAATAATGTACTGATTGAGCTAACTGAACAGTAAGGACGGGGTAAAATTTAAATATTTTAGTTGTCTGTTTATGATGTTGCTCTTGCTGCTTGTAATACTAGATTAGAACCAAAGGAACATTTACGAGAAATATATACAATTGTATTGGACTCTATTATGGAACGAGATGAAGTATTAAGTAGTAATATGAAATTCATAACTATTGATATGAATAATTTTGAGGAAGTAGAGGAATACAATGTCTAAAAGCTTGTCCATATACAATACAAATACAGAGGGTAACGTATTCTAATTTTAGTTTACATAAAATAAATACCTTAGTGGGACAGTCTGTGATGCACGTGGTCTTACTTAACATGTGAGCTAATAATAATAAGTGTTATTCCCGTAAATAGGCAAATGATTCTCGTCACAGGAATTTTGTCAGCTAGTCCAAATAATGCAATTGCTGTCGTTACGATTAACACTGTTGGACCAACCAATGCAAGCATTGTATTAATATAGAATGCTTTTTCTAAATTATTCAACTTTAGCATCAACAATCCAGCACTTACTTCAATACTTCCAGACAATACACGTAAAATAACCATAGCAAGAACCGATTTTTCAATAATTGTCATCATCCTATCTTTATAGATAATTTTCACTTATATTATAATTCCATCATTAGGATAATTATAGAGTTCTGTTTTAATGAAATATTAAAACCAATATATGTATTATTCGTATCAAATATTCAATTATGCTTTATGGTGTTAATTTTAAAGGTAATTTTCTAGTTAAAAATTCAAAGAAGTTATTAATGGAATCAGTTTTATAAATCCATTTTCTTTTTTAAAAGGGAAATTGGATAGGTGCATATAATAAAATGCTAAAGATTTATAGGAAAGTATATAGAGAAGAACGCCCTTTAAGAAAATACGAATATAACAAGAGTAAAGACAACATTATCCTGTTCTTATACTGCCATCAATCCCTGATAAATATGAAATGGATACAAGAAAGCTTGTTTCTTTAGTTAAATAAAAATGACTGGTGTGCTAAAAACAGCTAGTTAATCATACCACTAATTATAACCATTGAAAGGTGAATGTGGAATGTGGCTACTAGGTTTTTTATGTACTTCTTCAGGGATATTGTTAGGTGGAACGATAGCTTGGCTTTTTAAGGGGTTGCAACAGAAGGTAGATATCATTTATGGACTCTGTGCAGGTATTATCTTGGGCTTAATTAGTTTCGAAATTTTCCCAGAAGCAATTGAAACTGGTGGTTGGTTAAGTACCTTTATTGGATTTACTATAGGGATGCTTATATTCGAAGTATTGCATAATCGGTTGCACAATAAACAAGGTATAAAGAGTACTTCAATGAAAAAACTGTATATTCGTACTGGTTTAATATTAGTGTTTAGTTTCTCGGTTCACAATATACCTATGGGAATTGTTTTAGGTGCAAATCAAGAACCCGAATTTACAATGACTTTATTACAAACACTCATATTCCATAGTATCCCAGAAGGAATTATTTTATTTATTCCTATGATTTTAGCAGGTTCAAATATCTTGATTGGTTTTTTAATTTCCCTTATTGTATCTTTTCCAGTTTCTATAGGCGTTTTTATTGGTGGATTTTTAAGATTTGAACACGAGTCAATAAACACAATCTTAATTAGTATTACAATAGGCATAATTTTCATGGTTACAGTATCAGAAATTTTATACCCAGCATTCATCAAATCTTCAACATTAAAAGTTTTAATTTGTATTCTAGTTGGACTAGGGATAATAGGATTCTATCTGAAGTTATTATAATTAAATGTTTGTACTTTTTGGATTGATATTCTTTGTTCAATCCTTTTTTTTGTGTCTCCTTAATTTTGAAAACAAACCTATGAAAATATGGCTATATATTTCAGTCAACTGAAATATAACAGGTTAGAAAGAAAACTTTCTAGAATTGAAATTGTAATGTTTGTGATTACAGGGATAGCAGCTTTACTGTGTAAACAAAAAACTTATATTTTATCTAAAGACAACATCCTCGGTAAGTAAATATTCGACTTTAGGTGGAACATTGTAACCTTAAGAAGAATTACATCATCTTCTTCCTTTACGATATTGTATTAATATGTTTTGAGCTATATCAGGTATAAACTTTTTAATTCAAGCTGTTTAAGTTTCTTTATTTTTATAAAGGAAATATAGGGTACTTTTTTGTTTCTACAGCACTTTGAAGTACGTACTTTTCATCGTGTTAAATATATTTCATAATGATACTTGTAAGACGGAAATGAGTAATAAGGTATTAAACGATTTATCATGTCAGGTGATGAAATATCATTCAGTCATTGTTTTTTAATCTATTCACACTATTCAATCCAATTCTTAATATAAATTTTTAGGAGGATCTTTAAATGAGAGATATACTGCAAGGAAAACTAGGTTTTGGTACTGCGCCGCTTGGTAATATGTACCGTAACATCCCCGAAGAAGAAGCTATAGCAACTGTAGGTGCGGCATGGGAGAGTGGTATTCGTTACTTTGACACAGCTCCGCTTTATGGCTCTGGCTTAGCGGAGATTCGTCTTGGTGAAGCATTATCGAAAAGAAATCGTGATGAGTACGTTTTAAGTACAAAGATAGGTCGAATTATTTCAGATGAATTGGAAGATCCATCTGCACGTGATTTAGGTGAGAAAGGTGGACTTTTTGAATTCGGCCGTAAGAATAAAATTATCAATGATTATAGTGCTGATGCAACTCTTCGTTCTATCGAGGATAGCTTGAAACGTTTACAAACAGATCGTCTAGACTTTGTTTTTATTCATGATTTAGCGCAAGACTTTTATGGCGATGAATGGATTGCACAATTTGAAACTGCTCGAACAGGGGCATTTCGTGTTCTCACACGTTTACGTGATGAAGGAGTCATTAAAGGCTGGGGACTTGGCGTAAACCGAGTAGAGTCAATTGAACTCATGCTGGACCTGGAAGAAGCAAAGCCCAATGTATCCTTGCTGGCTGGTCGTTACACTTTATTAGACCATGAACGTGCGCTACAACGAGTAATGCCAAAAGCTAAAAAAAATAACATGGACATTATCGTTGGTGGCCCATATAGTTCAGGTGTTCTTGCGGGAGGTACTCACTTCGAATATCAAAAAGCGTCACCAGAAATTATGGCGAAAGTGGAGAAAATCAAACATATTGCAGATCGTCATCAAATCAGCATCAAGGCGGCTGCTTTACAATTTTCATTGGCGAACCCATCAGTTGCTGCTGTCATTCCTGGTGCAAGTAAACCAGAGCGGATTGCAGAAGACAAAGTTGCATTGAACACGGTAATTCCGGCAGCATTCTGGGAAGAAATGCGTATACAAAAACTAGTAGCACCTAATGCACCACTTCCAATCGATGTAAAATAAAAAGAGTAATGAAAATGCATATACACATCTATTAAAACTTAAGCTTCACCTGAGCAGACATGGAAATTAACAGGGGGATTCGACTCCCTTCAGAACTGGTTACTTTATATACCCAGCAGTGAGGTAAGCAGCAGCCAAGCGCTTTTTCAAAAAAGGCTTGGCTGTTCGTTTTTGGGCGTATTTTATTGATATTAAGAACGATCTGATATCGGTAGGTAACAAACTAAGTTCGTACACCGTGGGGGTATTGTTGCTTGCAAGCACTAAAGAGGAGGATTATTCTCAGTGTTGATTCGGGTGATCAATGACCTTTTAGGCCTATTGCGAAAAATCGTACTTGGCTTAAAGGGTCTTTTTATATTTAGGCGAGTGATGATACGGAATGAATTGAAAAATCTTAAGGAGTGAAGTATATGTCAACAATCATATTAGTAAACCCTATGGAACCCAGCTTTGAAAGCGTAGATGTCAATATAGGAGATTTAGCAAATATTGCAGAATGGGATCACATCGAAGCTTAAGGAATTGTAACGGAACTATTTGATGGTTTTTATCAGGAATTGGAATATTCAGCATACGAAAATCAAACAGTGTTCTCACTTGATTTAGAAAATGTTGCAAGTATTAAAGTAGCAGCTTTGAGAGAGTTACAACATTAAAGCTTATTTCCGAAGCAATGGGGGAAAAACTTTTGTGGTTCTGAAAAAATAATAATATCACCAATGATGTTTGAAAAATATCGTCGATACGTTCGCAATTCTGAAATGCAATATCTAGGCATTCAGAAATAAACGAATCGTTAAAAGAACTGTATGTATATGCTGTCCCAAATGTAGAGTCAATTAAACACCTTAAAAAACCAAAGAAATATACCATGTTGTATATTTAATAAAAGGTGATAAAGGTAAGTATGAACGGATCTGTACGCATGAGCGTGAAGGTAGGAAGGTGGGAGGCCTGCCTTTTTCAACACATCTTTAAAGATGACATGTAACCCCCGCGGATCTATGCTTTACGATTTTTATTTAGAAAAACAGGTTATGTTAGATAAATTCGACAGATACTTAAAGAAGCTTTATAGGATGCCAGAAGCGGCATTAAGTGTGAATGAAGGGGCAACATATGTTCTTTTTTCCCTTTTCCATCAATTCGAATCGTTTCATTTACCAAATCAATTTGTTCCCAAGTTAATGAAACAAGTTCAGAACGTCTCAGACCTGTTGTTATAAACATTATCCCATTCCGCATCGAAAAACATGATTGGACGCGTTCTAAATACTCAAATAGCTGTTTTAGATCCGTTAATGTCAAATAGACAGGGAGTTTATCAGCTGACTTTGGTGATTCAATCCCGTGCGTAAAATCATTAGCAAGGTATCGTTCTATTAAACAATATTTGGCGAACGATTTTAAGGAAGTAATTTTTCGATCCACCGAACTCTTCCTGAATATATATTTGTTTCTTAACAGTTTCTTTTAATAGATCTTTTCTGTACTTAATTTCAATATAAGCTTCTTCATTACTTTTATATTTCACCCACATATCAACAATTGATGAGTATGTTTTTTCATTTTCAATCATCTCCATTTTAATGGGTTGCTCACAAAAATCGATAATATCCGGATCAGTTTCTACCTGTAGCCAATGCTCATATTCCAAATCACTAAGTTTACCAGCTTCACTCAACATCGGATCAATCAGTAATCATTTTCCATTTATTGAGATAATTGATGTAGCATGTCGAATATGCTGTACTGAAATGGGCATAAAAGCATCTCCTCTAAACAATTTAGTGATTACAAAAATAAATTCGTATGTATCTTCCCGAAAAAACATATTTGTTTTTTTCAAAAATATATGAACCTAGCGTTAAAAACACAAGGTGAAAAATTGCAAGCCATCCAAAACAGTTTTGTGCTTCAGTTCAACTTTGTTCAAAATGAGATTCATTTTTAGCAGTAAAATCAATTAAAGTATAGCTTTTTTGATTAATTTTTTTATTAAACTAACAAAAAACTTGCAACACCTATTATAGTACTGTACAGTACTAATTATGACAAAGGTAAAATTAATGAATCAAAAACGTGTGATTGAAGTAGCTGCAACATTATTTTTAGAAAAAGGGTTTGCTTATACAAGCATGGATGAATTAGTTCGTGTAAGCAAAGTTTCAAAGTCTAATGTGTATTATCACTTCTCTAATAAGGAAGAATTGTTGGAAGGGGTCGTTGATTATTGGATTGAAATGTATCAAACTGCAGTTGATGGCTTACTATCTCAAAACCAATTATTAGTTAAAGATCGTATCCAACTGTTTTTAAAGCAATTATCACAAGGAGTTCAGACGAGAGAATATAAGGGGAGCTGTCCATTTATTACGCTTTATATTCAAAGCCCTACAAATGCCACAAAAGTAAAAGAAAAAATAGGTCTTTTTTTTGTAGGATTACAAACGAAAGTTTCTCTATTACTTAAACAAGGGGTAGAGAATGGTGAATTTAGAAAGACAATAAATATTGACGAGGTTGCATCTCTTTTTATTACAAATCTTGAAGGAGCGCTATTTATTTCAGAAACACTGGAGGATGCAACTGTAATCATAAAAACAGTAGATCATTTGTTTAACTTGCTTCGGTAAAAGAAGCATTTTTTTTACATCAAATTAGTACTACACAGTACTACAAGGAGGATTTTTATGAGAACAGTATTTTTAACGGGTGGAACAGGTTTTATTGGAAAGCAATTAGTGAATGAATTAGCCAAAGAGGATGTGAACATTCTTCTTTTAGTGAGGTCGAAAAGTAAAGCAACACACATTTTTCAGGAAAGAGGCATCTTAAAAAAGGCAGTTATGCAGTTTATTGAAGGTGATTTAACGAAAATAGACTTAGGTCTAAGTGCTGAAGATAAGGAGTTGGTATTGAAAACGGATGTGATTATTCACGCAGGAGGCCCCATGAATATTCAAGCGACAAGCAAAGAGGCAGCTTCTGTATTTTTGAATGGCGCCAAACATATTAGTGAATTCGCTAAAAGTATTCACCGATTGAAGGGCTTGCAGCAATTTATTCATGTTGTAGGTTATATGAGTCCCTTTGATGATAAAAATAGCAAGATTGCAATTGATGTGTTTAAAGAAGGAAACAATTATTTGAAAATAAAAAATCCATATGAGAAAACAAAATTTTTAGCAGATCTTTATATCCGTCAACAGGCATCAGCAGTAGGTTATCCGCTGTCTGTCATTAATCCGCCAACTGTGGTCGGTAGTAGTAAAACAGGGAGTACAGAGCAGATAGCAGGATTAGGTTTGCTTGTGACAAGTATGCGAAGAGGGCTCATGCCAGTGATTCCTGGAGGTAAGGGATATAGGTTGCCACTGATTTCAAACGATGAGTTTGCGAAGTTTATTGTGCAGGTTTTCAAATTGGAGCAGCCGGCTATTCAAACATATACACTTGTTGATGACAAAGAGAACGATCCGAACATTGCTGAATTATTAAGTGTTATGTCGGAAAGTATGAATATGAGGGCACCAAAAATTTCTGTTCCAATGCCGCTTATGAAAACAATAATGAAAAGTGGAGTAAGTAAAATAACAAACATTCCTTCTGATGGACTGAATTTTATGACAAAACGAACATTTTCAAATGTTTCGGTGAAAAACATGAAGGGGGGGGATTGGTTTAAGAAGATGAGTGTCATGAACTTTTTCCCTGCCGTAGTAGCTGATCTGGATTATCGATTGATGTATCAAAATGGTGAACATCATCATTTATTTGAGCGAACATTATGCGATAACAATACCCTTTACCAATTACAAGGAGAGGGTAAACCGTTTATTTTATTGCATGGTTTATTAAGTGATGGAGAGGATTTATTCCCTTTAGGGAAAGAGCTTCATGAAAAAACGGGTCGACCTGTATGGATCATGGACCTTCCAGGTTTGGGACGTTCTCCTTTTAAACGAGAGAAAAATCTTTTAAATATCTATTTGAATGTATTGAAAAAGTTATTGGAGAAAGCTACTAATGGTGCCCATCTAATTGGCCATTCATTTGGTGCGTATATTCTTATGGAAGCATTAGTACAAAAGTACATAGATAAGAAGTATACAATTACTTTACTTCAGCCACCTGTTGCTAAAAAAAATGCTAAATCAATAAATGTTCCTCAATTTATGAACAAATGGACATTGAAATTGGCAACTACTAATTTGATAGAGCGTTATTTATTAAGTAATGGTTTATTTGAAAGTACGGAGAGTATCCCTGAACATTATATTGAAAAAATAAGTAAAAGTTTTACTTCTCCTAGAATTTTAAATACTACCGTTCAGCTTAACAGTTTACTATCAAAAAACGTTCAAGGTGATTTCAATGAAGTAACAAAGTATAATCTTCGCATTATTTGGGGGGATTATGACAGAGGCTATTCTGCTCCTTCGCATCTGGGTAAGGTTGATGTTGTTCCATATGGTCATCATTTTCCTCTTAACCATCCGAGTGAAACGGCTAATTTGGTAATAAAAAATAGTAGTACTAGCAGATGAGAGTGTGGGATAAATAAAAAGCGTGTAGTAAGATCGTTGTGTCTTTGAAATAAAGTCGTACTGTTTGAAAAAAAAGATTGTCTACATGAACGCTGGATATATTTACTTAAGAATCTAACAGCTAATCTATTACAGCGTACATATCAGTATCCTGAGGTAGTAAAATGAGAATTGAACAAAGTATTGCTCCTTACGCATGGCATGTAATCACCTTGTGAAAAAATATACTTAAACTCCCATGAAAGAACGTAATAATCTTTCATAAAACAAACAGATTATTATATGTTGCATGTAGTCGAGCCATTAAATCCCTAGTGCTGATTATTTATACAGCCGACCAGCAAAAAGTAAAGTTTAAAGAAAATGAATTTGCAAAAGAAGATGAGATCTTGCTTCTGTAAAAACTAATGTTGAGTATCCTTTTTACAGGTAGAAGTAAAAATTGCTAATATATTACAGTCGAAAAAGTATACACCTAACCAGTTGTCGAAATTTATTTGACGACTGGTTATTTAGTATTGTTCTTCAGAATAATAAAAATCATCTCTACAGTTATCCTTTGAGATGATTTTTTTATTGGACATTTATGTTAAACTGATGTTTATCTTGTGAAGAATTTCTTCCAATCCTTCCAACGTATGGTCCACTTTATCAAACAAACTTAACAATTGAGCAAATAATTGCTATTCAACGCTATCATAAAATTGGCGTCAAGAATTTAATTAAATGGAGATTACCGGTGAAGGGAGAATAATTGGGGATTTGTGGTATTATATAGTGAGCGAAGATACAGAATAAAATTTTCCATCGAGCTTTGCAAACAATTGAAATTACCAATAGGGGGTCCTGCCGACAAAATTTAGAAGGATAAATCAGTTCCTACTTTTATAGAATAGGCTGAAATGGTATTTACTTAGGTTATAGTAACAGCTAGGTTTTAATAGCTGAGAATTAAAAGGAGAGATTTCATTAATTATGTTTAAAATTTTTTATGGAAAGTGCTTAGTAACTTTTTTTGTTTTACTTTTACTTATTCCTATTTTTACAAATCAAAAGGCTACAGCTAATTCACTACCTAAAAATGAAATGCGTGCAGCCTGGATTGCAACAGTATCTAATATTGATATGAAGGCAGGTATGAGTAAAACCCAATATACTCAATGGGTTCAAAGTACCTTAGACAAATTAAAAGCTGATAACTTTAATACAGTTATTTTTCAAGTTAAGCCATTAAATGATGCACTGTACCCGTCTAAGCTTGCTCCATGGTCATCGTATATAACAGGCAAGACACAAGGGACCAATCCAGGTTTTGATCCATTGCAAATAATGCTGGACGAAGCACATAAGCGAGGATTAGAACTTCATGCTTGGGTAAACCCATATAGGGTCACTATGCCATCGCAATCTTTGACTAATCTTGCTGCCGATAATGTAGCCCGTAAAAATTCTAATTGGGTAGTGAAATACGGTAAACAATATTATTTAAATCCTGGTTTGCCGGAAGTTCAAAATTACTTATTATCAACCATAGAAGAATTAGTAAGAAACTATGATATCGACGCTGTACATATGGATGATTACTTCTATCCTTATAAAATAAAAGGAGAGACTTTTCAAGACCAACAAACTTTTAAAAAGTATGGTGGCTCATTCAAAAATATTGAAGACTGGCGCAGAAATAATGTTAATCAATTAGTAAAAAAGGTTTATGCCAGCATTAAGGCAATTAAACCTCATGTTCAATATGGAATATCTCCGTTTGGAATTTGGCGAAACAAAGGGCAAGATTCTACTGGTAGTAACACGAATGGAATGAGTAACTACGATGATCTTTATGCTGATACAAGACAGTGGATTAAAGATGGAAGTATCGATTATATTGCTCCTCAAATCTATTGGTCCAGAAATCATAAAGCAGCAAATTACTCAGTTTTACTAGATTGGTGGGGAAGAGAAGTTCAAACGTACGCAAAAGTCCACCCTATTAATCTATATATTGGCATGGCCAATCATAAAGTTGAAAATGATTCTGATACTGCATGGAATAATAAGACGGAACTTATCAGCCAAGTAATCGCCAACAGAGCAAATAAAAATGCTCAAGGACAAATGCATTTTTCTCTAAGAAGTATTAACAATAACGCTCTTGGATATGCTTCTTATCTAAATCAGCAACTATACAATTATAAAGCTTTAACACCAACAATTTATTGGAAAGGCTCTGCAATACCTTTATGTCCAACTGATGTTAAATTGAGTAAAGAGTCTTTCGGCAGGAAACTTACTATTACAGATGAAAATAGTACTCAACCAAGGAAATATGTAATATACCGATTTGATGGAACAAAAGAAGGATCATATGAAGACGTTAAAAATATAGTAGACGTGGTTTATAACACACAAGGTAATACTGTTTATGTAGATACTATTGCAAATAATAGTAAAGTATACACATATGGTATAAAGTCTATATCTGCTACAGGTGTGGAAAGTAAAACTGCTTTTGTTCTAAAAGATGGAAATCCTCACCAGTAGCAATAGAGCCAACACCTGAAGGGCCAGAGCAACCAGAAAAACCTGTAAATTCAAAGCCTGTTGGTAGAAAAAAATCGATCTTTTTTATAAAAACCAACCTTAAATTTGAGGGATAAGAATCCATTTTGAGCAATCTTTTTTCAAAATGGATTCTTTTTATTTATCGTAAAATGCTGGCTTGTGAAGAATTTTTGAACAAACTTTATTTTAAAGCAACATTTTAATGAATTTTTATTAAAAGACTACACTTAATTTTATATGAGTGTCTATATACAGATGTCCATGTACAGTAGTAGACGAATCCAAGCCCTCCTCCACGACAAATGATTTTAGTTTACATAATATAAATTATAGGAAGTTACGTATCAATGAAAAGTATACTAATAATAGTGAGACGAAACAGCTAAAAAAGTTAATTTAATTAGTATTGTTGTTTTTTAAGTATAAAATCTGGGAACATCCAAATCGGACGTTCCCATTCTTAGTATGAAATCTCGTTTACCTGCCTAAGCTCCTTGTATTTTACTTAGAAAGACAATTTGCCCAATATGGTATGCGTCATGTAATGCTAAACTCTTCATTTCAAGCACTAATGATCTTTCTCCAGGAATTTGTCGATACAAATCTTCTTGTTCTGCTTTTACTAGTATTTTTTCAAGTTCACGATGAACTTCATAATATTCTTGTTTGGTTTCATTCCAATTTTGAAGCGTCATCGTTGGTAATCGAAATGTTGATTCGTTATTATCTGCCTGTGGTTCATTCGCTGTATCACCAAAAAATCGCGTCAAAAGTCTTTTTTTATAGAAAAATAAATGACAAACTATTTCCCAAATGGAATTCATTGCTCCTTCAGTTGGTTTCCAAATTGCCTGTTCAAAAGTAATTTCCTCCAGTACTTTTTCAAGTGCTGGAAACCAGTCTTCTTCATCTAAGCAGCTTGCCCATTGTTGTAACAATAGTGTCTTTGCATCCATTGTTTGTTCCCTCCAATTTAATCCCTTTAATACATAATCCACTTGAACTACTTTTACCGACCAAACGTCCATATATCGCCAATAATTTCCTTTTATTTATAATACATTCGTACTTCTATGCCCTTTTATGCTCGAAATGATCAGAGTCTGCGATTTCATCAGCTGCAGTTAACCTTCAATTGGAGAATAAAGGTTAAGACATTTATAAATTGTGACTTCTAATAAACCATATTCGCTAGTTTAAATATAAATACGCACAAAGAACATATGTTCTTCACTTGAAAAAACAGCACTTAATTATTAATTATAGAAATAATTTTCTGTTGAGCATCTAGAGCTTCAGGGATTGGCATAACAACAAACACATGATTCATTTTCGGATAAACAAAAGTATTGAGTTCAATTCCCTGTTCAGTTAGTTCTTCATCAAGTCTTATTGCATCTGGATATAAACATTCGTGCGTTCCAATAAAATGAGTTATCTTTCCAAGTCCTTTAAAGTCACCGAATATTGGACTAATCAATGGATCTTTTAAATCTTTATCAGCTGCCCATAACTTAGTAATGACTACCATTCCTTCACTTGCTAACATCGGATCGATTTCTTCATATTCAGCTATAAGAGGATTTTCAAAAGTCAAATCAACACTTGCTGATAATAAAATAATGTCTTTCGGTTGAGGCAAATTGTTCAATTTTATAACATGGGCCAGGCCTAGTGCTATATTACCGCCCGCCGAATCCCCCATGATCGTTAATTGATTTGAATTTTCAGCAGTTGCAAGCATTTCTTTATATAGGTTTAGAATTTTCGGGTAAGTATCCTTATAGTTAAAATGAGGCACTTTAGGATAAATCGGTACAATTATTTTCGCATTCAAAGATTGCGCCATTTTATCCAAGAACAACCAATGGAAACTTAAAGGTTGCTCCGTCCAAGCACCACCGTGTAGATATAAAATAGCTTTTCGCTTCAAAGACTTTTCGTCATTTAATGTGAAAACTTGCATTCCCTCGAATACATGCTCCTTAACTTCACTTAAAAATGTAACATCCTCTCCAATAACATATGGTTTAGTGTTTTCAGTTCCTCTTTCCTTAACAAACTGTTCAGTATTTGCAATACTAGAAAAACTCTCTTTATTACTTTCAGCAATTATCCATTTTTCGAATTGAATACTTTCTTCAGAACGTTCTCCGTTATAAATAGTTACACTCATCTTTTAGTTTTCTCCCCTTTAAATAATCATTTTTATCGTCCATTTTGTTTCAAAACACAGAATAATGATATGTAATAGCCGTAAATCTTAGAAGTTTTCAAACTGTTTTACATCTTCATTATACTTTATTATCCTTTTTTTCCTAAATATAAAAAAGCCCAAAACTATTTCTCCACTTTTAAGACAAATAGTTTTGGACTCTTAAATTAAAACAATCGATTCATATACTTTCCTCTAGTTCGTTTAAAGGCTATTAGAATCCCTTTTAAGAGCAATTCAATAATTTCGAAGTAAGTAAACGACAAGAAGTTTGCAACGTCTAGAAAACGCTATATTTCGCTCTAGGACGTTGCAAACAACTAATTTAGCTTATTTTGTTATACGTGTACCTGCTTTTCCGTCTAATGCAGCTATCGCTTGATCTAATGAACAAATAATTGCCTCTTTACCTAATTTCGCAAATTCTATAGCTGCTTGCATTTTTGGTAACATACTTCCTGCTGGGAATTGTCCTTCTGCAACATACTGTTCAGCTTCTGCTACTGTAATGTGGCTTAATTTTTGCTCATTTTCTTTCCCAAAATTAATATAGACATTTGGTACATCTGTTAGCATCATGAAAACATCCGCCGCCACTTGTTGTGCAAGCTTTAATCCTGAACGATCTTTGTCAATGACTGCTTCAATACCATGTAATTGACCATTGTCTTCACGATATACAGGTATACCGCCGCCACCAGATGAAATAACGATTGTATCATCAATTAAACGTTTAATTTCGTCTATACCATGAATGACTTGTGGTTCTGGTGAAGGGACTACTCGTCTGTAACCCCGTCCTGCATCTTCCGCCATCGTAAAGCCTTGCGCTTCTAGACGTTTCGCTTCTTCCTCCGAGAAAAATACACCAATCGGTTTAGTCGGATTTTTAAACGCTTGATCTTCCTTGGCCACTTCAACCATTGTGAGCAATGTCACCACGTTTGTAGCAATGCCTCGTTCTTTCATATGGTTTTTTAAAGCTGTTTCCATCATATAACCAATGAACCCTTGTGATTCTGCGTTACAAACATGGATTGGTAGTGGTTCAACAACATTTTTTGCAGCTTCGTTCTGAGCAATAATATTTCCTACTTGCGGACCATTGCCGTGTGTAATGACAATTTTATGCCCCGCTTCTCGAATTTCCACCATATGGCCTGTTGCCGACACTACGTTTTTAAATTGATTATCATAAGTTGCTTCTTGTTTTGGCTGTAAAATGGCATTACCGCCCAAAGCAATAACTACACTTTTCCCCATTTCTTTCACTCCTTAGTTAATGACATATAAATGCCATATAACGTATCCATCCCGGATGATGATCCTACATCTATCAGCCGTTTCATGCTTTCTAAAGATGGATCATGTTGCAATGCTGTAATCTTCGAACTAAATAGACCATCTAAAGCACATGTTATAAAACTCTTGCTAACAATGGTCGTTAACGGTTCCTTCATTAAAGCTTTTAACGTTTCGAGATGTTTATGTTCGATAAAATAATTGATAAAATGCCCGTACAAAATGCCGACCAGTATATCGTCACCAGTTGGTGTTAGGCCTTGTCCACGTCCAATGAAGTAACGAAATGTCTCTTCAAGATTTTCAGTTGGATCGTGTAATCGATTGATCAAGGACAACACACGTGCACGTTCAAAATCTGTTGATTCATAGCAATTAAATGAAATGTCTTGAAAATTTTCTTTTAATTGAGTAATATTTGCATGTTCAAAATCCATATTTAAAGGGAGTGTTTTTGAATTAAACAACATGTCAAAACCGTTATGAGACAGACGATTATGACGAACTGTTAACGTATCTCCCACTTGAATAAAGGCCTTCATCGTTTCTTTCGTTTGTGGATTAAGCAATATACCAAACGGAAATGTCCCATTTTCATCGGTACCAGCAAATATCAATTCACCATTTTGATCAACGATATTCAACCCTTTTTCAAAAATACTATGCACGGAAAAGGTATTACCTTCATTTAACAATTGAAGTGCGGTTAAACCAACCGCACTTGCTTGTAAAATCATCCTTTAAAACCTAGCTTTTCAGCATAAGCTGTAATAGCTTTCTCGAAACATTCGATTGGTGGATGGACTGTACCGGCACCAATTTGTCCGTAACCCGCAATTTTGTGGGCAATACCTGTGTTGATGACTGGAGTGATTCCTGTTTCAACAACTTTCCTAGCATCGATACCTAAACATGCGCCTTTGAAGTCCCAAGTTGGGATGACAAAGTTCGGGTTTTCACTAATACAAATTTCAGTCATTTGATTACTAGTTTCAAGCGCATCATTAAATCCGCCCGTACCTACAAAGCGTGTAACTGCAGGAGCTGCAATCATTGCCATACCGCCAACGCCAATTGTTTCAGTAATCGCTGAATCACCCATATCTGTGTTTGCATCTTCTGCTGAGTAACCAGTGAAATATAATCCTTGTGGCGTATTAACAGGAGCCGTAAACCATTCGTCTCCCATACCCGCAATGCGAATACCAAAGTTTTCACCGTTTCGACACATCGCAGTAACAACTGTACCGTGTTCGATCGTACGTGCTGCATCCATCATCGCTTTACCAGCCGCCATGGCAATGTTTAAGAAAAATTGGTCTGTGTCAGCTAAGAACTGGATTACTTCTGTACATTGTTCTTTTTCAACGTCTTCTAATGACGTAATGATTGGCGCTATTTCTTTTAAAAACGCAAGTGAAGCAGCAATATTACGTTGGTGGAATTCATCACCCATGGCAATCGCTTTCGCAAACAATACGTTAACGTTCAAGCCTTCATCCAATGTTCTTAATGCTTTACTTAACACTGGACCTAATACGTCTTTCATCCAATGTAAACGGTTGATTACTTGCTCATTATAAGCACCAAAGCGTAATACGGCTCCAATGCCTTCGTTCATTTGACAGTACGCCTCGTGACCACTCTCTTTGTTAACAACGACAAGGACTGGCATATTAGGTGATGTGATACCACCCATTGGCCCAACCGCATTCACATGGTGACATGGAATGAATGTAATCTGATCGTTTTCAAGTAAATCACGTGCACCCTCCTCGTCTTTTGCCCATCCTTCAAAAAGGATTGCGCCAACGCAGGAACCTTGCATAGGATCTGTCATGTTTTCATATTTCATTGGAGGTCCAGCATGTAATAATACATACTCTTTTAATTCTGGAATAACAGACTTAGCAGGTACAACATCCGTTAAGAACGGTGCTGCTACTATGATCTTTTGAATAACGGCTTCGTTCGCTTCATTTATTGTTCTGAAACCCATTAGATTGTACCTCCTTCATAATAGTTTAAGAATTGAAGTACTTTCATTAACTTCTCATCGCCACCAGCAATAGGACGCCAGTTAAATTGAACACACTCCGAGCCACTGTTTTGAACAGCTTCTGTAAAGCTTTTTAGCCCAATATTGATCACGCTTGGTTTCATATTGATTAAGGACATAATTTTCTCATCCACTACTAAGTTTTCTTTTGTATAGTCAAATTTTTGTACATCAGTAATAGGTTGTTCCACTTTGCCGCCAACAAGTTGGATAGCAGTGCGAACCATTTGGTCGTTTGTCTTACAAATAATTGCGCCACTCTCTTTTAAGATCTCAATTTGTTTATCGTAACCTTGGATGTCCTGTGCTGTACCTACAACTGTTGCAAGCACTGCAAGTTGACGACCATCTTGACGTGCGCTGTCTAAAATACGTTTGATTGCTGGTGCTAGTTCACTGGCCATATCTTCATGACCACCGTTACCGATTACGTTATCAATCATAATGACCGCTGTTTCAGGATCGTTAACGGATTTTTCAAGCATTTCGATACGTTTTTCAGGATCAATCATCGGGTGTGGTTTGCCTTTTGTATAAACATCATCACCTAAATCGATAATTTCATGATTTTTTGTTTTTAAAACAAAGTTATCGTTCTGTTCTTCCGATATCGTATCTTTGAAAGCATCTCTCACTAGCATCGCTGCTTCAGATGCTAACGTACCGCCTGAATAATAACCTTTTATACCAACTTGTGATTCTTGTAATAAAACGTTTACACGTTCAGCTGTTGTTGGTTCAAAATTCGGTTTATCCCCATTTGATAATTGGACAGCTACAACTGCTGCTTCTTCAAGTGTATAAGCATGATAGATGTTCTCTTCTTGATAGGAAGGTTTGTCACCTAAAAATAGCGTAACAATTGGTTTATCAATATTTCTTAATAAGTTTAATACTTTGCGTTGTACTTCCTCCGCAGGTGGTTTGGAGATCACTGTAATTACTTTTACTTTCGGATCTTGATTTAACGCTTTGATGCTATCTAACATAGTGATGGCACCAACTTCCGTCGATAAATCACGTCCACCTGTACCAAGAGCGTTTGTAACACCTTTACCATAACGGTCAATAATTGTTGTGACTTCTTGGATTCCTGTACCAGATGCCCCAACAATACCGATATCACCTTCGTTGACGTTATTTGTAAAGGCAAGAGGTACGCCGTGAATAAGTGCAGTACCACAGTCTGGACCCATCACTAATAACCCTTTTTCATGCGCTTTTTGTTTCAATTTCACTTCGTCTTCTTTCGAAACATTGTCACTGAACATGAATACATGTAAGCCTTCGTTCAATGCGTTTTCCGCTTCCATTGCTGCATATTGACCAGGAATTGAAATTAACGCTAAGTTCGGATTGTTCGCGAGCTCCATTGCACGTTTCCAGTTATGTGCTTCTTGATCTTTAGACGTATTTTGTGAATCTGATTCACCTTTTAAAGCGATCTCAACTTCTTCTTTCACTTCGTCTACTTTTTCTTCTTGATCTGTATCTACAACGATGACAATATCATTTGGCTTTGCGTTTTCTAATTCATCCGTACCTAAGCCAGAAGATTTAAAAATGTCTTTGTTCGCTGGTGTTCCCATCATGATTGATACTTTGTTTACACCATCAATTGCAGATAATTTATTTGATAAAAGCATTAACACGATAGAGTCTTTATAAGTGTTTTCTTTTATAATTGTGTATAACATGATGATCCTCCAATTTATTATTCTGCAAATCTGTTTTTTCCATGATAACGATCGTAATGAACGTCGTCTGACACAAGATAGTTGTAAATGTCGTCTACGATTTCAATACCTTCCTTATCATATTCTTTACTTCTTAATATACCGCGTTCACCTGGATAATAAATTTCTCCATAGCCCTCTGCCGCTGGCTGCGCTTTTAATTCATTAAGCATCGTTGTAATTTGTTGTTTAAAAGTATCTAAATTTGTGAAATAGGCAGGGTTAATCACGATATGAATTTGACCTAAATCGCGCCCTTTAGTTAAGTCTTGATACATAGAAGACACATGTATACCATGTGGGACTCCTAGAAGACTACCTGATAAAATATCTACCATCATCATCAAGCCGTATCCTTTTGGACCTGCAATTGGCAGGAGTGCATGAACATCTCTTGCATTCGTTGTTGGCGCACCAGTAGCATCAACAGCCCATGTATCTGGAATCGATGCATTTTTACTTCTTGCATCTAAGATTTTGCCCCATGCTTGGACAGTAGTCGCCATATCAAATGTAATGATACGGTCATCAGCAGAAGGTGCACTATAGGCAATTGGATTTGTCCCAAAATAAGGTTCTGTTCCGCCAAACGGTACAACCATTGGATCTGATTGACACATACTTAGAGCAACCATATCTTGTTCCGCTGCCATTTCAACAAAGTAACCTAATGCACCACTATGTGAGATATTTTTCATACCAACTACGGCAACACCTGATTTTTTAGCCATTTCAATCGCTTTTTCCATCGCTTGTTTTGCTATTTGGTGACCTGGACCATTATCCCCACCAAAGACAGCAGAGCAAGGTCCTGTTTGTTCAAATGTATAGTTTGGATTTGTTGTAATACCACCTTTTGCAATTCGTTCAGAATAGTATTCAACACGTACGGCACCATGGGAGTGAATACCTCTATGATCGGCGTATGTTAATACGTCTGCAACATCATGTGCCGCTCCTTCATTTAATCCCGCTTTTATAAACTTTTGTTTCATTAAATTAAATAGTTCTTCCTTCGATACACGCATATTGTCAGCCCCTTCTCTTACATCACTAAAATATTTTGTCAGATTCTACATAAGTGAATTTCTTTTGTAACGGATATACCTAATGAACCTTTCAATAGCTTCAAAGATTCATTAGGCCTCCTCTTTATAGGTCAATGTCTCGGTTAGCATCTTTAGAATAAATGTATGAGAATGGTTCATCTAAACCAATTGCATAAGTTGCCTGAGGTACATAAGCGCCCATAAAGATATAGTCCCCTTTATCAACTGGCATCCATTCGTTGTCTAAGTTGTACATGCCTCGCCCACTTAAAACGTACGCGCCGTGTTCTTGGACATGTGTTTCAATGTAACCATGTGAAGCACCTGGTTTGAATGAAAGAATATGAATATTCATGTCATATCCAATTTCTTTTGGTAATAAATCTTGGATTAATACTTCTTTCATACCTTCATAAGCTTCTTGTTTAATGTCGTTCACATTACCTGTCACTACATCAGGTGTATGCCCTTTAAGTGGATGGCCTTTAAGTGGTTGATAACGTTTTTTATATAAAAATAAGCGGCTATCCTCACCGTTATTATTATTTTCAAAAGTTAACTGTAAGTGTGGCGGTACATATAAGTATCCACCTGCCGTTAATTCGTATTTTTCACCAGCTGCATAAGCGTTGATTGTGCCATAAATAACGTATACAAACGATTGAATACCTTCACCAGCGAAACCAGTTTTATTTCCACCTTCGTTTTTAACCGTTACTAAGTAATCTACGAATCTTGCGCCTAAACGTGGAGATCCTAAGATTGTTACGTCACAATCTTGAAAGCCAGGTACAACATTATTCACTAAGCCGTCTGGTGTGATTAATGCGTAATTATCTTTTTTAATGACAGAACGTGTTTCTAATAAACCTTCTCTGTATCCTTGATTTAGATTTAAGTAACCCATAAATAAGTCCGCTCCTGTTCAATGTTTATTCTTTATACGCCAGTTCATAAAGTACTTCTGCTAATACTTCGATACCTTTAACAAGGTCTTCTATCTTCGTCTCTTCTGTAATATTGTGACTAATTCCACCAATAGAAGGTACAAACAACATCGCCGTTGGAACATATTGCGCGAAGATTTGTGAGTCATGTCCTGCACCAGATGGCATCACTTTATAACGATCACCTACATTATTCTTTGCTGCTAGTTCAATGATTTGAACGATATCTTTGTCCATCAATGTTGGTGCCTCATCCATCCATAAATTAATGTCGTAAGTCATGCTATTTGCTTCGGCGACTAATTTAATTTTGTCTTCGATTTCTGCTGCAAAATCATTTAGTATTTGCTGATCAATATGACGACAATCTATTGAGAACGTAATTTCACCTGGAACTACATTTACTGTGTTTGGTACAAGTGTGACATGACCGAACGTTAACACCAGTGGTTCCCCAATTTCTCTAGCACGTTTTGTTAAGTCCGAGACAATTTCACTATAGGCAACAACTGTATCGCGACGTAATGACATTGGCGTAGTACCAGCGTGGTTTGCTTCACCTTTTAAGTTAATCGTGAAGCGTTTTTGACCGACGATGCCATTAACAACACCGATTGTTTTGTTTTCTGTCTCTAACACTTTACCTTGTTCAATATGAATTTCAACAAATGCTTTGATGTCCTTACGAACGTCAGTAGTTTTTCGATAATCAAAGCCTGATTGACGCATCGCATCTTCGAACTTAATACCCTCAGCATCTTCAATTGTGTCAACATCCGATTTTTCAGCTAGGTTAAAGAAGTTTTTGCTACCCCAAAATGTATAAGGGAAACGACTACCTTCTTCTTCTGCAAGTGATAATACTTCTAGAGATCGTAGTGGTTGACCATATTTTTCTTTTAAATATTTCACAGCAACAAGTGCAGATAAGATACCGTATTGCCCATCCAGATGCCCACCTTCAACAACTGTGTCGATATGTGAACCTGTCAAAATTGTTTCTTTTGGATATTTACTTCCAACAAGACGTCCAGATAAGTTCCCTATGTCGTCAAAACTTGCTTCTAATCCTTCTTCTTTGAATGTTTTTTCCAGCTCACGAACTGCCTCATTCCATTCTTGAGAATATAAAAGGCGTGTAATTCCACCTTGTTCTAAGCCACCAAAACCTGTGAATTTCTTATCTAAAGCTTCAAAAGTTAATTGAATATCCATTACTCTTTCACTCCTTCCTTCTACACTTTTATTATAGGTCCTTCCTCATAACCATTCATTGACACAACGAACAATAATGGAGGGTCGTTTTATGCACTTTAGACAAAAAAATTGGTAAAGAGCTGTGAGGTAAAAAAGAATGCTGTTCGCTATCGATTATGTAAAGGTACTAATAAGGCGTTTGAGCGGAGCAAATAATCGAGTTTATCTTTATGTAAAAACAAAAACCACATAGTAAATCTATGTAAAAACTTAGATTTACTATGTGGTATATTCATTATTTACGTCATTAGAGGATAAACGATAACCCAAGTGTCATGATACATACGAGTAGAAGCAAGCCTAAACTGTATCGTATTGTATATTGAAAGATTTTTGACTCATTCCCGGTTTGATTAACAGCTGCCGCAGCAATCGCTATAGATTGTGGTGAAATCAATTTTGCTACGCTTCCTCCAGCAGTATTAGCTGCCATTAGCAACGATGGTGAGATGCCGATCTGCGTTCCGGTAACTACCTGCAAGCTGCCAAATAATGCGTTATTATTCACAACAGACCCCGTGAGAAAGACACCAATCCATCCTAACACTGGACTAACAAATGGGAAAAATTCACCCGTTTTAGCAAGCGCCAGTCCTAGAGAAGTGCTAAGACCAGAAAAGTCCGAAAGATTAGCAAAAGCCATTACAAGTACGATTGTAAGAATCGGTAACCATAGTTCTTTAATCGTGTCACCTAACAAATGAACGGATTGTCTGATGTTTAACGCAGGAAACAGGACACTTGTTAAAATGATGGCCAATAAAATTGCCGTTCCCGTAGCAGAAACAAAGTTAATATTTAAAATAGCTGGTATAGAATTTGCTTCTGTTACGATCGGTGGTGTACGCATAATTTGATCATGTAATCCTGGAATTTTCAAAGCGACAGTCGTAAAATCAAGTACACCACCATCTACAAATAATTGTTTAAATATAGGCAAGCTCCAAATGGCAATAACACCTGTAAGTATATAAAATGGTGACCATGCTACCAAAATCTCTTTCATCGTATAGTTTTTTAATTTACCTGTAAGTTCTACTCCGGGCTCATGGTAAATCGTTTTCGGTTGCCATTTCCTTAAGAATAACGCTAAAGCAACCATACTAACTAAAGAAGGAATAATATTCGCAAGCTCCGGACCGATCATAGTAATTGTCAGTAAATGAAGCACTGAATAGACACTACTAACGACTAAAATAGCTGGGAATATTTCTTTTATTCCCTTGATTCCATCTAAAATAAAAATGAGGAGAAAAGGTACGAGAAATGAAATTAAAGGTAATAGATAGGCTGTCATTCTTGACAGTTCTAACGTTTCCAACCCACCTACTTCAGCACCAGTAATGACTGGAATTCCAACTGTACCAAATGCGCCCGTAGAGGCATTGGCGATTAGACAAAGTCCAGCAGCTTTAATCGGATTAAAACCAAGCGTCACAAGTAAGGCTGCACAAATAGCGATTGGAACACCTAATCCGGCCGCTCCTTCCAAGAAGGCATTAAAACAGAAACCAATGAGCAATAATTGCAGTCTTTGATCCTCGGTAATATTCGCTATACTACCACGTACGATTTCAAATTTTCCAGTTTTCACAGAAATTTTGTACAACCAAACAGCCATTATGACGATATAACCAATAGGCCACAGCGCTTTGCCTGTTCCTAGAAGAATGGCCGCGAAAGCTTTGCCAATCGGCATATCAAAAATTCCGACTGAAATGATCATAGTAACCCCTAAAGTTAAGGCTGCTGCATAAATCCCTTTTAACTTAAAGATTGTTAAACTAAGTAGAAATAGGAGTATAGGAAGAAAGGCTATGATGCCACTCACTATTTCGTTTCCAAGTGGATTGTATTGTTGATCCCACATCGTTGTCACTTCTTTCTAACATGGTTTAGTTGAGTAAAGGTGATTTCTTTGTTCGAGCTACTTTATCATGCTATCCTTGTTGTAACCCGCTTTTCAAAAACAAAGCATTACATAGAATATTTTGACCTAGTTCAGCATATGAATCTCCTTTACTATTTCGAAATAAAGAATTATACGTATAATAACCTTCGAAAATAGTATACAATCAGAGAGATAGCTTATCCTTGTAGCATCTTACATATTTAAATAATATTTTGGCTTTTTCTAACAAAGATAGAGGAGATGATTCTTGTGACAACATTAAAAGAAATTATGTCTGTCCAACAATTTTCTGATTTAATATTGTTAAATGATGAGGGCGATTTAGAAAGAGAAGTAGAAATGGTTGATATTACGGAAACGCCTGACATTAAAGATTTCACAGCACCACATTCATTTATCGTCACTACGGGTATGTGTTATCAAGACGACCAATCCGGATTAATAGATCTCATACGAGAATTAAATGATATACAAGTTGCCGGTATAGGCGTTAAGTTATCGCGCTTTTTAGAAAAGATCGACGAGGAAGTATTAGAATATGCAAATGAGTTAAAATTCCCCATTATCAGAATCCCTGATAGTTGGAATCTTGGATCCATTACACACCATATATCATCCTATATATTGGATGAAGAAACTGAAAAGTTATATTTCGCATTAGATATCCAACAAGAATTAAATACAATGCTTATGAGAGGTTTGAGCTTGGAAATGATGATTGAACGTATGAGCAGACTCCTCAGAGTCCCGGTGATGCTCTTAAATCCTTTCCATCAAATTAAATCGATGAGCCATCACTTCCACGAACACTCAGAGCAAGTTCAAAAAAATCTTAGTTACTTCAAAAGATGCGTTAATTCCAATCAAATTTCACCTAATAATAAAGCATCTTTCCAAGAAGAACATATTATATTTGAGGTTCCAGCATTTAAATATTTTCCATATTATTTGATGGTCTCAAATGTCAATACGCTTACGTATCCATTTAGTTTGCTTGCCATAGAACAAGCTGTCAATACACTCAGTCTTGCCATCTATAAAAATAGTAAAATCAAAGAAGCGGAACAACAAGATGTAAACCGCTTTTTCGAAACGTTAATGTCTGAACATCCTGATAATCTTATTTCAGTTAAACAACACCCTGAGTTTTTAAAAAAGCATCTTATCCAACCATCTAATTTCTATCAAGTGATCGTTTGTGCAATTGATCAAGAAAGAGATGTGGAAAATAATATTTATTTGAATGAGCGCTATCAGATGACCTTTGAATGGCTCACACATAAGTTGACGGACATTGATCCTTCTATCAGTGTCTATAGGTCTCCAGGGAATCATCGGTTTACGATACTATTACAAACGAAACATCAATATTATTTAGATTACTGCAAATATATCCAAAAAGAATATCAAAAACTTTTTAATAGTACACTTTCATTTGGTATTGGAAATGAAGTCACTGAATTCTCACAGTTACCACTCTCTTATTTCGAAGCGAATGAAGCTTTTGATCACAAGTCTGAAAGTGGGAAAATAGAATTTATAGAACTCTATAAATCTAAAAGTGTAGAAGAATTATTACAACTTATTCCAGCCAATAAATTAAAGCCGTTTATCACGTATACGCTAGGTTCATTAGCCTATCCGAAAACAACGAAAGAAAAAGAACTAAAACATACATTGAAAATCTATTTGGCGAACCATTGTGATCTTACAAAAACTTCAGAGGATATATTTATTCATCGCAATACGGTCAAATATCGGATTAAAAAATGTGAAGAGATTTTAGGCCAGCCTATCGAAGCGCCTGATATTTCACTGGATTTACGATTAGCGTTATTTGCATCAGAGAAAATAACGTTTTAATGTTAAAAACCCGCTAAAAAGCTGTTATGAATGCTTTTTAGCGGGATTCTTATTGCCTACTTTACCGCTACACTTGCTTCCCCACCTCAATTATGAGCATGCAAAATGTAGTAGCTCCTCTTCAGCTAAAGCTCCAGTTAACCATCCGTGAAGCACAAAAATCAGCACTTTACCACAGAAAATGAAAGATGATTATGTTCTTTCGTGGGAGTTCAACATCAATAGTTCATTAATTTTTTATTTTCCTTTATGTAGAAACTTCAAATATAGAAAGAAGGAAATTAATAATACTATTGCATAAAACCAAATTGAAAGATACCAAACATTTTTAAATTCTACCCAAAAACCCCTTCCACCTAGTTCTGGAGGCAAAGCTGAATAAATTGACACTTCCATATATAGCATTAAACTGAAAAATAAGAATAAAGGAAGAAAAAATACCCACATTAAAAGATTGGATTTCATAAAAGTCTCCTTTCTATTTCACAAAGCTATTAATAGCAGTATAGAATTTAAAAGTTTAACGTTTATCATTGGGTGAAAGTTCCAATTTTAAAAGAAGATTGTACTCCAACTACACTGCTTAGTTAGCTCAATAAGAAAAATGAATCCATGTTGCGGTTGGTGATCCTGCCGAAAAACACTGCCAAACCAATAATAGATAAAATACTATATACACACTAAATCGAAAAGGCAGTAGTGACAAGAATTTGTTTCTTGTTACTACTGCTTAATTCAGTTGTTATATTGAACACGGATTGCATGGGGTTGTACAACTCTTGTTTTATATAAATTTAGAACATTAGCTTGTAAGACTTCGATAAATTCCGCTAGCTTTAGACAGGAATTAGGAATAACAAAACTACCTATCAGCGGGAGAAGTATTAAACCTCCACTGATAGGTAGCTTTACTTTATTCATTAATTAGGGGGTTGATTGTTTTCTTCTCTTTCAACATCACGACAAGGAAGAATAAAATCGTTGCTGCTACAAGAAGTATTGCTGCAATATAGAATGCCAATACTTTCGAACCAGTGATATCACCAATATAACCAGTAAGAGTTGGCGCGATAACTGATGAAGTCATCCCAAAGAAGTTAAAGATACCTAGTGCTTTAGCCATGCTGTTGGAAGGTACTGAATCAGTTACATATGTGATTAAAACTGGATCAATAGCAAGTTTACCTAATAAACCATATAAAATTAGTGCTCCATAAAGGACAGCAGGGTTAGGTGCAAATACGGTTAAACTAATTGTTACGGCTGCACCAATTAACAAGAAGATAATTAATTTCTGACGCATATGTGCATTTTTATCAATATACTTAGAAAATATCAATGCACCAGGTACTGCTGTGACTGCAACTAAAGCAGCTACATATCCTACTGAACCTTGTTCGAATCCTTTTTCTGAGACAAGGAATGATGGTAACCACGTCACAATCATGTAATAACCATAACATGTTGCAAAATATACGAAATAAATAACTAATTTTTTTGGCGAGAATAATTCTACGCCTTGAGATACTGTGTTTTGTGCTGTTTTCTTATCTTCAGATGTTTCATTTGTAGCTGTTTTTTTGTCTTGTTTGACAAATAACATAAACACAAATGTTACAGCTACTATTAAAACTGCTATAATATACAGCATGAAATTCCATTTAATTTCAAGACCACCTACTAATACAGATGATCCTACTAGACCAATGACCATCCCTAATGCCGAACCACTGTTGATGATCGCATTAGAAAAACTTTTCTTATCTTTTGGCATATGTTTAGCTGATAAGGAGAACGCTGCACCATAATATGAACCAGTCGAAAGACCTGCCATTAAGGCGCCTATATAAACTTGAGTAATTGTCGTGCTTGATCCAATGACGAATGCTGCTAATGCAAAAATGATAAACGCAGGGATTAATACTCGTTTTTGTCCAAATTTATCGACGAGTATTCCTGATGGAATTTGCATACCAGTATAGGCAAAGAAATAAATTGAAGCAATAAGTCCTACTTGTGTATCGCTAATATTACCAAGCGATTCTTGAATTTGTGGATAGATTGGCGTAAGTATTGTACGATAAATCCAAATAACTACCCAACCTAAACATAGTGCAAAAATGATTTTTTTGTAATAATTCGGGTCATGTTTAACTGTTTGTTCCATGGTTGACACTCCCACTTTTTTAGTATTTACTGCTGTTATTACTTAACTTGATTGTAGATTACGAGTAGGTAAATAACATTGTTCACTTTGAACAAAAATAAAAATGACTTTAAACACTTTAGACAAAAGAGCATTCTCAAAATAAATAAAATTTCGTCTAAACCTATAAACCCTTGCTTTATGTTACTGTTGAATCTTTGAGAGGCTGTCTAAAAAGCCGAAAAAAAGCGGATTGAGAAAAACCTTTCGTTTCCTCAATCCGCTTCTCTAATTATTATGAAAAGGCTGATAAACAGTCAGATTTTGATCTGACTGTTTGGACAGCCTCGTTCTAAGATTCACATATGCCTGTGAAATATGTTAACCTCTCTTTTTTACGATGAAAACTAGTTAACCAACAGACGTGAAAGTTAACTCAATACTATTAATGCGGAATAAAACCAATTGGTGTTGGACCCGCAATTCCTAACATTACAAAATCTTTATTAGAATTATTTGTCATACCGTGCTTTTCACCCGGACGTGCAACAACAACATCACCAGCTTTAATTTGCACCATTTCACCACATTCTGGATAAAAATCTGCAGTTCCTTCAATAACAATCCAAATATCATCCGCTTGCTTATGCGAGTGAATGGGCAAATCTTGTCCTGGACGCATGCACCAGATAGCTCCAACTGTATTAGGTGTTTCATAGAAAATATGTTTTGTCGCTTCTTCATCTCTAAACTCTTGAATATCTGGCCAATGGAAAATACGATTTTTCAAATCATTTCTTGCTACTTTTTTAAATGTCATAGTATTTTCTCCTTGTTTCAAATTTCCAACTTCACCATACCCAAATGATTTAGCGTTATTAAACAACAAATAAAAACTTGTCGGATTTGCAAAAATACATCAAGGAATTATCTATTCATAATATTTTGAGGTTTACCCTCTAAAAATGCGATCGTGTTATCGAATGCAATTGTAGCACGCAATTCCATCGCTTCATTAGTAAGGAAACCTACGTGTGGTGTTAAAATTACATTTTTAGCGTGTAATAGTTTATAGTCTTCAGGAATAGGTGGTTCCATATCAAAAACGTCGATACCAGCCCCTGCAATTCGCCCTTTATTTAATGCATCTGCCAATGCATCATTATCAACAATCGGACCTCGTGCGCAGTTGATTAAAATAGCTGATTCCTTCATTAATTCTAATTTTTCTTTAGAGATTAATCCCTTTGTACTTGGTAGTAACGGAATATGTAAGGATACAATATCAGATTGTTTTAATACCTCATCTAATTCCATATACTCGATTCCTAAAGCTTCAGCTTCTGGATTTCTTCGGGATCGGTCTGCAGCCACAATTTTTGCGCCAAATGCTTTAAACAAATGAGCCGTCATCATGCCAATTTTACCTGTACCAATCAAACCAACTGTTTTCCCTTTAATTTCACGACCTTGGAATGCTCCTGGGAAATTAGCGAAACGAATCTCTTTATCCCCCTGAGTAATATGACGATACACATCTAATACTAAACCAATTGTTATTTCCGCAACTGCTTGATTTGCATAACCAGCCGCATTACATACCATAATATCTTGGTTTTTAGCTTGAGCGATCCCTACATGATCAACACCTGTAAAGGCAACATTGATTAGTTTTAGATTGTCGTTTTTATCAATGACTTCTGTAGGATAAGGATTATTAGCAATCATAATAACATCTGCACCTTCACTACGTCTTGCTAATTCTGCCGAATCTGTTGTTTTCTCGTTGTAATAAACAAATTCATGACCTCGCTGTTTAATTGGTTCCGCTAATTTTTCAATGATCGAATCCGAAACATTTAATGGTTCTAATAATTTAACTAACATGTCATCAATTCCCTCCTATTATTTTGCAATACGTCTGTTGATTAACTAGGTACCATAGTTTAAAAATAGAAAGATCCCCGTTAAAATCACATATGAAGAGGTGAATGAAATTTCAGTTTTCACTTTGTATATTTTGCACAAAAAACAAAGTATTTTCATTTTTACTCACTTCTACTTTCTCCTATTTCCTTATGGTATTCCTTAATGCAATTGTAAGATAGGAGCATTTAAATAACATTGTTCACTTTTAACAAAAATAGAAACAACATTACATGTTTTTGACAAAAGCAAATATGAATAATAACTAAGGAACTATGTTTTATCGACCTTTTGAGTACTTTCTCTTTCTGCTTTCCGCGCGGTATTTTTTTCTCTACATTCAATAAAAAGCCCGTCTACCTCAAAGGTAAACGGACTGTTATAGCAAGTTTAATTGAAAAGTTTATAGTAATATTGCCAATTTTAAATCCCTCTTTTCATTATTAAGTAAGTAGCTATTACTAGAACAAACCCTCTCTCGCAACAATAAAAAGGGGTTTGTTTAGTCTGAAGCAACCATTTTTAATTGCTTTCTAAAACAAGTTGCCTTATTTTAAAAGTCAATGATGCTTTTTGATGCTGATAGTCCATTAATAATCAATTTAGTATTTTCTTTGTTTGCATTTTTATCATCATTGCAGAAACTAATCCGATACTAAGTGTTGTAGCAAGAAGAATGAATGCTAATGTAAAGCTACCAGTTTTCATAAAGTAAACAGATATAATGGGCGCAACACTTGTTCCAGCAAATAAAATAACCGTGTACATAGAGACTGCAATGCCACCCATTTTCCAGCCTAATTGACTAACAAGTGTCACTAATGAAGGGACAGCAAGAGCAATTCCACTAACAAATATGATACTAATGATGGATAAACCAATTATGTTTGAAATAACGCTCATCATGATTAGTGCGATAATCGAAAGAGTCAAGGCAACTTTAAGTACAAACAACACATTGAATCGTTTTGCTAATTTTCCTGCAAAAGGTGACATTATCATTCCTAAAATACCAAAAGATCGAATGTAAATTAGTTTCTGACTACTCATTCCAAAAGAAGCACTCGTAAGATACTCACCCAAAATAATATACATACTGACAAAAGACATTAATAGAACGAATGCAATTATATAACTGAATAATAAATTTCCATTGGTAAAAATAGTACCGATCTTTTTCATGGGCTCCCATATATTTTTGGTTTGCTTATGAACCACTCCTTTTGGTATAAACCACGATACTAGGAAGGCAGTAAAAATATACACTATAGAAAGAACATAAAATATTACATGCCAATGAGTATGTTCACTAACATATCCGCTAAATACCTGACCGACAATACCAGCTACAAGAAACCCCGTGCTTATAAAACCAACTGCCCCTACTTTTTTATCATTTGGAAATACCTCAAGAGTATATGCAAGTGCTACTGGTGAAAATGTAGCCGCCGCAAGTCCCTGTAACCCTCTTAGTAGTAGAATTAAAGAAAAATCAGTAACCATTCCTAACAGCAACGTTATAATACTTAATGAAAAAAGTCCTATAACAATCACATTTTTTCGTCCATATTTTTCTGATATAGCTCCATAGAAAAAACACCCAGTAGCAAATCCAAGTGAAAAAATACTTGAAGTGATGCCTGCTTTGGACAATGAAATATGATAATAATCACTGAAAAGACTAATAAGAGGTATTGTTAAATATAAACTAGACATAACTACCATCCCTGACCATGATAAAATAATTGTCATCAGAGAATAATTCACTTGGTTTCCTGTAATTGCTTTGTTCATACAATAAATCACCCTTTTTAATTTGATTGACTTATAGTTAGATAATCTAATTAAATGATTAAAAAAATTAAACTGCACCAACGAAGCTACAGTTTAACGTTCCACCTCAAGTCTTCTTTGTATAGATTTTAATAATTTATTAACCAGCTTCTCAAAGACTTTTCGTTCATCGGGTTCCAAATCCATCATGTTAGAAGCACAAGACGACCAATAAGTTGGCAAAATCTCAGCAACAAAAGTACGACCTTCATCTGTTAAACTCACATAAATTTTCCTACGATCTTCTTTACTATGATTCCGTACGACAAGGTTTCTCTTTTCTAACCAATCTATCATTGAAGTTGCCGATGCCCTCGTAATCCCTAATCGTTCAGCTATAGCAGAAGGTGTCGCCCGTCTTTCACCATGTAGTGTAAGTAATATTAGTAAGTCTAATTTACTTTCTGTAATTCCGAAAGGAGCCAGCTCAATATCCATTACATCTAAAACGTAGTCACTTAACCACAACAACATTAATCCTAATTTTGCATCTTCTTGATTCGTATTACCCGAAGAAGTCGTTTGAATCAACTCAATATACGGCTCTAGGCCTAATACGGGTAAATCATCTTCATTATTGGTCATTTTTTTGAATTTTGTCATTTAATCACCTTTTAATTAGATTATCTAACTATATACCATTCTAACTAAAAATCTAAATGGATGCAAGAAGTATTATTACCATAAATTTCTTTAATCTAAAGCAACACAAAAAGCATTAATTTAGAAAGGTGCTTCCCATATTTCAAATGACCCTCACTTATTGTAGTAGTACTTCCTTTATTTCTGATTGAGGAATTTTTGCACAGCATCCGACTCATTCCGGCTTAATTTGACTCTCATGATCAATGACACAAGCCCCACCCAATACATTAATGAATACACCTACTTACAAAACAAAGAAGTACACCACTTATAAAAAAGTGATGTACTAATTATCCTATAATGTGCGACATTAAAGATAAGTTACTGTTTTTATAACACATTCACTTATCTTTAATATTACAAAGAAATTGTTTTCTTTTATTCTTTTTTGTCAAAACCAACAGGTTCATTGTATAACTTATAACCAAAATGGCGTAAATAGTAAATATATGATCAATTTTTATAAAAGTGAGCTCTGAGATAAGATATAAAATTAAAATCGACAAATATAAGATTAAGATCGTATGATATGCTGCCTTGTTTCGCAGTACCTTCGCCTTTTCATCGCCAGATTTAATCTCTTCAAAGAGAACAAAATAGGTAAAGGGGAAAAAAGCCAGAATAAAGAAGTAGCTTACTATAGATTGCTTTATAAACATATCAAGAATCCCAATGATTAATAGTAAAACAACGAAAAATAGATAGGATTTCTTATGTAAACTCCATTTCATAAACCAACACCTCCTCAAAAAATCATCTTCAATCTTTAATTTAATACTTTAAATGATACGATACCATGGATGACTTATGGATACGAGGACAAGTCAAGATATATGGTAGTAGTACCAAAACAAGCTTGATAATTAGATATTTTACGAGACCTGAAGCAAAAAAAGAAAGAACGTATGAGTGAGTCTACTCGTTCTTTCTTTTTTATCACCGAACACATGCTGTATTGGCTTCAGATTCTTCTATTTTACTTTGTCCAATTATTGAATAAATTTAGGATCTAATATACCTAAGCCACCGCCTTCCATTTCAAACTTCACTTTTGAAACTCCGTCTAACTTAACATTAACTTTTACCTTGTCTTTTATCGATCCACTATCATAAATCAATTTATTATCCGCGTAAATTTTCATATAACCTACGCCGAAAGAGCCCGCCGATAACTTTTTAACTGGTGCTAAATACATTTCGAATCCTTTGTAATTTCCATTCGCTAAGTATTCAACAGTATGATCTTGTACAGCCCCTCCACCATGATATCCACCAAGTTGATAGGATCGTTCAAACTTTTCACCTGTACTAATCACAATAGAGCTTGCGTTATGGAAGAAGTGATCCTCATCACTCCCAATAGGTTTTACATCTTTTAAAGCGACGAATTTTGGAACATCACCAATATAAACGGATTTTGATTTTCCATCCCATGTCACTTTTTTCCCTAATGATTCAGCAACAAAACGCATTGGCACATAAGTAGTACCTTCATAAATAAAGCCAGATTGACCCGCTTGTGGTTTTTTTTCAACCTTATCAAAATAGTAATTGATTGTATCCTGAAATACGCTAATCTTTTTCAAATTGCTTGCCGCTTCCGTTGTTGAGAGGTATGTAAAGGTTAATCCTCCTAATATAAAAAAGCCTAAATAACTAGTTACTATAAGTATTTTTTTCATATTGTCACTCCTTAATATACATAGTTATATGTAATTATACCAAAAATTACATACTATATTCCAAGATATTGTTCAACCATCCAAGCTTTTTATACAATTTTTATTACCCTTTTTTAAATCCCAAAAGCAGCCAGATTATTTACGATAGGCACGTCTTTCAGCATATTCAACACATAGATAACATACTTTAATTTTTTTATTTTTTTCATTCCGATAATTTCTTAAATCAGCTACTTTTCGTTTACAAAAATAGCAAGCATTTTTAGGAGGTTTCGGAGCACTAGTTATAAAATATTCTTTAATTTTAATTAATATCGACTTCATAAAGGTATTCTCCAATTCAAATATACTGTTTTAAATTTCAGTATAAATATTTCTTTGTTGTTAAATTAAACCTTTTTAACCCCTTTTTATTCTACCATATTCTTCAAGTATTTTTAATCATATGACCTAAACATAAGGGATTATCTATTACACACGAACCTTTTAACTAAATTCGAAACCTCAATACATAGAAAACATTGTGTACTTAAAAAAGTTGTCCAATTCTGTTGCCATATACAAACCCCACTTTCAAAATCGAGAGTGGGGTTTGTATACGGCCTTAAGACAGCTTTAATACTAATAAGTTCATGAAGAAATGTACTTAAACAAAACGCAGGCATAAGCTTAACAAGCCAAAATCTTTAAAGGACCTCATTCATTCGCATGTTGGCGAAAGATGAGTTATTGGAAAGTCCTCCTCAGCACTCCTGTAATTAGCTATGAACTACCTTCGCAACTTGGGTAAAACTGCTATATTGTCCGATCATCTTAAAAGGTCTATTCCACACTTTTTAATGATTCAATCATATTGATTTTCGTAACTTTTCTTCTAAGAAGTAAATTTGAAACAATCGTCAGTAAGAATGCAAGCAATACAGAAACCAAAATGATTAAAATATTTAATTTATCAGGGATTTGCTGATGGGTGCTTGATAGAGCCTTGACAATAACTTTATAAACATAACCACTAATCGGTAAAGCCACAATGACCGCAAATGAAGTTAATATAACGTTTTCCAAAAATATTAGTCTGTTTATTTTATTTTTTTGATAGCCTAGTACCTTAAGTGTTGCAAGCTCACGATTCCTTTCATAAATGTTTATGGAAGATATCGTATAGATGGCGCCAAAAGAAAGTATGATGGCACTTGTGATGAACATGATAAAAACAAAACTGTTTTGTTTCACAATGTATTGGGCTGATTTTTTCAAATCATTCTTATCCGCAATTGTTTCTACATAACGATCTTGTTCAAAAAAGTCACGGACGCTCATCAGATCCGCGGCGCTATTTGCTTGAACTAAAAGCGAGGTTGGATTGTAGTCTATGTTAAAGCTCTTTAAGTACTCTGGTGTACTATAAAACGATGGATTCGAGTATTGTGTAGATATATTTAAAACTTTCATATCTACAGTAGTGTTTTTAAGCTCGGGCGATGTGAACTTTATTTTGATAAAATCCCCTTTTGAAATATCGTATTGATCCGCGTAAGATTTGGGTACAAGTAAGCCGTTATTTTCTATAGGTATGCTATTGTTCTTTTCATCAAAGAAATGAATGAGATTGTTATTTTCTTCAGTTACAATTAAAGTAGCATTTTCTTTTTCAGCGTCTTTGATGATTTCAATAGGAAAAGTGGATAAAAAATAACTTTCTTTCATACCAGGAGGTTGTTTTATCATATTAGGAGATGTACCGATCGTATAATCTACTTTTAAATCATAGCTATAAACATCTTCAATTTGATTAGCTACTTTCAGCAAGGATGCCTGAGTACCGAAAGCAGTGATTAGTAGAACCGTGCTAACAACAACACCAATCGAACTCGCTAAAGCCTTTTGTTTATTTAAAAATATATTTCTTAATATGAGTTTATTACTGTAGGAAATTGAACTCCAGAAACCTGGAACTCTTTCTATCAATAGCTTTTTCATCTTCTTTGGTGGTTTAGGACGCATAGCTTGTGCTGCCCGTTCTTTTAATATAGCTCTACCGCTTAAGTAACATGCTAGTACTCCAAAAGCACTTGAGAAAATAATCGGAGGAATGATTGAAAATAGAGAGAGCGAGAATTTAATGTCAGGCAAAGAATAGGCCCTTGCACACGACGTCGTTACTAAAGGGATAAAAACGAAAGCTGCCAGAACACAGCCAATGATTGAGCCTAGTATACTTGCCAACACAGGGTATCCCATATAGTGAAGCATAATGTTGCTATTTTTCACACCTAAAGCCTTCATAATACCAACTTGGATTCTTTGAGAATCGATCGTCCTCGACATGACTAGAAAAAGGATAACCGCTTCAATCAAAAAGAGAACTAAAGGTATAACCTTACTCATTAAGTTATTATTATATATCGTTTGATTGATTTTAGAATAATTCAAAGTCCGTTCCTTGTTTACTTGATCTAAATAACTGAGCTGTTTAGATTGTAGCTCAATTGATTTGCCTAATTGTTCAATATCTTGCCCTTTTTTGGCATCAATGATGACCTCATTATAATAAAAGCCATCTAAGATTTCAGGTAATGTTTCTTCAGCAATATAAGCTACCCCATAAGTTTTATGGTCTTGAATTTCGTTCTTTTTTGCATATTCCACATTCTCACCCAAACCACTAATTGTAAAATCAAGATTTCTGTCATTCGCTCTGATTGTGAATTGATCGCCAACACGATAATGATGTTCTTTTGCATAGTGAGAATCTAATAAAATTTCCCCCTTGTTTAATGGGATATTCCCTTCAATGATAGTAGGCATATTTATTTCATTGTTTTCAGGGATCGAATGTATTTTTAATGCAGTTTTGTAATCTTCAAAGGCTTGCGTTCCATCAAAGGTATAACGTCCTTCAATTTTATGGATCCCTTCAATTTTACTCAAACGCGTCACATCATTTTTAGAAAGGTGACTGTAATACACATTTAAATCGCTTAAATGATGTTTTTGGAAGTAATCCTTCGTATAAGCACTTAGATTAGTACTATACGTTACTAGTCCCGCATAGAAAAAAGCACCAACTGCGATAATAATCACTATGGCTATAAATTGCCCCATAGATTGTTTGATGTCCCTCAATAATTTTAAAAACAATTTCATGTTTACCACTCAATCCCTTCAACACTTTGTTTTTCATTATTGATCGTGACGCTTTCGATGTATCCGCTTTTAACTTTAATAATTTTGTCTGCCATAGGAGCAATTGCTGAATTATGTGTGACCAAAATAACGCATTTCTTCGTTTCGCTGTTTAAATCTTGCAAAGTCTTTAATACGGACTTACCGGTTACATAATCCAAAGCACCGGTTGGTTCATCACAAAGTAAAAGCAAGGGATTTTTTGCAACCGCTCTAGCTATAGCAACTCTTTGCTGTTCGCCACCAGAAAGTTGTGAAGGGAAATTTTTGAGACGATTCTCTAATCCGACTTGATGTAAAATCTCCTTTGCATCTAGAGGGTGTTTACATACTTCAGTAGCAAATTCAACATTCTCGAGAGCATTTAAATTCGGAATTAAGTTATAGAATTGAAAGACAAAACCAATTTTCTCACCACGATATTCTGTTAACTTTTTTTCATTCAATCTAGTTATTTCTTGATTCCCAACAAATACTTGACCTGAGGTAGCCGTATCCATACCACCAAGAATATTCAAAATCGTACTTTTACCCGCCCCACTTGCACCCAGTATAACGACAAATTCCCCTTCACAAATGGAAAAATTAACACCATCAAGAGCCTTGATTGGGACTTCTCCTATTTTGTATTCTTTCGTTACGTTTATAAATTCGATAAGCTTATTCATTTATTTCATCCCTTCATATCATTTTTGGTCAACGTCAAGTAACTCTAAAATAAACAACGATTGTCGTATATTTTAGAGTTACAATTTTTTCGCTTCATTTTTGTCGATACACATTATCAAGAAGCCATTTAACCTGGCAAAATAGTAGAAATTTAAAAGCATTGCTAACGACCGTTTTTTGTAGAAGTTTCACCTGAACTGAACATGATGGCACTACCTACCTTGCAGCTTAAAGATGTTTCCATTGCGATTGATGCCGTTAAATCTCGAAATAAATTTTGCCTATAATCGGACGCCAGACGTTACATCATTCTAATAATATATAAGCTGATAAAATTAAATATATACACGTTTGGAAAAAAATACATTTAAAACTCAACGGTTTTCATGATACTTTATTTAGTTTTGGTTTTTAGTAGACATAATAAAATTATTAAGCGAAAAGGTATACATGAAGAGCTTCTATAGATCGGGCGATATTTCACTTTTTTTCTTTAAATCGTCCATAAAAAAACCACTCCATTTGCGATTAGTTACGTCACCCGAAGCGGTTTCCTTTTCTTCGATATGTATAGTGATCATACACGAAGAAAATTATTTTATTTTTCCGAAAAAACAGTTAATTCTGTTAATAATATGGTATACTTTTCCTTATTAAATAAGGAGGTACAGGTCCAATGGTAAAAAAATAAAAAAGAGAAAATCTCAAATTATTTTACATTTTTTAAAATACACATGTAGATTTTCTCTTTCATACAATGAATATGTAAAGTAGAGGAGAAATAACATGTTAAATAAATTAAGTGATACTATTTATTATTTATCCCATCAAGATGATAGAGAACGACCAACTTTAGGATTGGTATGTGGTGAGCAGCATTGTCTAATTATAGATTCTGGTAATTCAACTCAACATGCTAAAGATTTTTTACTAGAAATCAAAAAACTAAATGTACCACCTATCAAATATTTGGTCATTACCCATGCACATTGGGATCACTTCCTTGGAATGAATGAATTTGATGCAACTGTTATCGTTAATAATCAAACAAACGAACGATTAAAAGAATGGCAAGTTTATAAATTTGATGATCATTCCCTTCTAGAGTATGTGAATACTAATCAGATGAGTGCTAAGTGTATGGAGATTATACAAGCAAACATACCAAACCGCGAGAGTTTTAAATTGAACTCTCCGAATGTAATTATTGAAAATACATTAACCATTGATTTAGGTAATAAAGTTTGCATCATTGAAAGAATCAAAAGTACTCATACAGACGACTCCACCATTATTTATATTCCAGATGAAAAGGTTGTTTTTTTAGGTGATGCTGCATATGGTACAACTACAAATTCCCTTTTTCATTTCAAGCAATCATTGTTATTGCCTATGATAAAAGACATTCAAAACTATGATGCTGAAATATTCCTACTTGGTCATGAATCAATCTGTGATACTGATGAAATGAATATTTATTGGGAAGAGTTAATAACCGCAAGTCGAGCTGTACAATCTACCTCACTAGAAAATGCTATGGAGTGCTTTAAAGTAGAAAATAATAGGAACCCTAATGATAATGAATTATTTTTCATACAGGCGTTTGTGAATGACCGTATCATTCAATCCTATTAGGTGCCACTTCATTTAATTGATGAGCTGGCTAAAAAATAACTCAGAAGTTCCTCCGAACTCCTGAGTTATTTTTTTTATTTAGTTAAGGCCTTCATATCTGCCACGATCGTCTCAACTGGTACATCTGTAGTACCGTCATAATCCTTCACAACCATACCATCAGCATCCACTAAGTAGTAACTTGACATATGTACGACTTGATCAGAATTCGGATCGTTCTTTACTAAGGAATTAAACGATTTCCTCGCAAACTGTTCAATATACTTTTGTTCATAGCCAGTTAACAGTTGCCATTTGCTTGCATCGGGCACTGAATACGTTTTCAAATAATTCGTTAAAACTTCTGGCTTATCAACCTCAGGATCAACACTAAAAGCTACAATTTGATAGTCTTCCAGACCTTTATCTTTAAGCGCCTTTTGCACCTCTGTCATGTTATACGTCATTGGTGGACAAATCGTATTACAATTAGTAAAGATGAACATCGCTAACCATGGCTTACCTTTTAAGTTATTTAGGCTAACTTTTTCATTATTTTGATTTGTTACCGAAAAATCCTGTACTACTATGTTCATCTCTGGTTCAAATTTATAGCTTCCACAAGCAGCAAGTACGCTACTTAATGTTAGTATCAATACGAGCATGACACTCTTCTTTTTCATTTATTTGCTCACTTCCCTTCAATTTACCATCGATGTTTATTGTATAAATTAAAGTTGCATAATACAAGATATGAGCTTATCATTTCACTTTTTATATCCATTCAATGTATGTTGTACGATTTTAGTATAATTAACCTCCTTTGCATTCCAGATAATTCACACTTTTTTAAAAATTTTTTCAAAGCTGTTTTTTACTATTTCGGTTATTTCCCAAGAGTTCGAACATTTGTTATATAACAATATTTCATTACTTTTCAAGTTCCTCCTCATCTAATAATGGAATAATAAACCACTTAAAAATTCTCTTTCGCGCTCGATTTTTCTATTACATTCAAAATTATCATTATTAAACTATTATAGGAATATTATTCTTATAGACAATGCCATTCTCTTTCGTGCGGTTTTTTTCTACTAAACCCTTATTATTTCTATGTTATTTCCGTAATTTAGAAATGATTAAAAATTAAAAAAACTCAAAATTTAGTATTGCATTATAAGAATCTACCCCATAAAATAAGTGAATATAACGACGAACAAAAAAGAAATATGTCGTCTAAAACAGAAATATATCACTTTAGGGGGAATAATAATGGCAAATCTTTCTGAACACAAAAATATAGCATCAATTGATTATAATGCAATTGAAGCTATGGAATCGTTCAACAAGTTCGTAAAAAAGAAGAATACCTTCCTTTTCTCGATCACAGCAATTTTTTTATTACTTTATATTTTATTACCTATCCTTGCTTTCCAACCTGTACTACAACAAAAAATCATCGGAAATATTACGGGTGTTTGGATTTATTCAGCTGGATTATTCATTATGACAATTGTTCTTTGTACGGTATATGTAAAAAAAGCAGCTTCATTCGATAAAGCTGCCGCAGCAGTACTTGCTGAGTATCAGGCGAAAGGTGGAAAATAAATGAACTTAGTATCCGTTGGTTTCTTCTTAGCGATCGTTGGTTTAACACTCGTAGTAACATATATCGCAGCAAAGCGGACGTCTTCAGCGTCTGATTTCTATACAGCTGGTGGTGGTCTTAAAGGTTGGCAAAACGGCTTTGCGATTGCTGGTGACTATTTATCAGCTGCTGCATTTCTAGGGGTGTCCGGTGCGATTGCATTAACTGGTTTCGATGGTTTCTTCTTCTCCGTAGGCTATGTAGTAGCTAACTTAGTTCTTCTTTATGTAATTGCAGAACCTATGCGTAACTTAGGTCGATATACGTTAGCAGACATGCTTACTGCCCGCTTTAATGAAAAACGCATTCGTGGCGTTGCGGCGTCAGGAACAATTATTATCGTCATTCTTTATATGATTGCACAATTAGTAGGTGCAGGTGCTCTTATTAAACTATTATTTGGTATTGAGTACTGGATTGCCGTTTTAATCGTAGGTGTCATGATGACTACTTATGTTTTATTCGGTGGAATGACAGCTACTTCTTGGGTGCAAATTATTAAAGCTAGCCTTCTCTTATTCGGGACAGGCGTATTAGCTACATTAGTATTAATTAAGTTTGACTTCTCACTAATGAAAATGTTTGATACGATTGCCACGGATCATGGTGAGAAATTCCTTGTACCAGGGATTAAATATACAAGTACAATCGATTCTGTTTCAATGATGATGGCACTTGTATTAGGTACATCTGGGTTACCACATATTTTAATGCGCTTCTTTACAGTGAAAGATGCTAAAACTGCGCGTTCTTCTATTTCATGGACAACTTGGATTACAGCTATTTTCTTCTCACTAACTATTTTCTTAGGCTTTGGTGCGTTAAATTTTGTAGGGATCGATAAAATTCTTGCTGAAAGTAAAGCTGGTAACACTGCAGCCCCACTTCTTGCTAATTATTTGGGCGGTGATGTGTTAATGGCATTTATCGGTGCAGTAGCATTTGCAACTATTTTAGCGGTAGTTTCGGGCTTAGTTTTAACAGGAGCTTCTGCCATCTCCCACGATATTTATGGTGAAATCATTAAAGGTGGTAAATTAACAGAAAGGCAACAAGTTGTAGCAGCTCGTACTGGCTCTATTTCTATTGCCATTGTTTCTATTATCCTTGCGTTATTTGCGCAAAACTTGAATGTATCATTTTTAGTATCCTTTGCATTTTGTATCGGTGCTTCAGCAAACTTACCAGTTATTCTTTACACAATTTACTGGAAAAAATTCAATTCAACGGGTGCAATATCAGCGATGGTAACTGGTTTAGTATCTTGTTTAGTGTTAGGTGCTATGGGGCCTAATGTATGGAGTCCTGTTGAAGGTGCAGCCATTTTTGTTGGTAATCCTATCGTTCCGTTAGCCGTTCCAGCAGTTATTACGATCCCACTTGGCTTTATCGCAGGTTATTTAGGTTCTGTTCTTACTTCTAGTAAAGTACCACAGGAAGAAGCAGAACGTATTTACAAGGAAATTCGCGTTAAAGCAAACACTGGTGTATCAGTTTCTGATATCTCTCACTGATCCATTCTGAACATCCAAATTATTGAAAAAATATCTATCATTTATCCTATCCATATTAATAAAAAACTCGATTTTTCATCGAGTTTTTTTATGTTTTCTTTCGAAATATTTCCCAATTTACTTATCTAGCAATACTATTCTCTTTCAAAAAAAATGAGAAAAGAAATGATTTTCACTAAATAAACAGTGTTTATTTTTTATAAAAAACCATTTCTTTTTTTAATTTTTTTCCATATTCCTCCCTCAAAAATCTAGAATTGACCTACCTCTGTTTATTTATCAGAATTTTCTAAAACCCCTTTATTTCTTAGCTTTGGCACGTATATTCTCTTTCAAGACTTTTTTTCACAAAAATTATTTTTTCATAATTTTTCTGAAATGTATTGCAATTTTGTGAACTCTCTCATAAAATGAAGATGTGAATTCACTAATCTAGCAAAATCAAGTCTTTAAGCAGTAAAAATAAACACAAAATGGGGAATGTTAATGGGGAACAATAAAGCTAGCAAAAGTGTCGTGATTGACTATGATGCGATTGCAAATCAAGAATCATTTAAAGCACTTGTTCGAAGGAAGAATTCATTTCTTTGGTTAATGACCGCGATCTTCTTAGCAGCATATATGTTGCTACCAGTTCTGACTTCGTACACGAAAATACTACACCAAAAGGCATTTGGGGAAATCACTTGGGTGTGGGTATATTCAGCGGGACTTTTCATCATGACTTGGACATTATGTCATTTATATGTAGCAAAAGCGAATAGCTTTGATAAAGAAGCAAAGGCAATTATCGCTGAGTACGAGAATGGAGGTGGCCGCCGATGAATAACGGGATGAGTTTAACAGCCATATTCTTCTTCGTATCCATTGTTGGTTTAACATTAGTTATTACATGGTGGGCATCAAAACGAACTTCATCTGCAAGTGATTTCTACACTGCAGGCGGAGGGTTAACAGGCTGGCAAAATGGACTAGCCATCGCAGGTGACTACTTATCAGCAGCATCTTTCTTAGGAATCGCCGGTGCAGTTGCATTATTTGGATTTGATGGATTCTTCTTCTCTATCGGTTATTTAGTAGCTTACTTAGTGGTTCTATACATCGTCGCTGAGCCATTACGTAATCTTGGTAAATTCACATTAGCTGACATGATTACAGCGCGTTTTGATAGCGCTAAAGTTCGTGGTACAGCAGCTTTAAGCACTATTACAATTGTATTATTCTACATGATTGCACAACTAGTTGGTGCAGGAGCACTTATTCAATTACTTTTAGGAATTGATTATTGGATTGCAGTTTTAATCGTTGGTTTTATGATGACGACTTACGTACTATTCGGTGGTATGACTGCAACATCTTGGGTACAAATTATTAAAGCTTGTCTTTTAATGTTAGGTACAGTTATTATTTCATTCTTAGTATTAAAAGAATTCGGCTTTAGCATTGCAACGATGTTCAAAGAAATGGGAACTGCAACTGATAGTGGTGCAGCTTATTTGAATCCAGGTCTTAAATATACAAATGGTATTGATACTATTTCAATGTTAATCGCTTTAGTATTAGGTACAGCTGGTCTTCCACATATCCTAATGCGCTTCTTTACAGTAAAAGATGCGAAAACAGCTCGTTCATCAGTTATCTGGGCTACTTGGATTGTAGGTATCTTCTACATTCTTACAATCTTCTTAGGCTTCGGTGCAGCTAAATTCGTTGGTAAAGAAGATATTATTGCTGCAAACGCCGCTGGGAACATGGCGGCTCCACTTCTTGCGGAAGCACTTGGTGGCGACATTTTATTCTCATTCGTATGTGCGGTAGCATTCGCAACAATCTTAGCGGTAGTAGCTGGTCTTGTACTTTCTGGCGCATCTGCCCTTTCACATGATATTTACGGTCAAATTATTAAAAAGGGCAAAATTACAGAAAAAGAGCAAGTACTTGCAGCTCGTATCGGTTCCATCACAATCGCTGTTATTTCTATCCTTTTAGCACTTGGTGCACAAACATTAAACGTAGCATTCTTAGTATCACTAGCATTCTGTATTGCAGGTTCAGCTAACTTACCTGTAATCATCTATACAATCTACTGGAAACGCTTTAATACAGCTGGTGCTATAACGGCAATGTTAACAGGTCTAATCTCTGCTTTAGCTCTTGTTGCTGTTTCACCAAATATTTGGAATCCAGTAGAAGGAAAAGCAATTTTCGTTGGTGATCCGTTAATTATGTTGACGAACCCAGCAATCATCTCTGTTCCACTTGGCTTCCTAGGAGGCTTCATCGGAACAATGCTTTCTAAGGAAAAAGATGATAAGAAATATCGTGAAGTGGATGTTAAAGCGAACACAGGTATTTCTGTACAGGACGTATCTCACTAATAATACGACAACCGCCTCGTAAGTTAACACTTACGAGGTTTTACTTTTTATTCCTTATTCGGTATTATATTCACAAATGACAGTTGGGGGTAAGAAAACATGACAAACTCAAAAGCAAAAAAGAAACGTATGCATGTAAAGCGCACTAAAGGGAAGGACGTTGAAAGAAATCGTCAAACTTCCTCTTTCAGTACACATGAGCGTGTAACGAAAACGAAAAAAGAAAGCATTGAACAAAATTTTACAAAGCACAAAAAACACAACCACATTGAGGATTGTTAGTGGTTGTGTTTTGCTTGTAATGAGACATTTTGCTGTTTAGAAGTAATAAGTTTTGGAATAAAGTACAACGGATATAGTAATAAGAAAAGGTTTGGTAACCACCACATAAGTTCAAAATCAAGTTTTATAGTCCAAAAAGCAATCGCCTGTAATCCAGAACAACTTGTGAGTGTTAAAGATACTAAGGCAAAGCTTCTCCACTTTTCATTTTTTATTTTAAATAGATAGAGACTAATAAAACCGGTAATTGAGATCAAAATATCTAATGGAAAAAACGACCAATTCCATATAACTAATAATTCATTTTGATAATCCTGATATAAATACTCTTCTGGAATCAAATGAAAAAAAGTGACAAGCCAATAGAGTATAAAAAAGAAATCTGTACCTAAAAATAGCATTCTTAAAGTTTTACTCATTTACAGCCCCCATTTAGTTTTCTTCATGAACGTTACCATTAAGAATACCAAGCATAAGAATATCCACCATTTCCTGCATCGTATCCTGAAGTGAAATCATATTTCTGTTTTTGGATGCATGATCCATCAATCGATAAAGCCCTCCAATATAGACTTCTATAAATATCTCTTTATTAAAGGGACGTATTTGATTTGCCACAATCCCTTCATCAATTAACGTAATAATGCCTGTCCATTGTTCTTGAATAAATTGATCAACTGTTTCCCATTGCTTTGGATAATAGCGTTGAAGCTCCTCTAAATACTGGAGCTGAGCAAATGTAAAATCAGCTGGAATTAATACAAGACATTTCTGAAGTTTTTCTAGAAGATTTAACGTTGAATCATGCAGTATTTCATTTTCTTTCAACTTCAATTCATGGATTGCAAAATCTATCATTTCATTGAGTATTTCTTCCTTTGAGGGATAGTAACTATACAATGTTTTCGTGCTCATACCTAGTTGCTTTGCTAAATCCCCCATCGTAAATCGGAATCCTTTTCGTTCAGCTTCACTTATTGATACTTTTAAAATTCTATCTTTCAACATGATCACCTGCTTTCAGGAAAACGAAAAAAGTTTCTTATTTTCCTTGTTTTCCATTTAATGATAGAACCAAATGAAAATAATGTCAAGGTTATATCATTAAAGTTAAATACTTCTAAAGCGCATACCCCCGTCCTGTTTTGGATGGGGGTAAAATAAAGTTTTATTCAACACTCGCGCCCGTTTTAGTTCTGGAATTTTAATATGACATTACTTTTTGTATCTGTTCATTAATATTCATCTTAGTTAATCCCCCGTGGTAACAAACCACAGATTCAATGTCGAGGTCTAGGTATTTCTTCAAAGAGAGTAGAGCCTCTTTGAAATCCAGTACGGTCGGGACATGAATTCCCCCAATTACTCCGTCTACACTGTACATCGAATCCCCGGCAATCAGTGTTTTAGTTTGTTTCAAATATAGGCTGATATGGCCAGGAGTATGCCCGGGAGTATGAATGACACAAATTCCTCCACAATACGACAGTTCTTGGCCGTCACTCAATGTATCATTCACTTTTCCCTTCGGTGGATTTTCTATGTGCCCATCTTTTAGAAGCGGTAAATCCCCCTGTATATAAGGCTTATCTAGTTCGTGAGCATACACTTTAATATTCCTTCCACACTTCTGTAATATCTCAGGAAGACTTCCTATATGATCTATATCCTGATGCGTCAAAATGATAACTTTCAGTTTGTCGAACGACACGCCTACCTTTTCCATTGCCACGCGTAAATCGTCAATTTGTCCAGGGAACCCAGTGTCAATTAAAACAGCCATTTCTTGATCCCATAATAGAGTGGGATGAATAATATTTCCGTGAAATTCAAGTTGGAGCATCTCTACTCCCTTAGAAATTTCTATACTTTACACTCCTTTATATTTAGATTTTATTGACGTAAAAAATTAGGTTTTGTTAGATTAATTACGCAGTATCACTAATACCTCATTATCACTTCTACAAATATAATTTACCTGAACAAAATCGAGCAGGTTAATTTTTAATATCCTGAAGAACAGTCCCCTTCCCCCAAAACAACTTCCGTAATGTTTCGAAATTAACTAAAACCGTTCCTACAATAATTGTCAAAGTTCCTATACCTGTTAGCCAAGAAATATATTCATGATAGAAGATAACACCTAGCATAACGGCAATTAATGGTGAGATATACAGCCATGTAGAAGGAAAAACAGGATTTGTCCGTGAGACAAGCCAATAATAAATACTATGGCCGATCATTGAACCAAAAATAGTTAAATAAAGAAGAGAGCCAATTGAAGCTGGGCTTAAAAGATAATCAAGCTGAATATTCTCGGAAAAAAATGATAAAATGATTAATAAAATCCCACCATGCATCATTTGTGCTGCATTTAAAGCAATCGGTGATGTCGTTTCAAATTTTCGGATGACATGTTTCGAATAAATCGTTCCGGATGCGTAAAAAACTTCACCTAATATTATGGCGAAACAACCAACCATCCAAAAGGGACTAATCTCAATTGAAAAACTAGGTAGGATCAAAAGCATGACACCAATGACTCCGACGCCACAACCTATGAATGATTTCCAATTTCCTTTTTGCTTCATTATGAACGTCTGAATAATGATGATCATCATTGGGCCTGTAGCAGATAAGACAGCTGCAATCCCTGATGTCACATACTGTTCTGCCCAGTATAATGTGGCGAACGTACCAAAGGTTAAACCTACTCCTGTAAAAAACATCTCTTTCCGAAAAAATAACCCTAATGTCGTTTTTTCTCTCCAAACCATAAAACTAAATAGCAGCAAACCAGCAATGAAAAAACGAAGGCCAGCTGATAAAAATGGAGGCACTCCTGCATCAACACCAATTTTAATCGCTAAAAATGTCGTTCCAAAAATCAAACACATGAAGAAATAATTAACAATTACCATATAACACTCCTCCTCTTTTTCTATCATAAAAGAATGACATTAGAACAGATTGAAAAAGATAGAACAGATTAGATTGGATCATGGTACAATCGTCTTGAATAGGAGGAATCGATGTGAGTAAAGCGATTCAAAATGGAGACTATCTTTTTAAGAAAGTATACGATTATGTACTGCACAGAATAGAACGTAAAGAATGGAAAGAAAATGAAAAGATTCCCTCCGTTCGACAATTAGCATCTGAAATGAATGTTCATCGATTAACAGTATTAAAGGCTTATCAATTACTGAAACAGCATGACAAAGTTTATGTAAAAGATAAAGCTGGTTATTTTGTCCAATCAAATGTGACGAAAAACCTTAAAAATCTAGATCTTGACAATCCAATTGTATCTGCATATGTACAAAAAAATCATTTATCTGAAATCCATCAATCACCTGTTTCTTATCATTTTTCTCAAGCGTTAATTGATCCAAATCTTTTGCCTAATCATTATTTTTCAGATTATGTGAAGAAAGTGTTTGACCTTTATCCAAAAGTACTTGCAACCTACTCAACTGTGCAAGGTGATTTAGAACTACGTGAAACACTCACTCAATATTTTATCAACCAGTATAAAACTCATCTGGGTGCAGATGATCTGTTAATCACTTCTGGCTCACAGCAAGCGATTCACTTAATCGCTCAAACTTTCATTAAGCCAAGAGACGTCGTATTATTTGAACGTCCAAGCTATAGTGCTGCGATTGATACTTTTAGAGCACAAGGAGCACAGATTGTAACAGTTGATATCCATCCAGACGGGTACGATTTACAGCAGGTCGAATTATATATGAAACAATATAAACCACGCCTATTTTATCTCAACCCAACATTCCATAACCCGACTGGTTATACTGTTTCAGTTGAGCAGCGAAAAAAATTAGTAGAATTAGCTGAACAATATCGATGTCTATTAATTGAGGACGATGCCTATCACGACATATATTTTGATCATGCCCCTCCACCACCAATTTACACATATGATACTGCTGGTACAGTCATTTATATCCGAAGCTTTTGTAAATATATCTCACCTGGTTTGCGAATAGCGGCTGTTATTTGTCAATCATCGTTAATGAATTCACTACTAACAGTAAAATCGTTAGCTGATAATGGTTCTCCACTTCTCAATCCAAAAATTTTTCTCCATTACTTTTCATCAATAAGATTGCAGCAGCACTTGGAGAAGATCCGGATCGCCCTTCAGATTCGAAAGGAAATCATGGAGGAGGAGCTAGCAGTAACAGACTGGAAATGGACCAGTCCAAAAGGCGGTCTTAACTTATGGGTAGAACTCCCAGATAAAATTCCGACTGAATTATTATTAACCAAATGTATCGAACAATCTATATCCTTCGTGCCAGGTCAAGTTTGTGATCCATTAAAACAACCTTCATCCTTGATACGTTTAAGCTATTCGTATGCAAATGAAAAACAACTAAGGGAAGGGGTAAAAAGGTTTGTTGCAGTGGCACAATCTCTTTCTAAGTGAGAAAAGGGGCTTGGATTAAAGGTTTTGCATAGCTATATCAGGGCTTGCCTTCCTATTTTGCTATACAAAAGTTGTGTTAATAATTAGATCCCTTTTTAAACTTTCGCTTAAAAGTGGACGTTCCAAAGAACACCTTCGTAACTGAATGTAGGCTATCGTGATTCTAATCTTTTATCAGCCATTAGATACTATAAAAAACACAGCCACTCTAAAAGAACAGCTGTGTTTTTTGCTATAAATTATAAAATATTGTCGTATTTCTTGTAATGATACGCGCCGCTTCCTCTGTTGTAAGCCCCTTTATCGAAGCAATAACCCCCATGGAATGATCCATCATCCAAGGAGATGTTCGTTTATTGTTAAAAGGACCTTCGAACGGCCAAGGTCCATCTGTTTCTACCATCAATAGCTCGATTGGGTATTTTTTGATCAGATCTTGAATTTCAGTCTCATACGTACAATCAGGCGTCACAGAAATGAAATACCCATTATGAATCATCCGTTCAATCACTTCCTCATCGCCTTTAAACCAATGAAAATGCGCTTTCGTTACATGATGTTTTTCTAGCAGGTCACAAACAATGGCCGCATCCTCATAAACAGCATGTAATACAATCGGTTTATTTAATTCCTTTGCCAATACAATAAACCGTTCTAACAAAGCCTCATACGAACGATCATCAATTGCCTTCTCCTGCCTCAAATAATAAGGCAACCCTACCTCGCCAATTGCCACCATGTCATGAGCGTGATGACGTATCCAATCGAATAATGCCTCTTCCTCCGCATTACTAAGTAACGGTTGCTCTGGATGAAAGCCAAATGCCGCCTTTACCTTTGCAAAGGCTTTTGACAGCTTCAACGTCTTCTCACATGATGGTAGATTCATGCTTACGGCAATGACATATTCCGCTTCCTCTAGCAAAGGAGGTATGTCGTTCTCTTTATACTTGTCTAAATGAATATGTGCATCAATCAACATTCACCTCATCCTTTTCTTCTTTTAAATACGAGAATAATTGTTGCTTCAATGCCGTAAAAGAAGCGGAATGGCGAATTTCTTCTTGTCGTGGCCTTGCAAAAGGTACGATTATTTCCTTTTTCATCATCGCTGGTCGTTTTGAAAGTACAATAATACGATCAGCTAAAAACAGAGCTTCCTCAATATTATGTGTAACGAACAATATAGATTTTCGATATTTCTCCCAAATCGATAATAGCCACGCCTGCATTTCAAGCCTTGTAAACTCATCCAGTGCTGAAAACGGTTCATCTAAACATAAAATAGGTTTATTACTGACAATTGCACGAATAAACGATACCCGTTGTTGCATACCACCTGACAGCTCATTAGGATATGCATTTACAAATGCTGCGAGCCCCACTTTATCTAACCATTCCTTCGCAACGTTAACATTAGGTTTTCCATGAAGCTCCTCGACCATCGTGACATTTTCTAGGATCGTCCTCCACGGTAATAAACATGGCTGCTGAGGCATATAGCCAATCGTCCCTCTTTTTTTCTGGATATCTGTGCCGTTTAATAAAATAGCACCTTTATCTATAGAAGAAACACCACCAATTAATTGAAAAAGTGTACTTTTCCCACTGCCTGACGGACCGATAATCGCCACAAATTCCCCGTCCTTCACCTCAAAAGATAAACTACGGATAACTGGAAGGGAATCAAAGGATTTATCAATGTTTTGAATGCTTAGCATAGTTTCCTCTCCCCTTCACAACAAGTTTTTCTATTAATCGAATAGCACTAAATAATAATAAACTTAAAAATATGATAGCGAAAATCGCTACAAATACACGATCCGTTCGAAATGAAGACTGTGCCAATGTCATATAAACGCCAATCCCCATTTTCGCTCCTAACCATTCCGCAATAACAGCCCCCATGACGCTATAGGTAGCAGCAATCTTTATGCCTGAAAAAATCGCTGGATACGCATAAGGCCATTCTAACTTCCAAAAGGTTTGGGCTTTCGTAGCACCTATCATCTCAAAATAATGCTTTAGCTCAGGCGAAGTTTGACGAAAGCCATCCATTGCCGAAATAACAATAGGGAAAAAGCACACAAGACAAATAATAATGAGCTTTGGCAATAAACCGAAGCCAAACCAAATGATTAATAATGGTGCTAGGACAAGTACTGGGACATTTTGCGACATAATGAGAATAGGGTAAAATAGCTCCCTTATAAACGTAAAACGATGTAATAGCACCGCAACTGTGAGCCCACATAATATCCCGATAGCAAGTCCAAGAAGTGCTAATTGTATAGTAGCTAAAGCATGAGGCACAAACGTCTCATACGATTGAAAGCCCTCTTTCAAAATGGCACTTGGTGCAGGCAATAGCCAATGTGGAATATCAGCAAAACGGACAATTAGTTCCCATATGAACAAGAGGAAGGCGATAAAAATTATCGTCCTTCCTTGTTTAACAGCCTGCTTCATTACTTATATTTCTCCGTTAGCGTATCCATTGTAATACCGGATGGCTGATATAAAATTTTCACTTGCGTAATGACATTGATTGCGCCAAGCTCGATCATCTTGGCATTCATTTTTTCAATAATTTGCAGCAAAGTCGTAAGCTCGCCTTCCATTGTCGTTTCTAATGGATGAACTTCATATTTCACCCCTGAAGCATCGATAACTGCAATTGCTGCATCGACAAACGGGATCACATCTTCATATGTTTCAGTTTTCGGGATAATTTGTACACTTATTAAAGAGTTTGCCATATTACTTTGTCTCCTTTTTCGGTAAAAAGTCGTTTGTAAATGCTTGTTTTGCGTTAAATTCGCCCTCTAAAACTTTGTTGTCGGCCATCCATTTCGCGTAGTTTTCCCAGACAGCTAATTTTTGCTCGCCCCATTGTGCAGCATCGTCTTGATACTTATCTGCTAACCATTCCTGACTTTTATGCACAAGGTTCTTATCTAAATCAGGTACCGCTTCTAGTAAACTATCAGCTGCCTCATTAGGGTGTTTTATTGCATATTCATAGCCCTTTGCTGCAGCAGCGACAAATGCTTTTACCGTCTCAGGATTATCCTGAATCATTTTTTCATTTGTAGCAAGTACAGGTGTGTAATAATCTAACTGCTCACTATAATCTGTTAAATAAAGCATGTTCAGCTTTTCGCCACGAAGTTCTGCTTCAATACCTGTCCATGCATAATAAATCCACGCAAAATCAATATCTTTTTTCATCATAGTGAAGAAATCTAAATCACCTGCATTGACGATATCTAACTTATTAACATCTGCATCTTCTGTTTGCATTAGTGATTGTAGTACAGCCTTTTCAAGCGGTGCACCCCAGCCACCGTATGTTTTCCCTTCAAAATCTTTTGGTGACGTAATGCCTTTTGATGCGGTAGATGCGAAGCCAGAAGTATTATGCTGTATAATCGCTGCAATCGATACTAAAGGTACATCCTGCACACGAGCTTGTGTAATTCCTTCCTGATAGCTTACGCCAAACTGTGCCTTTCCTGATGCTACAAGCTGATCAGCACCCGTTTCACCAGGTAATAAAATATCAACATCTAAGCCTTGTTCCTTAAAGTAGCCAAGTTTTTCAGCTACATATAAACCTGTATGATTTGTGTTCGGTGTCCAATCAAGAACTACCGATACTTTTGTTAATCCTTTAGCATCCTTTTTAGTTTCTTTTTCGCTACAGCCCACTAATGTTAAAAGTGCAACCATTAGGACCAATAACCATTTTTTCATGCTGAATCCTCCAAGTTAGTAGTGTGAAAGTGTTCATGAATGAATGAATGTCTTTACCAGAAGAAACCGTTCACGGTCTGTTTACACGTAAGGTATGTGCATGCAACAAAAGTCTGAAAACATAAAAAACGCCTAGGATTCCTCCCAGACGTTGTACAATCAGTATCAAAAACTTTCTTTTTTTGAATAGATGTTCCCTACGCTGGTACGAGCCAAATCAGGTTCAAAGGGTCAGCGTCTATCGGACACAATCTCAGCTGGCAACTACCAGCCCCCCTACATTCTTTCGATATGAACTTTTCGAGATTATTATAACCATATCTATCCGTAAATGACAAGGGTCTGTTTATCGATAGCGCTGAATTATTATTTAAACAGCCTCATTTGTAAAACGTTCCTTCAAGAAAGCAAAGTAAAAATCACCACTGTAACGGAGTCATCATGCTTTTAAAGTAATTTATAACTAAAAATACAAAAAATTCTTTCATTATATTGACAATGGAAACAAATTACAATGAAATTTGATTGATTAATCAATCATTTATTATGAAAGGAGTATCAACATGAATTCGATACTTACTAATGATGAAAAAAAGAAAAGAAAAAGATCTACAATTTTAGACGCCGCTATTAAATTATATAGTGAAAATGGTTTTGCAGAGACCAAAGTGGCCGATATTGCTAAGGAAGCAGGAGTTAGTTTCGGCACCGTATTTACGTATTTTGATTCAAAAGAAGTACTTTATGAAGCAGCTATTTTAGAGCCATTGGAAAAAATCAAACCATATTTTATTGAGATACAAGAACACTTTAAAGGTGAGCCTCTTGAAATAATTAAGGAAATGATAGATTGTCATGTGCAACTTTTTGCAACGAGAAGTGAATACTTACGTTTAATTCAACAGGTTCTTGCAAGACCTGAACGATTTCCAAAGCTTTTTAAAGAACTAGATGATTTTGTAAAATCATTTCTAGACTGTATTTATCCGGTTATTGAAGCAGGTCAACGGCTTGGTTACTTTTATGAAGAAGCACCTTCATTAATTGCTGAGTCATACTTATCCATCTTAAACGGAATGCGTTTAACGTTTATTGATGAGTATACAAACATGGTGTGGAAGGATATAACGAGACAAGCTCTAAGATTATTTGGACCTATTTCTAATTTATAAACATTCTCTATCCTTCAGCCGTACCTATAAAATTAGGAAACTCATAACAGGGCGGAATCTATAGACATATTTTGTTCCCTATGAAAAATAGTTTGGATGATTTTCTTTTTGGCTCCCCTAGCTATGCAGGCCTCAAACTGGAAAACATAAAAGAGTCAATGAGACCACCACTTCCTTTAGGAATTCTATCGGAAAAAGCTATTACTTAAAGTACGAGGAGTGATTATATGAAATTGAGAGATATCCATCCCAACATCAAACTTCGCCTAGCCATGCAATTTCTAGGCGGCCTTATTTCTATGGCTGTTATCCCTTTTCTCGCTATTTATTTTACTCAAAATATCGGCGCTACTAAAACGGCTTTTATTCTTATAATTATTGTCATTAGTGGGGGCATTGGAGGGTTTATTGGAGGGCATGTTTCTGATAAAATCGGACGAAAAAAAATAATGATTTATTCTGAAATTGGTCTATTGCTTTCGTATCTGTTTATAGCACTTTTTAATTCTCCTTGGTTTAACCTTCCTTATATTTCTGCAGCATTCTTCATCATCAATATGTTTTGTGGAGGCATGTTTCAGCCAGCCGCACAAGCTATGATGATTGATGTTACTAATTCTGAATCGAGAAAGCTCGTATTTACAATTAGCTACTGGTTAGGGAATTTATCAACTGCAATTGGAGGAATTATTGGAGCATTTCTTTTTAAAAACTACTTATTTGAGTTATTTATTGGAATCTCACTGATCTCTTTGTTATCTGTTTTTATGACTATATTTTTCATCACAGAAACTTATTCACCAGAACCTTCACCTAAGTCTTCTCATCATAAGAAAAAATCTTCATCTGTAGAAATGCTTCAAACTTATTCAAGTGTTTTAAAAGATAAGCTATTTATGTTTTATATTTTAGGAGCAATCTTGATCTTTACTTTGGAACAGTCTTTATCAAACTATATTGGGATTCGGCTCGAAAAAGATATACCTCAACATTCAGCCTCTTTATTTGGAATAGATTTCATAGTAGATGGCACAAAAATGCTTGGTTTTCTTCGAACAGAGAATACTATTCTTGTAGTTATCCTATCTAGTGCTGTATTGTTCTTATTTAAAAAATGTAGTGATCGCTGGACTCTTGTTATAGGAATGTTAATCTTTTCTATATGTTTCAGTGTTTTCGCTTCTTCAAATAACGTGTTGATTCTTTTTATTGCCATGTTTATTGGAACAATTGGTGAGCTGATGTTTGTTCCTAATAAACAGGCGATGATAGGAGAACTTGCCCCATCTAACGCTCGTAGCACCTATATGGCTTTTAATAGCTTAACTACCTATGGAGCAATGATTGTAGCTTCGTTATTGATTATCATTGGAGAATGGATTCCCCCTATATATATGAGTGGATTGCTCCTTATCCTAGGATTAACTGGTACATTTTTGTACTATTTAGTAACAAAAACACTATACGCTAATGTTTGTGAAAAGAATGAAAGAAAAGTGCCTGTTTCTTCTTAAAGGTTGTTTTTCCACTTATTTCGGCTCGGTCAAACTTGTTATCGTTAGGTAAAGCATCACTTTACAATCCTCCAGTATGTTAGACAAAGAACCGAGCTCTTTGGTTTCAATTAACTCAAAAAAGCCCAGCTCTCAAAGGAGCTGGGCTAGAAAACTAATGTTATTTCTCTTCTTTTTTGACTGCGAAGACATGTGAAATGGCACCGTCTGTAGCTATATCCACTTTAAAGGAGCCATTTGAATGGCGATCTGCTCGAGTTAATGCTTGTACATCAAGGGACTCTTGCACACCTTTTTCCGTTTCAATCATTAGCTGTTCCCCATCAGTGACCTTGACTACAGCCACGATTCGATGTGGGTTCGCTTTTAACTCTGTTAATACTTTTAAGCCGCGTTTTGCACGACTAGTCATTTCTACTTCGGCTACATTCATTTTCTTCACAGCACCGCGTTGCGTAACAATTGCCACATAGGACGTTTTATCTGGTGGTAAAACATTGATGCCGACTAATGCTTCTCCGTCTTTCAGTGTAATCCCTTTGACGCCACCTGTTTTTACACCTGTTACTGGTAATTCCTCTATTGGGAAACGAATTGCATAGGCAGTATCTGTCGTTAACATTAGTTCTACCTCGTCCGTCACAATACTTGCAAAAATCATTTCATCGCCTGATTTGACATTCATCGTTTTTATCGGCTTCGAATAGCGTGTTACAGCATAATCTGCTACTGATGAGCGTTTAATTTGTCCATCTTTCGTAGCCGTTAAAATATACGTATTGGCCTGTTCGAATGTCTCAAAACCATATACAGCAATAATAGATTCATCTTTTCCGGTTGGCACAATACTTGAAATATGCTGACCAAGATCCTTCCAACGAATATCAGGAAGCTCATGGACTGGCTGATAAATATAATTGCCTCGATTTGTGAACAGCAGTAGATGATGCTGTGTATTTAAATTTGCTTCATATAATAAATAATCGGAATCCTTCATTGCAAAATCCTGACCGTTTGAAGCTGCATGTGAACGTGTAGATGTTCGTTTAATATAGCCATCCTTTGTAACAGTCACTACGACCTCTTCACTTGGTACAAGGACATCTAACGTAATTTTGATTTCTTCAATTTCTTGCTCGATTTTTGAGCGACGAGGCTCTGCAAAGCGTTTTTTTATGTCGAGCAATTCTTGTTTAATGACACGTACAAGCTTTGCTTCACTATTAAGAATCCCTTCAAGCTTGGCGATCAGTTTATTTAATTCATCTTGTTCATTGCGAAGCTCTGTAATATCTGTATTCGTTAATCGGTATAATTGCAAGCTAACGATTGCCTCTGATTGTACTTCTGTAAAGTCAAACTTCGCCTGTAAATTCGTTTTTGCATCTCTCTTATCATTCGACGAACGAATCGTTGCAATGACTTCATCTAAAATAGACAATGCCTTTATCAAGCCTTCAACTATATGCGAACGATCTTTAGCCTTTTGCAAATCATAAATAGATCGGTTCGTCACGACTTCCTTTTGATGGGCAATATAAGAATCCAATAACAATGGCAATGTCATCATTGTCGGACGACGATTATGGATAGCAATCATATTAAAATTATAGGCTACTTGTAAATCAGTTGTTTTAAACAAGTACTGTAAAATCCCTTGTCCTGGAACATCTTTTTTCAGTTCAATGACAACACGTAGGCCGGTACGATCTGATTCATCGCGAATTTCTGCAATTCCTTCAAGTCGTTTATCCACGCGCTGCTCATCGATTTTCTTCACAAGATTTGCTTTATTGACATCATACGGTAATTCCGTAATAACGATTTGCTCTTTGCCACCTTTAATTGGCTCTACGACTGCTTGAGCGCGCACAATGATTTTACCGCGTCCAGTCTCATATGCCTTTTTAATACCATCGACACCTTGAATGATGCCACCTGTTGGGAAATCAGGCCCTTTAATAACGGTCATTAATTCATCAACCGTGGAGTTTGGCTTATCTAAGCGCATAAGAACACCATCTAGCACCTCATCAAGTGCGTGAGGTGGGATGTCCGTCGCATAACCCGCCGAAATACCCGTTGAACCGTTGACTAATAAGTTCGGGAAGCGAGCTGGTAAAACAGTCGGCTCCATATCCTGATCATCAAAGTTTGGCACAAATTCAACGGTTTTCTTGCCAATATCGCGGAGCATTTCCGCTGCAATAGCAGATAGTCTTGCCTCTGTATAACGCATCGCTGCCGGTGGGTCACCATCAACAGAGCCGTTATTCCCATGCATTTCAATAAGCATATGGCGCGCCTTCCAATCCTGACTCATGCGCACCATTGCTTCATAAACTGAGCTGTCACCGTGTGGGTGATAATTACCGATAACATTACCGACAGTTTTGGCTGATTTACGGAATGGTTTATCGTTCGTATTGCCCTCTGTAAACATCGCATATAAAATACGTCGTTGCACAGGCTTAAGACCGTCACGTGCATCTGGCAACGCGCGGTCTTGAATAATATATTTACTATAGCGACCAAAACGGTCACCCATTACTTCTTCTAAAGGTAAATCTTGATACTTTTCCGTACTACTCATGCTTGGTCCTCCTCTTGTTGGATGAATTCATTTTCTAAAATATTTGAATCATCCTCCATACCGAAGTCTACATTAGCTTCGATCCATTTACGGCGTGGCTCTACTTTATCGCCCATTAATGTTGTCACACGTCTTTCAGCACGTGCACCATCTTCAATCGTTACACGAATTAATGTACGCGTATCAGGGTTCATCGTCGTATCCCACAGCTGGTCAGCATTCATCTCACCAAGACCTTTATAGCGCTGTAATATGTAACCCTTTCCAACTTTTTTAATGGCCTTTTGTAAATCATTTTCGGTCCAAGCATATTCAATCACTTCTTTTTTACCAGTGCCTCTTGATATTTTATAAAGCGGTGGTAATGCGATAAATACCTTTCCAGCTTCGATCAATGGTCGCATATATCGATAGAAGAACGTTAGCAGCAACACTTGAATATGTGCTCCGTCCGTATCAGCATCGGTCATAATCACGACCTTGTCATATGCTGCATCCTCGACAGAGAAATCTGTTCCGACACCAGCACCAATAGCATGGATAATCGTTGAAATCTCTTCATTTTTCATAATATCCTGAAGCTTTGCTTTTTCAGTATTAATAACTTTACCACGCAATGGTAAAATCGCTTGGAACGTACGATCTCGCCCTTGTTTTGCAGACCCTCCTGCAGAGTCACCTTCGACTAAATACAGCTCGTTTTTCGCCGCATTTCGCGATTGTGCAGGTGTTAATTTTCCGGAAAGAATCGTACTGCCTTTTTTGCTTTTCTTGCCGTTTCGTGCATCTTCACGTGCTTTACGAGCAGCTTCGCGTACTTGCTGCGCACGAATAGCTTTACGCACAAGAGATGCAGATAATTCAGCGTTTTCTTCAAGCACATATAAAATTTGCTCCGAAACAACACTATCTACCGCCGAGCGCGCTTCACTAGTTCCGAGCTTACCTTTCGTTTGACCTTCAAATTGTAGTAAATGCTCTGGTATACGAACAGAAACAATCGCAGCTAAGCCCTCACGAATGTCTGTCCCTTCAAGGTTTTTATCTTTATCTTTTAACAGGCCAATTTTCCGCGCATATTCATTGAAAACACGTGTTAATGCTGACTTGGCACCTGTTTCATGTGTACCACCATCACGAGTACGAACATTGTTAACAAATGAAAGGATTGTTTCTGAGTAACCATCATTGAATTGGAAGGCGAATTCTACTTCAATATCGTCTTGAATCCCTTCCACATACTTAACAGGATGAAGGACATCCTTCTCCTCATTCAAATACGCAACGAAAGCTTCAATGCCGTTCTCATAAAAGAAAACATCACCTTTGCCTTCCTCGCGTTCATCGATTAGCTCAATTTTTAAGCCTTTTAATAAAAATGCGGACTCTCGTAAACGTTCTGCAAGCGTATCATAATTGAATTTTGTTACAGAGAAAATTGTGTCATCTGGTAGAAAATGTACAAGTGTTCCTGTCTGTTTTGTTTGTCCTATTTCTTCTAATGTTGTTTCAGGGTGGCCACCGTTTTCAAAGCGTTGACGATACTTTTTACCGTCACGATGAATCGTTACTTCTAAAAAAGTGGATAAAGCATTAACAACAGAAGAACCTACACCATGTAAGCCACCACTTGTTTTATAGCCACCTTGCCCGAACTTACCACCAGCATGTAAGACAGTAAAGATAATTTCGGGAGTGGGTTTCCCCATCTTATGCATACCTGTTGGCATTCCACGGCCGAAGTCTCGAACGCTGATACTTTGATCTTTATGAATATTGACAATGATATGAGAACCAAAGCCAGCCAGTGCTTCATCCACCGCATTATCTACGATTTCATATACAAGGTGATGAAGTCCACGGCCATCTGTAGAACCGATATACATGCCGGGTCGTTTTCGTACCGCTTCTAATCCTTCTAATACTTGAATGGCGTCATCATTATAGACGCTTGGTGACTGTTTATTCGCCAAAAAATTCCCCTCCAAAAAACAAAACGCATGTTCTATTTATGTTCTCTTCCTAATAATAATAGCATTTCCTGTCAATAGCTAGTGACAGACCCAATAAATTTTTAAAATTTCCTCACAGCTTTGTCGTTTTGAGCATGTTACCGGAAGAAAAAGTTGCAATATATGCATTATTATGTATTACTAACTATCCTATTCCCTTGACGCAGGATCATAAACATTAGTTCCATAAATAAAACAACATATGGCTAACTTCTGGTCATTTCTCTCATTTCAAAACGATGCCGATCGGTATAGGTTTTGGTCTTCCATACAGAAGCATTTGAAATTCCACTGCAAAATATACAGAACTGTACTTCATAGCTTCCTTCTGTCTATTTGAAAATTCATACTAACTTACTCTAGAAATTAAAGATAGACTTCTATTCTACCAAAGGAATGGATGATTGACAAAATTGCCTTTTTACCTATATTTTTAGAAAGGGCTTTCATGCTGCCAACATGAATCATGTCAAAAAGCCTAACATATAATCAAATACATATTAAAATCCTTGAAAAATAGTTATCTTTTATAATGAATTCAAGATACACGAAGAAATCTCCTTCATGTCATTGTAGATTGTAGAGAAAAAGTGTAGAATATTTATTACATATTATTAGTACCAAGTAATAATCAATGAATGAAAGGAGTCCAGCTATGCTAAATGGACTTATTATTTTATGTGCTTATCTAATCGGCTCTATACCTTCGGGATTATGGGTAGGCAAAATTTTTTATAAAACGGATATTCGTGAACACGGAAGTGGAAATTTAGGTGCGACAAACACATTTCGTATTTTAGGAAAAAAAGCGGGAATAGTCGTAACGATTATGGATGTCTTAAAAGGTACAGCAGCCGTATTACTTGTAGCTCTTCCTGTCTTCTCTGACGTTTCCATTCACTCGCTAATTCTTGGACTAGTAGCCGTTGTTGGTCATATGTTCCCTATCTTTGCAGGTTTTCGCGGTGGGAAAGCGGTGGCAACATCAGCAGGCGTTCTCTTAGGTTATTCATGGCCTCTATTTATCTTACTATTTATCGCTTTTGCATTAACATTAAAAATAACGAAGATTGTAAGCTTAACTTCGATGATTGCCGCTTTAGTAGCACTTATTTACTCAATCGTTTATTATTTTGTTACAGGTGATTTTGCGTTAGGTATTTTAGTAGCTTGTTTATTTACCTTTATCATGTATCGTCACCGAGCAAATATTGCCCGCATTAAAAATGGTACCGAACCAAAGGTAAAATGGCTGTAACGAAGAGAGGAGCATTCTAATGAATATCACACTAACAGATGTAGCCCTACAATGGTTTAAACAAGAAATGGAAGTAGAATCCGGAGATACGATTCGTTTTTATGCTAGATATGGTGGTTCCAGTCCTTTTCACGAAGGCTTTTCTCTTGGTATGACACGTGAAGAACCAATCGAAATTGGTGTAAAGACAGTTATTGACGATGTGACCTACTATATTGATGAAAAAGATTTATGGTTCTTCAATGACCACAATTTAAATGTAGATGTGGATGCTACTAATGACGAACTTAAATATACGTATACAAAATAAAGCAGTGTTTCCTTTCTTTATACGAAAGGAACACTGCTTTTTTCTATGAAATCACTTCCAACCTTAGTTTATCTTCTCTCAAAGTTGTACATTCTATATTTATGTAAAAACTTGAGGAGGAAAGAACATGTCTATTTCTAAAATTGCTGATACCTCCCAAAATAACGACCAACTATATAGTTCTCTTTCTCAAAATTTAAAGTTGATTAAAAACACACTGGGGAATAGTAATGACCTTGTCATACGAGAAATAACGATTGGAAAAGCTGAACAATATACGTTAGCAATCATTTATATAGAAGGCTTATCCGATAAAATAAGCATTTCTAATTCTGTGATTGATAAACTAATGCTTGATATTGAAGATAATCAAGATACAGAAATAGAAAAGATTATTCGATATTTGAAAGATTCTTGTTTAACAGCTGGCGATGTGAATGATATTTTTCATTTTTCAGCACTGTACAATTCTATTTTAAAAGGTGATACGGTCATCTTATTAGATGAATCTTCAACTGGTATTGTGACAAGTACACAAGGTGCAAAAGATAGAGCCGTTATGGAACCAGCCACAGAATCGGTTATTAGAGGACCAAGGGAATCTTTTACGGAAACATTACGTACGAACACAGCCCTTATCCGTCGAAAAATTAAAAGTCCTAATCTTTGGATCAAGACCCGGATTGTCGGTGAAGTAACAAAAACAGAAGTTGCAGTTATGTATATAAATGACATTGCCAATGACAAAATAGTAGCAGAAGTTCTTGCCCGATTAGATCGTATTAATATTGATGGTATTTTAGAAGGCGGCTACATCGAAGATTTTATTCAAGATAACAAATTCACTTTATTCCCTACTATTTATAATTCTGAACGGCCTGATGTTATTGCAGGTGAGCTATTAGACGGTAAAATTGCCATTTTAGTGGACGGTTCACCGTTTGTCCTCATTGTGCCGGCATTATTTACATCCTTTTTGCAATCTGCTGAAGATTATTATCAGCATTGGATGATTAGTTCACTTGTACGCATTTTGAGATTTTTTGGAATCGCTCTTGCTTTGGTGGCACCATCGCTTTACGTAGCAATCACCACCTTCCATCAAGAAATGCTACCGACTCCGATGCTGATCAGTATTGCGTCTCAACGTGAAGGAGTCCCCTTCCCTGCCGTTGTGGAGGCACTCATTATGGAGATTGCCTTTGAGGTATTAAGAGAAGCAGGTCTTCGCATGCCAAGAACCATTGGACCAGCCGTGTCCATTGTTGGCACATTAGTAATCGGTCAAGCTGCTGTAGAAGCAGGAGTCGTATCAGCCGTAATGGTCATTATTGTAGCCTTAACAGCCATTTGTAGCTTCTTGTTTCCTGCTTATGGCTTATCCAATACAGTTCGTGCTCTTCGTTTCCCATTAATGATTGTATCAGCAATCGTTGGATTATTTGGTTTGATGTTTGGCCTGATGATCATCCTACTACATTTATGCAGCATACGAACTTTCGGTGTACCATATTTAAGTCCATTCGGCCCATTAATTTTAAAGGATCAAAAAGATGCACTAGTCTTGTTCCCGCGTAGAGCTTTATTGACTCGACCACGCCTAGTTAGCAATAAAAACACTGTCAGAGGTCATAAATATTTTAATACGAAAAAAAGGAATCAAAAGAATGTGTAAACGAGGAATAAACTATGTCAAAATGTAAGGCACTATGTTTACTAATTATTCTTACTATACTTTTAAGTGGTTGCTGGAGTAAGCGTGAACTCAATGAATTAGCAATTGTCGCAGCATTAGGAATAGATAAAGTAGATAATGAATTTGACATAACTGTTCAAGTTGTAATTCCTGGTGAGATCTCTTCCAAACAGCCTACTTCAGGACGGTCACCGGTTATTACCTATCATTCAAAAGGTGCAACAGTGTTTGAGGCCATAAGAAAAATGACAACATTAACAGCTCGAAAACTTTATTTTTCTCATCTTCAAATAGTTGTGCTCGGCGATGAATTAGCTACAGAAGGAATTGGCAAGCCATTAGATTTAATTTCAAGAGATCATGAATTCAGAAATGATTTCGATGTCATCGTTGCTCATAACGCGACTGCCGAAGAAGTATTAAATGTATTAACACCTATCGAAAAAGTACCAGCTAATAAAATGCTAAATTCTCTTAGAACGTCGGAGAAAAGTTGGGGTACAACCCAATCAATTAAAATAGATGAATTAATCAGTACTTTAAATAACAAAGAAACAAGCGTAGTCATGTCTGCCATTGAAATTCATGGAGATAGAAGTGTGGGAATGGAGCAAACGAATGTTAAAAAATCAAAGTCTACTGCGGTCTTGAAGTACGCAGGCTTAGCTGTTTTTAAAGAAGATAAATACATCGGGCTTTTATCGGAAGATGAGAGTAGAAGTCTAAGCTTTTTAAAGGACAAAATAGAAAGTACAATTGAAACTCTTACTTGCCCTAAGGGAGGTACTCTATCAACTGAAATTACACACTCAAAGACAAAAATAAAAGGTAAATTTAAAAATGGATCACCCAAAATCAATGTTTCTATAGATGTTAACCAAAATGTCGGAGAAGTTGAATGTGATATAGACCTTACAAAAGAAAAATCGCTTCAATACGTCAATAAAAAAACGGAAGAACTTATTAAAAAGCGAATCGAAAAAACAATCAGTACAGTTCAGCAAAATTATCGGGTCGATATTTTTGGATTCGGCGAAGCACTTCATCGCACAAATCCGAAAGAGTGGAAAAAAATAAAAAAAGAGTGGCTAACCATATTTCAAGAGCTACCTGTTAAAGTTGACGTACATGTCAACACGCAAGGATTAGGGACGATGGAAAACTCATTAGTGAATAAGACGGAGGGAGAATAAGCTATGATGATGGCGATATTCATACTAATCATTTCTGCTGTTATAGCCTTTGCCTTTATTCCTTCATTAAAAAAAAATAAAGAAACAAAAACAATCGTTATTTTTTCAATTTTTTTATTGCTTGGTGCCGCATTAAATATTGCAATCTTATTAAAGGTCAAAATACCGAGCCCACTAGATTTGATTACCTATATTTTTTCACCTATTAAAGATTACATTGTCTCTCTAACAAAGTAATAAGGCAATATTATGTTAAGAAAAAGGGGTAGTTCATGATGGAAAAAGAAATAATTAGTTCAAGACAATTTATGATCATTACCCTTCTTTTTTCAATTGGTACAGCCATTTTAATTATCCCTGCAAGTGTAACAAGCGAAGCAAAGCAAGATGCATGGATTGCAGCGATCATTGGTGTCGTTATAAGTTTGCCCATAGTAAAGCTATTCGTTGCTTTAGGAAATAAAACACCTACCCTTACATTTGTAGAGGCTAATGAAAAGATATTAGGTAGATTTTTCGGAAAATTCACTGCAATCGGCTTTGCTATTATATCTTTACTTTCAGCCGGTGAATTATTATATTTCATTGGAATTTTCATGAAAACAGAAATAATGCCAGAAACACCCACGATGGCGTTTGCATTTATGTTCAGTATTATCATTATTTATGCTACATTTTTAGGAATTGAAGTTTTTGCCCGTTCTGCAGAAATACTATTTGCAATATTTATATTAATTTTTATTTTCTTTGTCCTTTTTATTGCACCATCTATCCAGATTGAAAATATTCAGCCAATAATGGAAACACCAAAAAAATCATTATTCTTTAGTATAATTCGATTTATAAGTCTTTTTTCATTCCCCCTTGCCGTATTATTAACGATTTTCCCTTCCGCAGTTAACGTCCAAAAATCTGCGCAAAAAGGTTTTTACATTGGTGCAATTTTGGGAGGAATTGTCTTAATCACGATCATCACACTATCAATCCTTGTCCTTGGCCCAGCAAATACTGCTTCACGAACATTCCCAAGCTATGCATTAGCCCAAAGAATTTCAATTGGGGACTTTTTACAACGTATTGAAGTGATTATGGCAGCCATGTGGATTATCACTATTTATATTAGAACTTATATGTATTTTTATGCTGCGGTTATCGGTATCGCACAAATATGTAAAATTAAAAATCATCGACCGCTCATTTTACCACTCGGCATGATTATCCTTGGACTTTCACAAATTCTTCATCCGAATATTATTCATTCAGATATTTACAATAGAGATATATGGCCAATATTATCCTTCATTATAATGATTTTATTACCCTCCCTATTATTAATCGTCGCGAAGATTCGTAAAATCGATGGTCATCAAGGAAATGTGATGCATTGTGATAGTAGTACGCAAAATCAAAATGGAAATTCTACACAGAGTGATAGTAGTAGCAATGGCGGTAACGCTTCTCAAAGTGCAAATAGTAGCAATATCGATAATTCTACTCAAAGTGATAGTAACAGCAATGGCGGGAATGCTGCTCAAAGTGCAAGTAATAATAATGCCGAAAATACTACACAAAGTAAAAGTGAAAACGATACCGGAAATTCTACACAGAATGATAGCGATACCGGAAATACGCCAAACAGTGAAAAGAATAAAAAATCGCCAGACAATTAACAGCAGTGTTGTTCATCACCAAAAGCGAAGCGGCTCATCGGACGCCCCAGGAAGGTGCCCTACCGGAACGGAAATGAGAAAAGAAAAAATGATGACCCTATAATATCAAGGTCATCATTTTTCTATAGCACTAAATATGATATTCAATTTGATCAACAAAATCCCATTCGTATGGTGTTTCTTGATAAACATAGTAGTTCAACCAGTTCGAGAATAACAAATGTGTATGGGCACGCCATGTATTAATCGGTTCATTCCCTGGATCATCATTTGGGAAGTAATTCACTGGTACCTCAATATCTAATCCTTTCGCAACATCACGACTATATTCATCCGCTAAAGTTGTTGCATCATATTCAAGGTGACCAGTAATCATAATATTTTTATTGTCTTTAGATTGCACAATGAAAACACCAGCATCTTCTGAATAAGAGAGCAATCGTAAATCAGGATGGTTGCGTACTTCATCAATCGATACAGACGTATAACGCGAATGTGGTGCCGTAAACAAATCACTAAAGCCGCGTACTAAATCCACTGTTAAATCCGTAATAACATGAGAATATACACCTGAGCATTTAGCAGAAAGCCCAATTTTGCCAATATCGTAATGATGGTATAACGCTGCCTGAGCACCCCAACATATATGTAGGACCGATGTTACGTTTGTTTTGGACCAGTCCATAATTTCTGAAATTTCCTGCCAGTAGTTCACTTCTTCAAATGGCATTTTTTCTACTGGTGCCCCCGTAATAATCATGCCATCATAGCGACGATGACGAATTTGATCGAACGTCGTATAAAATAATTGTAAATGTGATTTACTAACATTTTTCGATTCATGAGTAGCAGTATTCAAAAATGTAATATTCACTTGTAATGGGGTATTCCCTAATAAACGTAGTAATTGCAGCTCTGTTTTTTCTTTTTCTGGCATTAAATTAAAGATTAAGATATTTAACGGACGAATTTGTTGAGTTTTCGCTCTATCCTCTTCCATTACGAAGATTTTTTCCTCACGTAAATGTTCTCCAGCTGGTAAGTTTTTTGGAATATTAATTGGCATCTTGCATTCCCCTCTCTTATATTTCTCTCTGTTAACCCATTATTGGCCTTAGTCTCCATACACAGGCCTTGCGTAAAGTCTTTTTTTCGATGAAATTAAAAAATCCCCCTCATTCCATTTGAGATAGAATGAGAAGGATGTTTACCACGTTCACTCTTATCTCTCAAAGGACAAATCCTTTGCTGGAATTAGCACCTTTCTAACTTTTGTTAGAGGTTGCTGAAGCGTCATCGGGCCAAATCCCTCAACTTCTCTTGATAAGATTATTTAATTAAAAAGAATTGTACCATGAACAATTAAGAATATCAACAATACATAGAATATTTTGTTATTAACCATGCATGTCATTATGTAATTTGTTTAAAACTAATATTGAAGCTAAGTCCATATATTTTATGGTAAACAAGCTGTAATTATGTTAACATATACCTTTAGTAACAGAGAGGAACGTGAATAGTTTGATTAAAATTGAATTTCCAAAACCAGATTTAGTAATTCGCCAACGCGAACAAGATGTAAAGCCAGGTGATGTACCAATCACACCGTATTTCGGTTTTATTGATTTCCATAAAATCACACGTGAAAATGGCGGCATTTTCTTATTCTACAATGAACAGAATGAACTATTATTTGTCGGTAAAGCACGTAAGATTCGTCAACGTATTAAAAAGCATTTCGAAGACAATGTGTCACCGATGAAAAATCACCGTGATGAAGTTTTCAAAATTGAAGTGTACGAAGTAGATGATCCAATGGAACGTGAAATTTACGAAACATACGCGGTTAATACATTCCGCGCTAAATACAATGTTGATAAAGTTTTTTATTAAGATAAAAGATCTTATATAACATAAAATAAGAATCTACAAGCCATCTGTACATGATGGCTTGTAGATTCTTTTATTATTTTCACTCTACGAAAAAGGCTTTACGTTCTTTTGTAATCCATTCCCCAAGCTCCGTATCATCGCGCTTTAACAGTCGATTGACAAGCACGTCATGCCATATATAATCCTCTAATAAATAAATATGCACTGTGTCATTTGTTATAAAAGCCGTTTCTTGATTGGACGGTGAGTGACCATAAATCATCTCTTGACCATCTATAGACAGTATAAACCAATGGGGCGTAGTAGCATTCCTCGTATATTGAGTAATGCGATGCTGGTCAATCGATGCAACATTTTCATCCACATACAATGTAATGCCATGAACCGGAATACGCTGAGAGACCTCATGTATATCTTCTCGCAATTTTTCATACATATCTTCCCACATTGATAATAATACTTTTTTCTCCGCTTTTTGTAATAACGACTGACAATAATTGACGATTGCCCCTTTTCCTTTTAGCGTAACGACCTTATGCTCCGCTTCCTGCTCTTTTACCTCTAATTTTTCTAATTGATCACTAATCGACGTGAAATTCGATTGCCAGCGTTGCTCAATTTGTTGTAAAAACACAGCAACTGGAATGGAAGAGTATGTCGTTTGATCTGCCGTTTCTTCTTTCAGTACTAACCCTTTTTCAACAAGTCCATTAAGTATGTCATATATTCTTGCACGTGGGATACCGGAGTTTTTACTTACTTGATAGGCACTAACATGACTATTTTGTACGAGTGCCGTATAGGCCTTAGCTTCATATTCTGTGAATCCCAGTTCTTTTAATTGGGCGATTAATAATTCCATCGAATCCCTCCATTTCCTCTATTATAATTGAAGGGTATGAAGGTACGCCAACGAAAAAATTAGTCTTTACAGCTCCGCGAATTTTAGTTACTATTTCAGTAGTAACTATCTAAAGAGGTGTAAACATGCTATTTGAAGTAGATTTAAATGTAGTCATATTATTAATATCTTTTGGATTTTTAGCCGCCTTTGTAGATGCGGTCGTTGGTGGAGGTGGCTTAATTGCCTTACCCGCCCTAATGTTTGCCGGTTTAAATCCAGCAGCAGCCGTAGCAACTAATAAGCTAGCTGGTACAATGGGATCTTTAACATCAACCATTTCCTTTTATCGTTCCGGTCAGCTAGAAATACGTTCGGTTATCAAATACTTTCCTTTAGCTTTTATAGGATCCCTTTTTGGTGCATGGACAGTACATTTAATAAACCCTGAATTACTAAAACCGCTTATGCTCATAATGCTTGCAGCGGTTGCAGTCTATACAATCTTCAAAAAAGACTGGGGTTCAGTAGCTTCGGTCAAAAATTTAAAATTTACGCACTTAGTTTTATTCATGCTATTGTTATTTTGCATTGGTTTTTATGATGGATTTCTTGGTCCAGGAACCGGCTCATTTTTAATTTTCAGCTTTTTATTAATCAGCTTTGATTTTTTAAAGGCAGCAGGAAATGCCAAATTTTTAAACTTAGCAAGTAATTTTGCAGGACTTTTAATGTTCGCCTACTTAGGTCAAATTCATTTTGTCTACGGTTTACTAATGGGTGTAGCTCAAATTGCCGGTGCATTTGTAGGCTCACGTATGGCGATTAAAAAAGGTAGCGGTTTTGTTCGCGTATTGTTTATTATCGTAACGATTACATTGCTCACTAAAAATGCTTATGATTACATAATTCATTAAAAAAACGCCGTAGATACGCTATTTCTACGGCGTTTTTGTTTGATTTTGTTTATGAACTTTGAGTGTTCTATTTTTTAATTCGAAGAGGTTCTTTCCGTTGTTTCCGTGATCTTATCCGTCGCTTCAAGTTCTTTCCGTCGCTTCGGAGATTCTTTCCGTCGCTCCAGTGATCTTATCCGTCGCTTCAAGTTCTTTCCGTCATTTCCGTGATCTTATCCGTCGCTTCGGAGATTCTTTCCGTCGCTCCAGTGATCTTATCCGTCGCTTCGAAGGTTCTATCCGTCGTTCCAGTGACCCTATCCACGATTTTGAACGTTCTATCCATCAATTCAAGGTCTCTATCCACGATTTTGAACGTTCTATCCATCATTTCAGCGTTTCTATCTACGCCTTTGAACATTCTATCCATCATTTCAGAGTTTCTATCCACGATTTTGAACATTCTATCCATCATTTCAAGGTTTCTATCCACGATTCTCGACGTTCTATCCATTACTCTTTGAATACAATCGAGTAGGAGGGAGTGATTAACTCCCGACCTCTCACACCACCGTACGTACGGATCCGTATACGGCGGTTCAATTAAGATGAATAACGCAAAGTTTCGTAACGAACTTGCAGACTTTTCAGGCCT
>NZ_JBWHYQ010000020.1:0-101457 GCF_056322905.1 Lysinibacillus sp. G1-3
CCAACACCAACACCAACACCAACACCAACACCAACACCAACACCAACACCAACACCAACACCAACACCAACACCAACACCAACACCAACACCAACACCAACACCAACACCAACACCAACACCAACACCAACACAAGATTGAGTGATCAACTTCGTGCAGCTGTCGCTATGCTTTTTCGCGTAAAAAACATCTGTTGTTGCCGCTACGTTAGCACTAAGTCTAAAAAATTTACTATTGCACGTTTTTACTAAAAAAAGCATAATTCATTTGAATTTTAATATGAATGATTTTCCACTATTCAATTAGCTTTAGGGCATTTCACATTTGACTCGTTAAAGTGGTTTTTTAATGGTAGTATTCGCTGCATTAGATATAACCTTTAATTATTGTATGAAATAACAAATTGGTATTTTAACTCTTTCTAAACTTACTTTACTATTGATGTAAGATCCGGTAATAACCATACGGGAGGGTTCAAAATGAGAAGTATAAAAAAATATGATGTAGTCGTAGTTGGAGCAGGAAATGCGGCTTTGTGTGCAGCGCTTTCGGCAAAGGAAACTGGTGCTCAAGTTCTTGTATTGGAACGAGGATCCATCAAAAAACGCGGGGGGAATTCATTTTTTACAGATGGAGCTATAAGGGTCGCTTATAATGATTTAGATGCAATTAGAAAAGTAATTCCCAAAATGACGGATGAACAAGCTGAAAAGATTGTAATGCCTGAATACTCACAAACTCATTTTTATCAGGATTTAATGCGCGTAACAGAAGGGAAATGTGACCCAGGGTTAGCAACACAGCTTGTTTCCAAATCATATGAAACAATTATCTGGATGAGTGGGCACGGCATAAAATTTGAGTTAAATTTTGAAAATCAGTCTTTTATAAAAGATGGGAAACACTACTTTTGGGGCGGACTTCCAATTAAAACAGAAAATAAAGGTGTTGGGTTAGTTAAAAACCTATTTAATAGAGTGGAAGAGCTCGATATAGACATTTGGTACAATTCACGTGCCATTGAGTTAGTTATGGCTGGCAACCGCATTACTGGTATCGTCGTTAAACAGGGAGAAGAAACGATGACAGTCAACACAGCTAGTGTAATTCTAGCGTGTGGTAGCTTTGAAGCTAATAAAAAGATGAGAATCGAACATTTAGGTGAAGAGTGGGGAGCAGCAATTGTCAGAGGGACTGAATTTAATACAGGAGATGGCTTAACAATGGCATTGGCTGTAGGTGCACAAAAATATGGTGAGTGGAATGGCTGTCACTCAATTGGCACTGATTATAATGCGCCTAAAGTGGGAGACTTTAATAAGCCAGGTGATATTTATAAGAAATCTTCATTTCCTTTAGGTCTTTTGATTAATCAAACAGGAAATAGATTTGTTGATGAAGGTGCTGACTTCAGAAATTATACTTATGCAAAGTATGGTCGCGAGGTCCTTAAGCAACCTGGCAATAGTGCTTTTCAACTTTTCGATGCCCAAGTACGTCCTATGCTTCGTAAAGAATATAACTTAGAGGAGGCGACCTATTGTCAAGCGGATAGTTTGGAAGAACTAGCGGATAGGTTGTCAGTAGATAAAAGGGAATTATTGAAAACTGTAGAAAAATATAATGAAGCAGTTCAAGAAGGGGAATATAATCCGACAGTAAAAGACGGAAAAGGAACCATTGGCATTACTCCTCCGAAATCAAATTGGGCTTTAAAAATAGACCAGGCACCTTTCTATGCATTTCCAGTTACATGTGGTATTACCTTTGCTTTTGGAGGATTACATGTTAGCGGAACAGGAGAAGTTTTAAATAAAGAAGGAAAACCAATATCAGGTCTTTTCGCTGCTGGAGAAATGGTTGGTGGCATTTTCTATACAAACTACCCAGGTGGATCCGGCTTAATGTCGGGAGCGGTGTTTGGAAAGTTAGCTGGTACAAATGCTGCACACTATTCAAAGGAAATACTAACATCATAAATAATGTGAAAGAGCATCTGCTTTTCGCAGATGCTCCAAGATTGAGTATTTAGGTGTACAGCAAGTATTTTGCCTAAAGGAAGAGTTTTTATTGACTTATATCAATGTCTCTAAATCTAAGCTTTTCACGAACTCGACAAATACTTTTACAATGTTTAATTCCAGTGATTCTTCATGATAAAGCATCCAAGTTTTACGAACAATTGGTTTTCCGTCAGTTGTTTTAAGAATTATTTTATGGATGTCGTTAGTATCATTCAAAATCATACTTGGCAAGATAGCATAGCCTAATCCGTTAACAACCATTTTTTTACACGTGTCCGCCTTATCTACCTCAATGTTGACTAGCGGTGGTTGAGTAAAGTACTCATACCACCAATTATCAATCGAATTTTTGAGAAATGAGTCGGTATGATAATCAATCCTGGTTAATTTAGGGAGATTACATATGTCTATTTTTTCTTTCGAAGCAATACATATCGTTTCTTCAAATAATAAATGTTTCTGATCTTTCCAGCTGTAATCACCTTTTACAATACTAATATGAACATCTTTATCGTAAATTAAATGAGCAATATCACTACTAATCCCAGTTGTGATCTTGAACTCAATACTTTGATATTGTTCTTTGAACAATTTAAGTAGCAGGGGAAGCATATAATCTGTGAAAAAATTAGAAGCCCCTAATCTTAGTGTGCCAGCTTCATTATTCTCCATATTAAGGGCATTCTCTTTAACTTTTTGAATGGTTACTATTATTTTATGGGCGCTTTTTGCCAAATACTCTCCCTGTGGAGTAAATTGAACTCCTCGTCGCCCTCTATTTACAATCTTTACCCCTAGCTCCTTTTCTAAATGTGCTAAGCGTTTTGTTAAGGCTGGTTGAGAGATGTATAGCTGTTGTGCAGTCTTTGTAATATTTTTTTCATGGTAAAGTGTTTGCAAAATGTTCCAATCCCGCTCATCCAAATGGATACCCTCCTCTTTTAGTTTCCTATTTCAATGCATCAATACGGATCAATACTTTAGAGATCATTAGGTTCACTTGTAAGAAGTGACGTTTGAAGAAAGCAGAAACCCCTTACTTGTACCGTTGTAAGAGGCAGAGTACGTTTTCTATTTTAAAAAGGCGCTAGGGCATACTGATATGATAGCCGATTGGTTATGGCTATGAACCTAGCTAGAACGATTGTAAAAGTGATAACGAAGATTATAAAAGAAAATATAAAATATATTGTTTTCTTATTAGCGTTAATAAGGCCATTCCAAATTCAGTTGAGTGTACTAAATTTGGATGGCCGATTTATCTTCATTCTACAAATTGGAAAGCGAAGTACTAACGTAGCGGCAGAACAACTATTGCAAGTACGCTGAGTCGAAATTGATAACAAAAATACTAGTTAATAGCGCCAGTTACAAAAGCAACAATGATAATAACTAAAGAGCATAGTACGGACCACTTAATGGTATAACGTTGTAGATCTCCAAGTTCTGTTTTAATCATTCCAATTAATAAGAGAGTTGATGCAACAAGCGGACTTAGAAAATGTACAGGCTGACCTAACACCGAAGCTCTTGCGATTTCCATAGTGCTAGCACCATAAGCTGATCCTGCTTCAGCTAAAATTGGTAATACGCCAAAATAAAAGGCATCATTAGACAAAACGAATGTAAATGGCATACTAACCAGTGCAACAACAAGTGGGAAGAAAGTGCCAACGGATTCAGGAATAATAGCTATTAGTGCATCGGAAATGGCATCAACCATTTTTGTTCCAGAGAAAATTCCTGAGAATATACCGGCTGCAAACACTAATATTACAACCGTTAAAGCGTTTCCTGCATGGGCTAAAATACGTTCTTTTTGCTGATCTAGGTTCGGATAGTTAATCATAGCTGCCAATACGAAACCAATTAGAAATAAAACCGAAACTGGAATTAGACCCAAAACTAAGACGACCATCACCGTTAGAGTCAACATTAAATTAATCCACCTTAATTTTGGACGTTTAATATCTTCCTGTTGTGAGTTGGTGGCAGCTGCCTCGTTAAACTTTAATGTTTGTGGTGAAACTTCCTCTACATTGATCACACCGATTCTTACTCTTTCACTTCTTCCGAGAACATAGGCGATAATAAGAATAGTGATCATGCCTGATACCATTGTAGGTATAAGTGGCAAGAAGAACTCATTAGCATCGAGACTTAAGGCTGCAATGGCTCTCGTTGCTGGGCCACCCCAAGGAGTCATACCGCTCATAATACTAATAGAAAGTAAAGAAATGGTTGCAAGAACAAGCGGGTTCATACCAATTCGAACGTAAAGTGCCAACATAGCAGAAATAGTAATCATATGGGTTGTTGTCCCATCACCATCTAATGCTACGGTCATTGCAATAATGGCAGTACCTATCGATATTTTAACGGGATCCCCCTTTACAAATTTCATCATTCCATTGATTAGCGGATCAAATAAACCTGCATCTATTAATATACCAAAGAACAATATTGCAAATAAAAGCAGCGCAGCTGAAGGTGCTACCCCTTTTAAACCATCCAGCATCATATTTCCAAGTTCTAGACGGAACCCAGCCATGATAGCAAAAATTATTGGAACAATGACAAGTGCTGTAACTGGTGATAATTTTTTTGTCATAATTAAATACGTAAAGACTATGACCATTGAAATTCCTAAGAAAGTAAAAATATAAATTCCCCCTTTAAAGAAATTGATTACAAATTTTGATGAACTATTTAATTACCTACTAAATAACTAGAATATTCAGTGATTTCAGATTATTACAATCGTGTAAATAAGTAAAATATATAATTTTTTAGATATTTCTTAAAAAAAACTTATAATCAACTGAAACTACAATGGTTGAGGTATTTCCATTTCGATCAATTAAAGGAAGTAATGAATTTTTCTGAATCTAGTTGTTTAAAAAATATAGAAGAACGTATGCATGGTAAAAGAGGAGTGTGAGGTTATGGGGAAAAAGTGAAAGGACGTAAATAAGGTGAAGAAATCACAGAGGAGCGTCTCCTTTTTACAAGATAATTATGAAGCAAGTGAGAAGTTCAATGGAGATTAAAAATATACAAGTTCTTAAGAAAGTAAAGATGATTTGAACTATATTCCTCATCTTGCTCTTTTTATTCAAATGTCAAATGATAAGGATAATTTTGTCTTTTTTAATATTTTCTTATTTTAAGTCACGATTAAGAAGCAAATTTCTTCATTACTGATTTTCGATTTGAAATTAAATATTTGGATGTTTATTTAAAAAATCTACAAAGTTTTTAACTGTGGACAATTTTAATACATCTTGATTGTACATTAACCATGTATAGCGTAATACTGGCTCTCCACTTTTATAAAATAGTTCATGTATATGTAGATTGTCTGAAGGCTGCAAACAAATTTGGGGTACGATAGCAATACCTAAATCATTTTTGACCATCTCTTTACATGTCTCGAGTCGATCGGTCTCCATTGTAATTTTTGGTGGTTCTGAGAACCGATCATGCCACCACCCCGTAATTAGGGCTTTTAAAGTACTGTCAGTGTTATAGTTAATAAACGGAAGGTTAGGTAAGTTTCCGATATCTACCACCTTTTTTGAAATTAAACAAAGGTTCTCAGTATGAAGTAACGTTTTTTTTCCATACCATTCGTAATTCCCCCGGAGTATCCCCAGATGCACAGAAGAGGAATCGAGATGATCCATAATATCTGTACTCCAACCTGTATTGACGTTGAATTGTACATTAGGAAACTCGGTTGAAAACATTTTTAGTATTTTGGGTAGTTTGTACTGAGCAAAATTACTAGAAACTCCTAACCTTAATGTTCCTCGTACTTCATTTTGCATATTTAACATATAATCTTTCGTTTTTTGTAGATTCCTTATCATTTCTTCTGAGTACTCGACTAAATGTGTGCCTTCAGAAGTAAACTCAATTCCTCCTTTTATTTTAAAGAATAATTTAATGCCAAACTCTTTTTCTAAATTTTTAAGCCTGTAAGTTAATGCGGGCTGAGAAATATATAAACGTTCTGAGGCGCGAGTGATATTTTTTTCTTCATATAAAATTTTAATAGCGTTCCAGTCTTTTTCATCCAAAGTAGTTCCCTCCAAATCAAGATTATAAAAAAAATTTAAGGTTTTAGAAATAAATTATCTATTTTACTTATGATATCGCTTATCATACTATACTTTTTAAAGTACCGGTACTTTTAACTTAATTCAACAAATGATTTATGTACCGAAAGCGGAGCGACAGGTACAAGTGTTTTTTGTAACGTAAGTAAAACGGCAGTTACAAAAGAAAGGTAAAGGACAGTTACAGTAGTCTCCCACCTTAAAGGTAGGGAGTTGAACGTGGGCTGAAGTTACTTTTTTGGTGTACAAGCATCTGATATCCAATTCAAAGATGATCAAGATAATAAAAAAGGTGGTTGTTGAGATGAAAGTACCTGTTGTTGTTATGAGGGGTGGAACAAGTAAAGGGGTTTTCATACATTTTGAAAATATGCCAAAAGACCGTTTGCTTTGGGACCGATTTTTACTAGATATCATGGGAAGTCCAGATCAGAGACAAATTGATGGTCTTGGCGGAGCGAATTCATTAACGAGTAAAGCTGCAATTATTAAAAAGTCCCATTTAGAAGGAATTGATATAGAATATACTTTTGCCCAAATAAGCATTGAGCATCAATTAGTTGATTTTAGGGGGAACTGTGGAAATATTTCTTCTGCTGTGGGTCCATATGTCATCGACCAAGGTTTAGTACCAGCAATTGAACCAATCACTAGGGTCAGAATATTCAACACGAATACTCAGAAGGTGATTATTGCTGAAGTAGAAGTTGAAAACGGTCGAGTGAAAACGGATGGAATGTATTCAATTCCTGGAGTTCCAGGAACAGGTTCTCCTATTTATCTTTCATTTTCTAACGCTGAAGGAGCTGTGACAGGGAAGCTGTTTCCAACTGGAAATCCTATTGATGTGATAAAATCGTCAAAAGGGCCTGTAAATGTTTCCATTATTGATGTTGCTAATCCATTAGTTTTTGTCAATGCTCAAGATGTGGGGCTTACAGGTGTTGAGCTACCTGAAGATTTTTCACTAGAAAAACTAGCAGAGTTAGAAGAAATTAGATCAATCGCGACTGAATTGTGCCAGTTTGCCAGTAAAGATGAGGCCACGAAAAAATCACCAGCTGTACCTAAAATGACGATTATTGCACCTCCTACAGATTATATTGATGTAGCGGGCGTGGAGAGAAAAGCCAAGGATATGGATTGCGTGATTAGGATGATGTCGATGCAAAAGCCTCATCAGGCACTTGCTATCACAGGTGCTATCTGTACAACAGCAGGTATATTTTTAAAAGATACCGTATTATACGATGTGATAAAGGTGAACCAAAAAATTGTTCGATTAGGACATCCTGCTGGGATTATGGAAACAAAGGTAGAATTAATCGCTGGTCAAATTAGTTCAATTAAAGTCGTACGCACAGCTCGTAGAATTTTAGAAGGCTTTGTGTATACTAAGAAGAATTATCGGGTGTGTTGAATAACCATGTATATAGAATTAAAAACTTCTGACTAATATTAGAGGAGTAGCGACTTGATGTAGAAAAATTGTGGTAGCTAAAGAAGTAGGTTGGGAGGACATTTTTCAACACTAGAAATCAAGGTTTGAAAATCCCTTTTCGTTTATGACGATTACTTATTTTACTCCAATTAGGATTACTAATATTTGAACTGCTAAATAAGCAAAGTACCGACAAAATCTTGAATGATTTTGTCGGTTTTTTTATAGAAATTTTGGGGGGATATGAAAAAAGGCCACTTTTCCTAAGCGGAAAGTGACCAAAGAAAGATTTAATAATGATGGGGGTGTGTTTCTTGCCCAAGGTATGAGCAAGTTGGAAGCAAATTAGGTACACTACCATTTTATGAAATAGAAAAGATGGCTGTTAGGTTCTTGCCTAAATCAATTATTTTTTTTAGGTATGTTTTTTTGATTTAGTAGAAGTTTTAAGCAAGGAAGGGACTGTCCAATACGTTCCCATGCGCCATAACCACTCGAATGGACCAAATTTAAAGTATTTTAACCAAATCTTACTGAATAGCAATTGGAAAATGTAAATGCCTATACAAATCCATAGAGATTGAATGAAACGAATATTGCCAATAAGGTGAAAAGTATTACCAATTATTAAAATCAGCGCGGTTTGTCCTAAATAATTTGTTAATGCCATTCGACCATAGTCTTTTAAAGGTGAAAGCAAAACTTGAAATAAAGGACGTTGCAGTAAAAGCATTAATAATCCTACATAAAATGCTGATACAAATGGGCTAAATTGAAGCCCAATAAGTGTAAACTTTTCAATGTTTGTCACATGTACCTTAAGCTCATCTTCTGTCATTTGATCAAAGTTCACCATTGCCTCTGGGACATAATGCCATTGATACAGCAATCCCCCTACGCTAATAAAGAACATAATAACTGTCAAGATAATTATTCTTTTACGATTGTCATGAATCTTTTCAAAAATTCGATACTGCCCAGCAGCTAATCCCAGTAACATTAGAGGGAACGGCATGGCAATTTTGAAACCAAAATAAGCGGTTACCGCTAATAAAATAAGCCCTATAGTCATGTTTATTTCTTTACGAACTTTGTAAAAAGGTAACGCTATTAGCCCGAATATTGCATAGATGGTTAATGCTTCTCCAGGTTGGAAATAAAAGTGTACAAGCCCGATTAACAATAAAATAATAATTCTTCTAACAAATAAAAAGTAGGCATTTTCATTTTTAGCTATTGCACGGGAAATGAAAATATAAAAGCCTACACCAAATAAAAATGAAAAAATGGTGAAAAACTTACCTTCCACAAAAAGTGTTAAAAACCTATTGTAAGCAACATCTACAGATGTGTCAGGTAGATTAATCCGCATTAATCCTGGAATATTGACTAAAATAATTCCTAATAAAGCAAACCCTCTTAAATAATCTAGTGTATCAATACGTTTGTTTAAATCAATTGGTTGCATGTTTCTCACTCCTCATTTACAAAGTATACGGAAGTTATCCATAAAGTAGTAACGATGAATGTTACGCCAATCTTACAAAATCGTCATATAACTTTAATCATTTTCTGGATACATAGATAAAATGTCTTTTGCCTGCTGCCGTAAAATATGGACTAATTCTTTCGGTTCTACAATTTGTGCATGCATGCCAAGCCGATAGAAAAGGGGGCTAATAAAATTAAGCTCACCTTTGTCTATATTGGCATTAATATAACCGGTGCCATCTTCTTTGATCATGACCAAATCTTCTAGGTTTGGTTCGCTTTTGCATTGTCGCACACCTTCTCTTGATAATAGTACATGTAAACGGATAGGTTGTTTATTTTCATAATTGCTACTAAACCATTCCTTCAAATTTACAAATACCTCTTTGTTCTCTTCACTTTCTATAATGGAAACAATTCGGTCTACACGAAACAGTAATATTTTTTGTTTTGTGAAATCAAAGGCAGGCATATACCACAACCCATCATGAGCATACACACCAATTGGATGAATATGTTTTGTAGTTGTACCTGATTTTGATTCATAGTGAATATGTAGATTTTTGTTTTCAATAGCTGTCTCTAAAACGACTTTCAATAAAGGGGTTTCAATCGCCCGTTTAGGATTCCAAAACGCGATGTAAGATTGAAGTTGATCTACTTTCCGCTTTGCCTCTTCCTGAAGCGAGCAATAAAGCTTATGAGAAGCGGATTGTATTTCTGTATTAAAGGGTAAATCACGGTAATAATGAAGTGATTGGAACGCAAAGAAAATCGAAACTGCCTCATCTTCTGTAAATAAAATAGGGGGAAGAAGTCTGCTCGATAGGACAGTATAGCCACCGTTCCGCCCTTGTTCTGCATAAATAGGTAAACCCATATCACTTAAATCTAAAATATATCGATGGACCGTGCGAATCGATATATTGAACTCATCTGAAATTTCTTGTGCAGTAAATTTCTTTTTTGCACTTACAAACAGAAGGATATCTAATAGTCGTTTTGCTTTTGACATTTTCTCACCTTTTTTCATTTAATCATGCCAGTAGTTGTCATGTTTTTTGTTTAGTATAGATTTTGTTCAGAAGTTTTTCAAAAGTTTAAGGAGATGATGTTATGTCACGAGAAATTATTTTATATATTGCAACTAGTTTGGATGGATATATTGCAAAAGAGAATGATGATTTACAATGGCTGGAGGAAGCAGAGGGGGAAGGGGATGCTGGATATTCAGATATGTATCAATCCATTGATACTGTTATTATGGGTAAAAGAACGTATGATTGGGTTGTAGACCACATTGAGTCTTTTCCATATCCCGATAAGAAATGTTATGTATTCACAACTTCACTAAGTGGTCAAAACGAACATGTTGAGTTTGTAAATGAAGATATTGTAGCGTTTACTAAAAAGTTAAGGGAACAGGAAGGGTCTAAAATTTGGATGGTTGGTGGAGCGGGAATTCTCGACCCTTTTATAAAGGAACAGTTAATAGATGAAATAATTATTACGATTACACCGCACTTATTAGGTTCTGGCATTCCATTGTTTAAGGATAGTAATCCATTTCAAGACCTGGAGTTAGTAAATACACAACGCTTTGGGCAAATGGTGCAAATGCATTATAAGGTGAAGAAAAAGGTTAGATAATCTGCCACAAAGGTTGATTTTCACTCCGAGTTTCCGCTTTCCGCGGGCTTGGCTTCAATCTCCTCGTCACTACGTTCCTGCGGGGCTATCCGCGCAAGCTCATCCCGCAGGAGTTGCCACTCTCCGCGAAAATCAACAGTTTCTCATCAGTTAAGCTGAAACCAAAATTGTAGGGCTGATGATCTATACCTGAAAAAAGAGGCTAATTAATTTATCTTAGGGTGACAACCTTCAAACGTATGTAAATAAATAGATCAAGCATATTATACATATAAAATATGGTGGTCTATTTTTTATGATTCTGTTCGTAACGATTGTTGTTTTATCTTGCCTTACTCAACTAACGGCGCAGTTTAGTTGAATAAGGAAATTGCTTACATTTGTAGAAGTCATGTAGGGGGATTGGTGTAATGGATAATAATATTTTGATGTTCACAATACTCATTTTATTTCAGTTGGCAGTCGTTAGTATAGTTTTAGCTATTTTTTCCTCAGTCTTTGTGAAAAGCAGAAAGAAAGGATTTGTGTTTTTAACAATCTATATTTTACTAAGTATATACAGTCTTTATAATGTATATAAATACTCTGCGATATTGGGTAGTAGTATGTTAATAATCTACATTAGCTTAGGAGTAGTAACTTATTTTGTTATTAAAAAGAGACTCTCAAATGGAACAGAAATTTAGATTCTTCAAGTAACGGGGTGCTTTACTTGAAGATCGTTGAGTTGCGTATGCAGCTCTTTTTTCTTATTAAACTAACGAGGCAGATTAGTTTAATAAGGAAAAAATTACATATATGAAATAAGGCAATACATTGTTAAGATTTGATAGGTTAAATATTCTATAGAAAAATTTTTAGAACGAAGGGAAGTATCTTAATGTGAGGATGGGGAGAGATTCTTCAGATTTTATAGCAATATTTACCTTGATATTTGTAATTCTTTACTCGAAGGAAGACCACGAAAAGACTTTTAGAATTAACTATTGGAAACTGAGAGAACGAGAACATTTAGAAGGGAAATAAAAAGATGAATGACAAGATTATTTCAATCATTTCTACATATGAAAAAGATGGAGATTTTATGGGAGGGGTAAATGAAGATACGATTCGAGAAGCAGCACAAATGCTAAACGTTACATTCCCAAAGAGTTATCATTGGTTTTTAAAACAATATGGTAGCGGTGGACTTGATGGAATAGATATATATGGTTGTAGGACACCGGCTGCGGATTCTTCAGTTGTTTACCACACACAATTGTATAGAGAAGAATATAACCTACCCGTACAATATATTGTTTTAGAAGATATCGATGGTTCTGTGAGATGCTTAGATACCAATCAAATGAACGATGGCGAGTGCCCTGTTGTCTTTTGGAATCGTTTTGCAGAGGAACTGTATGCCATTACTTATGAAAACTTCAGCGATTATTTATTAGAGTCTTTACAAGAATCTGTAGATAATTTGTATGATGAGGATTAATTGATTATAGAATACTAAGAATCGTGATTTAAGTAATGATATATATTTATAAGTTTCATATTATTTTACTGCATTGATTTACAAAGCCGATTTTCTCTATACATAGAAGAAATCGGCTTTTTCTCTATGAAAATTCACTTGCGTACAAAATTCGCGTTTTGCTGGTGCTACCCCTTATTAAACTAACGAGTAGCTTTACTTGAAGATCATTGAGTTGCATAAGCAGCTCTTTTTTTCTTATTGAACTAATGGAGCAGGTTAATTGAATAGTGTTGTTTAACTTGTGTTCAACAATCGGCCCAGATTGTTTTATCGGAATAACACAGTATAATAATTTTAGAAATAGCTATAGAAAAATGAGAGCGCAAGAACATTTAGAAGGGATATAAAAAATTGAATGACAAGATTATTTCAATCATTTCCACATATGAAAAAGATGGAGATTTTATGGGAGGGGTAAATGAAGATACGATTCGAGAAGCAGCTCGAATACTAAACATTACATTCCCGAAGAGTTATCATTGGTTTTTAAAACAGTATGGTAGCGGCGGACTTAATGGAATAGATATAAATGGTTGTGAGAAACCTGCCGCGGATGCTTCCGTTGTTTACCACACGAAATTGTATAGAGAGAAGTACGACCTACCATTACAGTATATTGTTTTAGAAGATATCGATGGTTCTGTGACTTGCTTAGATACCAATCAAATGAACGATGGCGAGTGCCCTGTTGTCTTTTGGAGTCGTTTTTCAAAGGAACTGTATGCCATTACTTATGAAAACTTCAGCGAGTATCTATTAGAGTCTTTACAAGAATCTGTAGATAATTTGTATGATGAGGATTAATTGATTATAGAATACTAAGAATCGTGATTTAAGTAATGATATATATATTGAAGTTGATTTTGTTATAGACACAGATAGAATATACAGACCCTCTTATTAAACTAACGGGGGCTTTAGTTTAATAAGAGACAGCGATTGCTGTCTCTTTTTTTATGATCTTTGTAACAATGTTTACTACACTAGCCTTTGTTATAAATTTTTCATATAATCTGCTAGTTCTGTACTTTCTGTTTTGCGTGATTTTTTGTTTTCATCTTCCAACTCTTCAATTCTCCCTTCCAATTTTTTGATTCTCCGCCTAAGAGAAGCGATCATTGCGTCTTGATTTGCTTCGTCTCGCTTAGCTCTTGCATTACTATATGCTTTTTCTTGTTGATCTCGTAAGAATTCAATACGTTCTCGAATGTCAGAATGATTATACAAGGTCGCTTTCGTTACGCCAGCTTCTTTTGCTACACTGTTGAAATTAATAGCCTTAGAATCCTTAGTAAGCCGTTTAATGGCGTTTTCAACCTTTTCTTTTGTCTTACGTTTACGTTCCTCGTGTAAGTGCCTTATTTGCTCTTCTCGGTCGATACTAGCCATTCTTAACACCTTTCTTTCTCATACGTTCTAGTTTTCTCTGCATACGTTCTAAGTTACCGAAAATGACGTTTCCACTTTTAATGGTATTATATATGTCTTTGTATCTCTCCAAGTTCTTTTCATTCGCTTCAATCATATCTTGTCGGTCATATTTTTTTGCTGCTTCAATCATCTTAGTGGTTGATTCTATGTGAAGCTCATATTTCTTTACATCGAAACTGCTCATACCAACAGCTAAATCAAAACAAGGCTTCCCATTGTTTGCTGTAAGACAAGGTGGTTCAGCTGCTAAAGGGCAGTTTCCATTTACTCTGGCTCGACAAGTCCCATAAGGATTGTCCATTGCATTTAACTTTTCATCTCGCCATAATGCATCCATAATGTCTTCTGGAATTTCCTCGTTCTCTGCCACTTGATCAACTTTACCATCCAAGTCAAAGCTAAATACGCCACTTTTCACGACCTTCTCAAACTCTTTGCGTTTTGTATCATCCACTAACTTAGCGTAACGCATTGTCATTTCAGGAGATGCGTGAGCCAAAAGTTCTTGCACTGTTAAAATATCAGCCCCGCCATTTATCATCTTTACACCAAAGGTATGCCTAAAAGCGTGGTTTTTAAAATGGAAAATATTCCCCGCCTCATCAACAATTTTCTTTTTATGTGCCAGTTCGTTCATTTTGTTCTGAATCCAGTTTTGACTGTATGGCTTTCCCTTAAGGGAACCAGTGTATCGGACAAAGATAAATTTATCTGGATTGTTGCCATCATTGCTGCGTTCTTCTGAATTGTGGATCAATACGGCGAGCAGATTTGCCAATTCTTCATCAATGGGTATTTTATGATTTATCACATAGGTCTTCTCTATGTCGGTTTTAACAGAGCTTTTACCATTTAAACGAAATAGACATTCCTGTGTCAGTCCCAATGCATCACTGACACGCAATCCTGTTTTATACATAACCCAAACGACTGGCTGAACATCTGGATGAAGTTCATTGATATGCTCGAACAATTGCTCCAACACAAAGTCTGGAACGTGGTCAATGTCATCTGTTGCTTTCTTAGGCATATTAGGGATATCTCCAGGATAAATAAGCTTTGTTACAGGTTTGGTTGGTGCAATACTAGACTCATATCTTTGGAAATCTTCAAGACATACATTAACACAACAAATGTTAGAGATTATGTATCTTGTAGGATTTGCGTTCTTTTGTTTTATATTGTTTTTTGCATAATGATTAAGATACTCTAAATATTTCTCGAAATGCTCTCTTGTGAGTTCATTTAAACTATTCCAATCAGGTTCTATTTCACTAACAAAATTCAAAAACATTGATAAATACCTATTATAATTCTTAGCTGAACTCCACGAAAAATTCCGAGCACCTAGCAATCTATTTTTTATATACTTTTTGAAGTGTTTTCTGAATTCTTCGTTTTGTACCTTTTTAAAATTTATATAGTAATTAGTCATTGAACGATTATATTCAATGCCATATTTTTTGTTTAGAACCCTAACATCCCATCTATCTTTTTCCCATTCTTCACGGGTATCTGTTTGTTTTGATAAGTAATCATAAATTGATCGCAAAAATGCTGCTGCTGCTGATTTGTTTTCTGTAATTTTTACGTCATTACCTATAGGGGTTGAATTCTTTTGAGTTGTTACTATCCCCTTTTTGATCAACCACCATATCCACCGTTTTTCCTCTTTGTCGATGTCCAATTCCAAAAGGGAAGGGAGTCTAGGATGTCTAGGATGTCTTTCGTTTAGGTATTCATTCAATCGATTTAGGTTAGCTTTATTACTACTAAATGCAGAAGAAAGACTCCATCCATCATTAAAAAGCTTAAGATAAAATACAAATTTAAGTTCCAAGGATACCGAAAGACTTTCAGAAGTGAATGTTATCTTTCTTCCTGTGCTTTTATATTCTTCTGCAAAATTAGGGATTTGACCAATGGTATCAGCATTCCAAACATCATTGACCAGAAAGTAATCATCCTCGGCCTTATATGTCTTGAGCTTTCCATCGCCTAACACTTCTTTTACCTCGTAAGAGGAAAGGGTAGAGGTAATCAAGTCCCAATAGTCATTCTGGGATAAATTATTGCACGCTGTGTATTTATTCAATATCCTGACTCCTTATCTATTGATTTAAAAAGGAAATGCTTCATCAGAAACACCCGATAGAACAGGGTCTTCCTTTCCATTCTCTCTAATCTTTATCGAACCTAGATTGAATGTTGGAGCTGCCTTTTCCCAATCCTTGCGGATATCATCCTCGGAAGGATGGAGGTAGTATTTGATGGTTGTTTGGATTTGAGAATGCCCTAAACGCTCTTGCACCATTTTAATGTTTTTGGTCGCAAGGTAATAAAGAGTTCCGTGGGTATGTCTAAACATATGTGGAGTTATATGAAACCCAGCTTTTTTCTTAAGTTCTTGACACACATCACGAACATTATGGTATTCCATTGGTGAACCTAGGTTATCACCATACAGTTTCACAAAAACAAAGTTATGGTCCAAATCCAAATCATCAATCACTTCATACAAATAATCATCATATAGATCCATCAGTTCCTGCGATACATCGATTTTTCTTTCACCCGTTTTTAAATAGCCGCCGTTAGGTAATACGCCTCTCTCTGTCAAATGAATCTGATGTTTTCTATGTTTATTATCAAGTTTTAAATCTTCTAAAAATAAAGAAAGAGCCTCCCCAATCCTCATACCCGTTTCGAATAGTAGACGTATTAAGAATCTATCTCTAATATTCGTAGTAGCATTGTAGACGATTTCAACTTGTTCTTTTGTGAAAATCTCTACTTTCTTTCTGGGTTCTTTTTGTTTAAGAATATTTTTGGAGTAGGGTTGATTTCCGCTAACGTGCTCTAAAAAACTTTTATATCCTTTACCACCAGCACCCGAGAATACTTTTTTCATTAATTTATCGCCAATGTTCGAATCTATTAAATCGCTTCGATATAAATAATCATAGAAGTTCGTTACAACAGTAATATAATTGTTCACAGTTGACTCAGCTCGCTTTGCTGAGGTTTTCTTCTGAGGAGTCACTTTTACACTCTCATAAGGATTTGAAAGCCAACCCACAAAGTTCGATAGAACTTCAAAAGAGACCTGGTTATAATCAATCCCTAATTGCCCTAAATAAGTAAAATAGGCTTTTAAAGCCTGACAATATCCCTTTAAAGTATTAGGTGTTTTTCCACTGTTATAGAGATATTTCATATACTTTGCTACCACTTCAATTGGTTTTCTGTCAGCATCTAGCAAGACATAGATAATCCTATTGTCATCCATCGGTACTTTTAAAACTTCTATGTCCATTCATTAATCATCTCCTATTGTTAGGTTAGAGAAGGCGCTTAACCCATAGTGTTAATTGGTATGTTTGTTTCTCTAAGGTCCTCGAAACTTTGCTTCTGCGGAGTCCTACCTCGGACCAAGGCTACACCCTCTTAATTACAAACGAATGTTCCTATGCAATATCCATAATATACTATTTGTACTTATTAATAAACCCTTATATTTTTAGCCTATTATGCAAATAAAAAGAGGATAACAGCCTATATAATAGACTAATTATCCTCTATTCCTTTACCCTTATATAATTTGATAAGCCTCTTTTTAATAGGAGGAAAGAGAACGGTAGATTTCCCCCATGATTCCCTTCATTTGATGCATACCTGTATCAGTATTGCTCATCATAACAATCGCTTGTTCAATATATGGATAGGCGACTAACATACATTGAAATCCAACACCCCAGCCAAGAGAGGTAAACTCGAGTTTGCTGTCCGTGCCATCTAGAAATACACCGAGACCTGTCCATTCTTTACAGCCTTGGGAGCGGAATAGTTCTTTTACTTGTTTGGACGCAATGCCAATGTTACTTTGTCCTTTGACGGCATTCATAATATCCAATAATAATTTTGTTAAATCGCTTGGGGTAGTCCATATACCACAAGCGGCAATATAAGGATAAATAGAATATTTCCCTGGAATTACAGCTCCATTTTGATCATGGCCACATGCAAAATTATCTAAAGTCGATGTTGAAAGAGAGGTAGTACATGTACTGTTTGTCATGCTTAGTGGTTTAAATATAAAAGTGTCCATGAGATAAGAAAAAGGTTTTTGAGTTATATCTTCTAGTAATAGTTGAATAAGACAAAAGCCTGCATCAGAATAGTGAAATTCACTTTCAGGTTCATATGTCACTTCAATGGTAGTAGGGCAATATGAGGTTGTACCATTCAATATTTCTACCATGGACGGTATTTCGTTGAAAGATTCTAGTTCCATAAAACTGCCCTCAGGGTCCACAATACCAGATTGATGACAAAGTAAGTTGCGTAATGTAACTTTTTTATGCTTCGTCAATGGATTGTCAGGGACCTTCCATGAAACTAGTTTTTTATTAACATCTTCATCTAAATCTACAATTCCTTGTTCTACGAATTTCATTACTAAAATGCTTGTTAGAAACTTACTGATGGAACAAGCGTTGAAAATGGAGTGCTCATTAACTATTTTATCGGTACCTGCTTCTAGAACACCAAAATGTTCCTGCTTACTTATTTTTCCCTTTTCGATAGCTACAATGCTTAAACCTGTTATATGGTAATGCTCCATGCGTTCACGAATGTTTATCATCTAATATTGAGCTCCTAGTTTTTTCTACATTATAACAGAACGGGGGAACTGGTGTTTGTGGAATGAGTAATTATTTTTTCAATTGTGCATGTACAATCATACAAATACTATCTTTTGTAAACTCACTTTTGTTCCATGACCCATATAGATGTAACAAGTCGAATCCATTTTGTTCTAATAGCCTCTTCAATTCCATTGGATATGTATAGCGAATTCGAATTGAATCTTCGAAAGTTGAATGTTCTAGCTTATTGATAGAACGACAAGTTAAAATCTGTGTGATAGGGTCATATTCTTCATGATGTTGAATGGTTAGTTTTTCACCTTTGCTAGTAACTAAGATTTCCTCGTATTCATCTACAATAGATAGCTCGCTTAGAATTGGGTTTCGCGTATCGAATACAAATTCTCCTCCAGGATGTAAGTGTTGTTTAACGGATTGGAATAAAGCGTTTTGACTATCATTACTTAAAAAATGTTGAAATGAATTACCTGTCATATAAATAAAATTTGATGTGATTGGTAAATTTAGTTGTGTGCCGTCTTGCACAGTGAAATGTACATCAACATTCTCATTTTTCGCATTTTCAATGGCTTGCTGAATCATCCCTTCGTGAATATCAATTGCATAAACCTCATATCCTTGCTTGGCAAGGGGAATAGCTAATCGACCTGTCCCACAAGCTAATTCAATAATCGTATCGTTCTTTGTTTTTAGGTGATTCTCAATATAATATAAATCTACTTTATAATTTTTATAGAGTTCATCATATTCAATAGGGTTATTATATTTTTCTAAATTTCCATAAAACTCATTTTGAAACATATAATTTGGCTCCTTCAACTTTAATTGTAAGAATATTGTATAATGAATATAATATTCTTACAAATTAGGTTCTTTTTAAAAGATTGAGATGGTGTTTATTGAAACGTATGCTATGTATAAACGTATGCTATGTATATATGTTGATTGAAGTGGAGGCTGGGCAACTCATCCTGTGATAATGCCTTGTGACCAACGTCGTGCTGTTGGTGTTGCTGTCGCTTTCGCGCAGATAAAACATTTGCTGCCGCTTCGCTTTCGCGCAGATAAAACATTTGCTGCCGCTTCGCTTTCGCACAGATAAAACCCTCTGCTGCCGCTACGTTATCACTACGCTTTCACGCAAAAAATATCTGTTGGCCCGAGACCCTGGAGCGAAGCGGCTCGTCAGACGCACCCAGGAAGCTTTGCTCTGTGTGAAAAGATGGATAGAACATCCAAAATCGTGGATAGAATCTCTGAAAAGATGGATAGAACTTGAAACGACGAATAGAATCGTCAAAGCAACGGAAAGAACCTCCGAACCAACGGATAGAATCTTGTGAAAGCGAAGCGTCAGATACAAAGCGACCAGCCGGAACGGAAATCAACCACGCTATGTTGATGAGCCAAAATAATCAAATGAAAAAATGAATAGGAGGGTTCGTTTGAATAAGGAGTTTCCGCGTAAAATACATATCATTGGCTCTGTTGGGAGTGGAAAAACAACTTTAGCGAAAGAATTATCCGAGAAATTAGACATTCCTTATTATGAATTAGATAATGTTGTTTGGATAAGGCAAAAATCTGGTGATAGTAGAAGGACCGATCAACAAAAAGTGGATTATTTAAAAAATATAACTTTTACTAATGAGTGGATTATTGAGGGAGTTCATAATGAGGACTGGGTAGCACAAAGTTTTTCAAATGCAGACTTAATTATTTTCTTAAATACGAATTATTACATACGAGTCTATCGAATAATAAAAAGGTTTTTATTACAAAAACTTGGGTTGGAAAAGTCCAATTACAAACCGAGCTTCTCAATATTTATAAAAATGTTTAAATGGAATCGTCATTTTGAGGAGATTGGCAAACCCAATTTTTATCAAAGATATGGACTGTATAGAGACAAGCTATTAGTCGTAACAAGTAAAAGGGAGATTCTTTAAAAAAAGAATACCAATAAATAATGGATATGCTTATTATGTGTACATTTTAAGCATTTATAAAACGACCTTCTCAATAATTTTGAATCTCAAAGATATGACAAACAAATCCGTCATAATAACCAAGATAATCAGTTAACGTTTGATAACGACATTAACGATGGTGAGAACAAATTCAGGTCAGGCGCTTCAATCAAGAGGTATTCTCCAAAGTATGTCTAGTAAAGGAAACTGTTACGACAACTCTGTAATGGAGAATTTCTTCGGGAATAATGAGTTTTTATCCTTCAAAAAATTTGAAAGTATATAACGTATTACAATACAAAAATTGAAGCGACCCTTAAAAGCTAGACACGGTTATTTCATTAGGCACCGGTTAGGGCATGGTTCGATATTGTATCGGACTCATGCCTTTTAATTTTGTCTTTAATCCTTTTTGTATTGTTCTTGAAGCCACTTATGCTTTTTTATATTTCTAATAAGTAAAGCTCTCGTCGAAAAGATTGAGAGCTTACTTTTTTTAATATTTTTTATGGATAGGGAAAAATATAACTATTAATAACATTCCTAAATACAAAGGATACTTTAAAAATTCATTTGTTGAATACCCCAATAAATAAGTCATACCTACTAACATCATTGCTATACCAATTGCAAACAAACCGAGTCTTATTTTTTTCTTCATACATATTTCCCTCCAAATTTAAAATTCTACCTCAATTTGAGCTTGCCTCTTTTAGTTTAAGTAATATCGATCTGTTGCGAGACCTAAAGTTGGCTCTACCTAACACATAACTAATTTAAGAGGCGCTTTTCCTCCTGCTCTTTCTATTATTTAATATGGTATCAAAAAGGGACAGCTTTATGCTGTACCTTCAACTTTTAGTTCAAAAAATAGCAAAAAAGTCAATTAGCTATCGTATTTTCGTACTTAAAATTAATTTAATGGAATGGTTGATTTTAATGTTAATACATCCACTTTGTATAACAGATGTACATCAAATACTATAAAAAGGAGTGTTTTATTTATGGCTAGTACTGTCATTGATGCAAATATTGCAGTAACAGGTGTTACAAAAAACACTAATGGAACAATTAAAGTAACTTATAAAGTAAAGCTATTGGAACTCAAAATGTTGTTGCTAAACTTTCAGGGAGGTACACAGTAAGCAAACATCTTAAGTCAGTATTTAATTATCCTGATAAAAAAGAAGTAACATATCATGAAGTTAGTAAATTAGAGGCTGGAGCTGAATATTTTGTAGTTGTAGGTTTAGGTGCCGCAATTGAGTATTACTTCAAAAAAAGTAAAATTGGATTCGTTTTAGGCAAAGCATATTTGGGATTCATAACTTATTATGGTCTTACTAGTGTTGGTGTAATTGAAGATTTCCCACCAGCAGTTGTAGGACAGTATCTAAAGGTTACAACTTGGTATTCTTCTCAAGGATTACATGTGAAAACTGAAATTTGGGCAAATAAATCTTCGTTTGATAAAAAAGCAAAAGCCATTTATGCTGGAACAGCAGTTTCTAAATGGTAAAACTTTGTTCACAGCCTCTGACTGTATAAAATGCTGCATATACAATAACTTATAATTTAAATGAAAAGGGTTGGCCCTTCATCGGTACTTCCTTTTTCTAATGTTATGTAAAGTTAAAATGTAAAATTCCCTTTATCGATTTGGATAAAGGGAGACAATTTGAAGTAAATGATGAGAGAGATTACGGATTAAACATAGCTTTCATTTGCTTCGCTTCAGGATGATACCCAGCGTTGTTAATAATGGCTACGATTTCTCTTAGGAGTTTTGCCCTTGCATTTTTGGTTCCACGTTAATCAAGTGAAATGTTAGGTATTCTTGAGAATTTACATTTACATCCTTTTGATTTTTTTGAGTTTCCATTCGAATTATCCATCGTTCGTTAAAATGAATTTTGAAATTAATTCAATACTTTATAAAGGGAAAAACAATGATAATTTGACAACCATAATGATAATTTTTTATTAAAGATATGGAATGTATAGAGACAAGCTAATTGTCGTATCAAGTAAAAGGAAGATTCTTTAAAAAAAGCATATCCAATAAATAAAGGATACGCTTCTTCTATGTGTATTTTAAGCATTTTTCTTCGTTTTCGTTGTTCGTTTTCTCGTTGCGGGCTTTTTCGTTTTCTCTAAAGAGGCTTGGAGCGCTGTCATTAAGTCCGTGACATTATCTGGGACCGGGCGTTTATCGTTAGCTGAAATTGTACTCGTAGCTTTTTTCTCCTCTATAAGCTCCATTAATTCATTGCGGTAATCATCTGTATATTTTTCAGGATTAAATTCGGTCGTTAATTGATCAACGAGCATCAGTGCAGTTTCTAGCTCTTTTGGAACTATATTTTGTTCGCTTGGTACATTTGGAACATCACCAACACTTCTTACTTCATCAGGGTAATGAATCGTTTCCATCACTAAAGCGTTTTGATAAACGCGTACGATTGCTAATTGCTCTTTTGAACGGATAATAATTTTAGCAACGCCTATTTTTCCTGATTGCTCTAAAGTTTGGCGTAGTAGGGAATAAGCCTTTCCGCCAGTCGAATCAGGGGACAAAAAATATGTGCGCTCAAAATAAATAGGGTCGATTTCTGTTAATTTCACAAAATCAATGATTTCAACGGCCTTATCTTCATTTTCCTTCCGCAAGCTCTCTAATTCTTCTTGATCTAATACGACAAACTTATTTTTGGCATATTCATACGCCTTTACGATATCCTCATCTTTTACTTCTTGGTTACAGCCTTCACAAACCTTTTTATAGCTAATAGGGGTATGACATTCTTTATGGAGCTGTCGTAATTTAATGTCTTTATTTTCAGTAGCGGCATGAAGTTTTACCGGTATATTGACAAGACCAAATGAGATACTGCCTTTCCAAACTGTATGCATTTGAATCACCTCGTTTTTCTTACTATGATATATTTTGCTTATTTTTATGTATCTTAAAGTGAAATCGTCAAAAACTGAAAGTAAAAAGAAAAGTAGGGATTCATATGAAACCAATGCTTTTAACGGAAGTGCTTGAAACGCCAATTGGTGAGGAATGGATGTTCGAAACAAAATATGATGGATTTAGATGTATGTTAGTGTGGGACGAACAGCCAATGTTAATAAGTAGAAATGGCAATAACTTAAATAACTTGTTTCCAGAGATACTCGATTTTTGTAAAAGTCTATTTAATAAAGTTAAAAAGTATTTACCACTTACATTTGATGGTGAATTAGTTTGTTTAATAAATAACTTTAACAGTGATTTTTCGCTCGTCCAACAAAGAGGGAGGATGCAAAACAAAGATGTTATTGCTACGCATGCAAAAGCTTTTCCTTGTCATTATATAGCTTTTGATTTACTAAGCTTAAAAGGAGAGTCGCTAACAAGTAAGTACTTAAAAACACGCAAACAGCAACTTTCTAAGCTTTTTACGACTTTAAAGCTCCCGGTGACTGTCAATTATGAGGATCAGCGTTCTTTGCAAGTGATTAATAGTGTGGAGCAAAGTGAACCTCTTTGGCAGGCTATTAAGGTTTACAACGGAGAGGGCATGGTTGCGAAGAGGAAAACGAGTAAATGGGTTGGGGATACACGCTCGACACATTGGTTGAAAATAAAAAATTGGAGATATGTAACGGTGATCGTTACGAAATATGATCATAGCAATGGTTATTTTCATGGCAGTATGTATCAACAGAAGGAGCTAGTTGAAGTAGTTAGTTTTAAACATGGAATGTCAGAGGAAGAACGTAAAACACTTATTGCTTTTTTTCAAGCAAATGGGCAGAGGAATAATGAAACATGGGAGTTGGAGCCATCCATCTGTGTCGATATAGCATGTATTGATTTTGATGGCAGTAAATGTCGAGAACCGCGTTTTCATGCATTTCGACTGGAGATGTTGCCAGAGGATTGTCATTGGCAGCATATGCAGCGTCAGCTTTTTCCTATTCCAGACACTGTTCAGATAACGCATCCTAATAAGCCAGTTTGGCCTGAAATCGGTATTACGAAAGATGGATATTTGCACTATTTGCAATTGATATCTCCGTATTTGCTACCTTTTTTGCGAGATCGACCGCTTACGTTAATTCGATTTCCTCATGGCGTGCCGGGGGAAAGCTTTTATCAAAAAAGTAGTCCAGAGAAAATACCTGCATTTGCTTCAACAGGATGGATGGACGATATTCATTATCTTGTATGCAACAATCTTGAAACATTACTATGGCTTGGCAATCAGCTTGCATTAGAGCTGCACATACCTTTTCAAACGTTACAAACAGAGCATCCTACTGAAATTGTCTTCGATTTAGATCCACCTTCAGTCGATCAATTTTCGCTTGCCGTTTCTGGGGCACTGGATTTAAAGGAAATGCTCGATTATTTTAAGCTTCAATCTTTTGTGAAAACATCAGGGGGTAAAGGATTACAACTATATATACCATTACCTGAAAACGCCTTTACTTATGATGAGGTGCGCGTATTTACTGAATTTATCTGTCGTTTTTTATGTGAGCAAAAACCAGAATTGTATACGATCGAGCGTTTAAAGAAGAATAGACATCAAAAATTATATTTAGATTATGTTCAGCATGCAGAAGGCAAGACGATTATTGCGCCCTATTCAACTCGGGGCAATGAGAAGGGATTAGTGGCAACGCCATTATACTGGGAGGAGGTTAATGAATATTTAACACCTGATCAATTTACGATTCCTGCTGTACTGGAGCGTATGAAAAAAGGGAGCAATCCATTTAAAAATTTCCGCGAAATAGGGGAGAGCCAGGATTTTCACTCGGCTTTAGAACGTTTAAAGGAGCAATGATACATTCATAAGTTGAACATGTAGAGTGGAGCAAAACCTCAAGAAAAGCAAAAAGCATCAGCTTTAGTGGCGATGCTTTTTAACTAGATTACAATTTTATTATGTAATCTAAGTCTTTTGAACAGATTTTAATTTCGTTTGCTAAATCAAAAATTAATATTAATACTTACTAAGGGTGACTTGCTTAAATGTTTGGTTGCCTCGGATATGGTCGCCATGCCAATGACTGTTAACAGCCGATGTAACAGCTTGGTTTGTTATTTCTTCAGCTATGAGCTTTTAGTCTGCAGATGCTTGTAGCTTAAAGTGTTTATTATAAAACACAACATTCATTTAGTTCACCTCTTTTTAATTTACTTAGCTATATCTTCTTTATTCGATGATGATTAAAATAATCTTTAGATTCTAATAAAGTTGTTCTGTTTTTAACTAAAAGATTTATATATTTTTTTAAACACTGTTAGTCTAAAGGAGCAGTTTAATTCACACAAAGGGGTGAATTGAAATGAAAATAGGGAATTTACATGTCGGATTTGGTCTAGATTCTAATGGGTTTATTGTAAGCGATGTGAGCAAAGATAAAATTGAAGATGTCTATATGACTAGCATTCAATCATCTATCGAGAGTCTTAAACGTATATTTCATCAACAATTGCATAGTGTTTATGTGTACGGTAGTGTAGCAAGAGGAGAAGCGATTGTAAAAAAATCAGATCTAGACCTTATTGTGCTGTTCGAGCCCAAACTGAGTTCCGTTAAGTTGTCTGAATTAAAGAAACTTGCTGAAGAACTGTCTCAAAATTATCGTTCTCTAGTTCGTGAAGTTGGTATAGCTGTAGCATATTACGAGGATGCGGTTACCCCCAAAAATTATTACGAAAATGCATTTCTAAAGGAACTCTGTGTTTGTGTGTATGGAGAGGATTTAGGAGAACGATTTGGTCCGTATAAACTTACATCAGAGATAGCAATTTGTTTTAATGGTGATATTTACGAAGCTCTTAATCGGACTTTAAAAAGGTTAGAAACAGCTTCTACGGAAGATTTTAAAATATTTACACAAGGTTTCTCTCGTAAACTCATCCGAACTTACTATTCAATGGTAATGGTACGTTCTCAGATTTGGACGACACGACTTCACGAACAGTCTGAAGTCTTTATTCATCACTTCCAAGAAAAAGAATCTATTATTTGTACGCTACTAAATTGGATAGATGAACCGCCGTCGGACCGAGAAGCTGTATATGAGTTGTTTAAGCGTGAGGGTGAATGGGCTAGTGCAAACTTTTCAAATGAAGCTAAAATTCCATATGAAATGTAGTGTATTGCTTGAATTTAATTTCTTTTAGTAAATGGTCTTTTGTAGCGAAAGCGAAGCGTCAGCTATAAACGCTTCGCTTTCACACTAAACATTCACTCCGGGTTCTAGTTACGTGAAGATAAATCAATTCTCTTGTGTCTGATTAAATTTCTTGAGTCCGATAATATTTCCTAAAATCGTGAAAATAGCAGTTCCTACGAGAACGATCATTAATTCGTTGTTATCGAAATAATGATACGAAGTTAATGAATTATTAACATGTCTCATATAAAGAACTATTGCATAGGTTGAAAAGAAACTGATAATGGCTCCAAGTGTAAAGCCACTGATATGCAACCAGTTGTTATATTTCTTTAATAAGAAATGAGATAAAAACACAAGAATGCTTGGCAATAACAGGATATAGTAGTCAATTGTGTTCCTAATAAAGATGTTTAGTATGTAATCTTCGTCTAATCTGTAGTGATATGAAAAGTTAACCATTGGTATAACTTTGATCAACCAAAAACCGATTAATGTACCAAAAATTATCGGTTTGATTGTTATTTTTTTTATTAAAAAATAACAGATAATAAAGGAAATAATCACAGTGATAGGTGACATTAAGTAAATACCAATTTGGTAATACCTATATTGATCATCACTATTAAAATGATAAATTTCTGCTAAAGAAAAAGATGCAAGAACTGCGGCAATAGCAGTAGCTAAATAAGATGTTAAATTTAAAAAAATTTTCAATTGGGTTACTCCTTTTTTGTTAAGATTGTTGCTGTAAAACAAAAAAGACATCATTCAACTATATAATGCATAGAGAGCACTCAGTCTTTCTCGTTTGGTATTTCGTGAATCGAATATTTAATGAGAGCACTCGCTAGTTAAACAACAAATGTTTACCTCACTTACAATTACAAAACATATACCAGTAACATCAACAATAACAATCGGTTTAAGCGGTTCAAAAATGAATGATAAAAGAATAGGTAATGTCCCATCCAAACTCCTAAAAGTAAGGAACTCGCTTTTTCTCACCTCTTTTAATAATAACTTTAGGATAAATAAAGAGTAATTCTATTACTATTTTGCTCAATTATTAAAAAAGTCTTCACTTGTTGGAGAAAAGTCACCTTTCCAATTTCATTCCATAGAATACTTTACCTATCAAATCTTAACAATTTTTTGCGTTGTTTTATATATGTAATTTTTTCCATATTCAACGAGGATAGTAATGAGTTAATTTTGGAGTATTGAATAGTTTCTAAAGAGAAATTGCCTCTTTTTAATCAGTCTCAATTAATTATTATCATCTTTGATTAAAACCACAAAAAGACCACCTCGTATGAGATGGTTAACCTTTTTGGTCATATAATCGCGGTAAGTTAGAATAAGTTAGATGAAAATAAAAGGATAGACCAGCACTATCCTTTTATTTAGAAAACTAATGACAGCCCTTAAAACAGGAAGGGGCAAACGATTTCTCTCAATCAAGTATTAAGAAAGTCGCCGATGGGTTTTCTACTGAATCTTTAAGGACCATTCTATACGTCGTTCTTTCCTAGATAATCAAGAATCCCCATTGCAGAAACAATGGTATCGAACGGGATTGTTTGATAAACGGGATGATTTTCTGCGATACCGTTTTCCTGTAAATAGTTGTGTAATAGTGCCTTCAAGCGACTATCTAAATAATGTACTTGTTCTTTAAAATCACTAGATACCGTTAACGCTTTTTTTCCTTCAGCTAGAAATAGCGGCGTCCAATAGCGCACTTGTCTGTAAGCTTCAGCCGGATTTCTATATGCACCGAAATGACCGAAATACAATTCTGAAGCATTTAACTTTTCATAAAGCTGGATAGATTGCTCCATCGTTTGTGGGTCATACTGATTCGGTGAAGTGGAGGGAATAATTAAATCAATTGCTTCGCTCTCCATTTCTGGATAACGTACACCAGTAGTATCTCCAACAAACAATCCGTTCGTAGCAGAATAATGCATTGATACATGGTGCTTTGCATGACCTTCTGTATGATAAAACGTTAGCTGATGCTGACCTAAAGATAGTACCTCCTCATGGCCGATTTCTATAATGCGTTCAGCATCAATAGGTACAATCGGATCAAATAGACGATCGAATTCTGCTCCGTAAACACTCTTAGCACTTGCAATTAGACGACTTGGATCTACCATATGAGATACACCTCGTGGATGGACAACGAAAGTGGCATTTGGACAGCTTTGTAAAAATAAACCTGCTCCACCAGCGTGGTCTAAATGGATATGCGTAACAATTACATATTGAATATCCTCCAGAGTAATATGTAATTCATTCAAACCTTCTACTATATAAGGCATAGACGGACTAGCAGAAGTCTCGATTAAGGCAATTTTTTCATCAATCAGCAAATAAGAGCTTGTACGTTGTTCTCGATTTAAATCGTGTGTATCAATACAATAAAAATTTGGTGCAAGTTGTTGGACTCTCCCCATTAAATAATCCCCCTTCATTTCTGTTGAGTACGAAATATTCTCTAATATGCATTTTTTATCTATAAAAAGTAGTGGTTATACTTTATAATAATAGAAAATTATACTGAATGTCCATTCATTTTTTAGGAGGATTTATTAATGGAGAAAAATATCCGATATGATACACAAAAGGTCCATCGAGTTAATTTAGCCATCATTGCAATTTTGGCTGCGCTAATTTGTGGACCGCTCATATTTTCAAAGGGCATCATGTTCTTATTTGTTGGACTTGCCGTTATTGCGTTAGCTATATGTAATTACTTTTTACCAATTAAAACGTATGTTAAAGGCTTTATTTTCGGAATGATTCCTTCAAGTGTTGTCTTTACGTTATTTTTAGTTGAAAGCTTTTCATTAAATAAACATTATATTTTACTTTGTTCGGTGGCCATTATCGCTCTGTATTTTAAGAAAGAATTACTAGTGTTTTTTGGCGTGCTAACAAACATCAGCTTCCTAATTCTTTATATTGTTCAGTCTGAATCATTACTAGGTCCATTTAATGATATAACGGTATTCATTACGCTTCTAGCGATTATGAATGGTGTTATTATTGCATTATATTTAATCGCAAAATGGGGCAATGAACTAATTGAGCATGCTGCAATTCAGCAAGATGAAGTAAAAACGTCATTAAATCAACTTGAGAATACGTTTCAGGAAATTGAAAAAAGTAGCCAAGCATTGGATGAGCACGTTACACATTTCCAACAAACAATGCAGCGTATATCAGGGTCTAGTAAACAAATTCTTTTAGCTACTGAGGATATTTCCGCAAGTATTCAGCAAGAGTCATCTAGCTTACAAATGATTCATGGCACGATGAAGGAATCTGTGCATTTTGTCAACGAAACATTCTCCATTTCAAAGGATACTGTTTCAAAATCTACTGATTTGCAGCAAGAGATTCTAGTAGGGTGGGAGAAAATGCAGGATGCGATGATGCAAATGGGCGTAATGAATCAAGCGATGAGTTCTACTGCCGAAACAGTGAATGAGTTACAGACTAGCTTGAAAACCGTAGATAGTTTATTAAAGGGCATACAACATATTGCAGAACAGACGAATCTACTTGCTCTTAATGCTGCAATTGAAGCGGCAAGAGCGGGGGAGCATGGTAAAGGATTCGCCATCGTTGCTGATGAAGTGCGGAAATTAGCGGAAGAAAGTGCTGCTATTACGGTAAGTATTACGAATGTAACGAGGACTTTGTTCGAAAAATCAACAGAAGCTCATCAACGCTCTGATGACGGTGAAAGAGCGTTACAACAAGGGGAAATGCTTTTACAAGATGTGAGCAACTTCTTCAATGTTCTAAAAGATTCATTTAATAATGCCAATATAGATTTAACTAGAGGGATGAATGAATTAAGCAGCGCTATTTCTCAGTTTGAAACAATCCAATTCCAGATTGAAAAACTTAATGACATGACCGAACAAAATGCAACTTCCACAGGAGAGATTGTGCACTCGGTGGAGGACGAACATACTATGCTTGAAATGATGACGAATACAACTAGTCGTATTCAGGAATTAAGCGATACATTAAAATCGCTTGTTATGAAAAAAGAAAGAGAATCTTTTTATGATTCTAATGGAAATTAGATTGACATAATTATTATTAGTAAGGGGAGGTGTCGTCTAAATTCTTTTCAAAGGAGAGGGTTTTTATTATATGAGTTCTTATGATTAGAAGAAAGGCTTTTTTTAATTTCAGACTAAAGATGGATGTAAATGGAATGTGCTTTTTATATATTATTTCATAAATAAAGGTGGAATAGGATAATATTGAAATGATAAAAGGTTTATATGAAGCACATTTACCAGTTAGTAATTTAGAAAACTCGATTGTATTTTATCAAAAATTAGGGTTGGAGCTTGCTTACAAAAAAGGAAAGGTAGCTTTTTTCTGGATCGTTAAAGGGGAAAGCTGGTTAGGTTTATGGGAAAGTGATAGCGTTGAATTAAAATACCATCCATCTATCCGACATTTGGCGTTTAAAATTGACGAAGAAGATCTTAAGCGTGTAAAAGAGTGGTTGTCTTCAATTGGCATTGAAGTTCGCACTGAATTTGGCCTTACTTCCGAACATCAACCTTTAGTATTATCAAATTATCCTCATGCACATGCAGCAATTTACTTTTCAGACCCGGATGGTAATTCATTAGAATTCATTACACCATTGAGACTAGATGATATGGAGATTTTAATGAGATGTCTCTTGAAGAGTGGAGAAAATGTTATTCCGTCTAAGCTTTTAGCGGATTTTGTGGAATTCTTTAGTGGGAAATTCCATTACAGTTAAAGAGCCTTATACAATGAACGGTAAGGCTCTTTCTTTTATGCAGGTGATATTATCCATTTTTCAATGCGTTACTGTCATGATTATATTTAAAAACGATGGCAAAAATGATGGCCAAAACGAATGTATAACCGCCAAAGAACAACCAAATATTTTGCCAATTTCTTACGCCCTCAACTGTGAAATAATCAACTACTTTGCCACTAATTACCGCTCCTAAATAGGCGCCAATACCATTGACCATCGTACTAAATAATCCTTGAGCACTGCCTCGAATTCGATGATCGACTTCTTTTTCAACAAAAATCGCTCCCGAAATATTAAAGAAATCAAAGGCACAACCGTAAACGATCATTGATAACAGCAATAGTAAAAATCCTCCGCCAACAGGGCTTCCATACCCAAAGAAAACAAAACGTAATGTCCATCCAATCATACTAATGAGTATTACTTTTTTAATGCCATACTTACTTAAAAAAAACGGAATGGTGAGAATGAAGAATACCTCTGAAATTTGTGACACTGATAATAAAATAGCTGGATATTTAACAGCAAAGCTATTTTTATAATCAGGGTTCAATGCGAAGTCGTGTAAAAATGGATCACCGAATGTATTAGTAATTTGAAGAGCAACGCCTAGTAGCATAGAAAAAATTAAAAACAAAGCCATTTTTTTATCTTTAAAAAGAACAAAAGCATCAAGTCCCAAAAGGCTAACCCATGACTTGTCCTTTATTTCATTGGAAGTTGGGCATGCCGGAAGAGAAATTGTGTAAAGTGCAAGAACTAACGAAGAGCCGCTAGCAATAAATAATTGAATATTACTTAATTCAATTTTGGCAAGACTAATAATCCACATCGCAAGAATAAAACCAATTGTCCCATAGACACGAATAGGAGGGAAGTCCTTTATAATATCAAACCCTTTGTTCTCCAAACTAAAATAAGAAATCGTATTCGATAATGCAAGTGTTGGCATATACACGATTGAGTTAAAGAACATTACCCAAAACATCATCGTAGGATCGGAAATTTGAGCCGCAATAAATAGGGTGATCGCACCGAGAAAATGCAATATTCCATATAAAACATTGGCTTTTACCCAACGATCTGCAATTATACCTATAAGACTGGGCATAATAATGGCTGCAAGACCGTTAGAACTATACACGATTCCAACTTGCGCGCCGGTAAAATTCAATGTATTAATCATATAAGAACCGAATGTAACGAGCCAAGACCCCCAAATAAAAAATTGAAGAAAAATCATTATTTTAAGCCGTAATTTTATATTCATTTTTTCCTCCTATAGAAGGTGATGTGGTTGTTCTGAGGCAATAAAAATTCACTGCTTTGGATTTAAGAACATAACTACAGCATTTGCTCCTTATGTCCGAATCATACGAATTTATTGGAGTTTCTTTTGAAGGTTTGTCCTATATAAAGTCACAGAATTGTTTTGGTGAAAAATGCGATAGTGTATACGCTCTTTAGTAACTGGCAAGAACGTGGAGAAATACAACAAGGAGGGATTAGGAAGATATCTACTGTACATTCCAATTTTAGAACGTGATTTTATATTAGGGCTAGTTCTTGAATTTTTTGGTAGGCAATCTAGTAACTAAATAATATAATTAGTAAGTGACGTTTTAAAATTTATAGTTTAGGAGTAGGTTCTTTGGAAATGTTTATTATGGCAATAGTGGTTACGTTAATTTTCGGCAGTTTTTCATACATGCTGTTAAAAAATACTGAAGATTTTTTAAAGATGAGTTCCTTTTCAGAAAAATTCATTAAGAAATCATTTTTAAAAAAGTTCGTAAAGTTTATGGGCTGGTGGTTTTTAATACTAGTGATATGTGTATGGATTATAGCAATCCTCTCTTTATTTGAATGAAAATATGTGTAGTAGTTGAAAATAATGTATGTCCAGTCATTGTTACACATAGAACGAGAAAACTAAGGGATAGCATTCCTTTACATATTTTTTTCAACAAAGTGAAGTTACTCATTTGAAAAATAATGAGTAACTTTTTTTCTATTTTCAATTACTTCAATAAAGGACAATGGGGCTCATTTTTAAACGGATGATGAAGTAGCCGAAAGGTTGATTTTCGCGGATAACTGTTTGTATTTTAAGAAAAGTCTTACGTTATTCCCCTCATATTTATATTTTACATATAACCGAACAGTTATGTGTAAAGTGAGGAAATGATCATGCCAAATGTTTATCGAGCATTAGGTGATTCAACGCGGCGGCTTATTTTAAGTATTCCGAGATAGTTGAAACATTTGATATCTCTTAACCAGCTATTAAGAAGTATTTCAGACCTACTCACAACGCGCGTATTAATTGAGAAATTTAGTTAAATTGAAGCTTCGGTACAATCATAACCTACATGATTAAATGTAACTGGCACTTAATAGAATGGCTCTCAGACGTATTGAAAATCCAGAATTCTCCGTCTCGATTCGTCTGAGAGCTCTTTAAGTATATACGGGAGAGTCTAATACAAAAATCTTATAACAAGAGATAAATAGGCCGCAGAGTTTTCTTTAAGAAAGCTTTGCGGCCTATTTATGTTTTAAGCCTCGTGGCATAACAGTTGATATGAATAAGGATTATTATAAAGTGAGTAATACTTAATTCTTATTAAAATAAAAACTCTGAAAAGCCGCTTCCAGAGTTTTTGAACATTTAAATGCTATGTGTTGAATTATTTACTTAACCTTTTCGTTCATACGACTAAAAATGGTTGCTAATATAGGACCTGATATATTATGCCAGACACTGAAAATCGCACTTGGCACCGCGGCTAATGGAGAGAAATGTGCAACCGCTAAAGATGCACCTAGGCCCGAATTTTGCATTCCAACTTCAATAGCAATAGCTTTCTTTTTCGCTAAGTTCATACCGAAGATCTTTCCAAATAAATACCCGATTAAATAGCCTAAACAATTGTGTAAAACAACAACAGTGAAAATAATTAAACCAGTTTCAGCAATCTTTTGTTGATTGCCTGCAATTACAGCAGCCACAATTGCAACGATGGCTACTACAGAAACAAGTGGCATCACTTTCACACTTGCTTTAGCTTGCTTGTTAAAGAACTTTTGTACAATGAAGCCTAATGCAATCGGAATAATAATTACTTTGACGATCGACATAAAAAGTGCACTAGGTGCAACATCTATGTACTCACTTGCGAATAAATAAATAAGTCCAGGTGTGATGATTGGAGCTAATAAAGTTGTGATAGATGTAACTGTCACCGATAATGCCACATCCCCTTTAGCAAGGAATGTCATGACATTTGAAGATGTGCCTCCTGGGCAGCAACCTACCAATATAACTCCAATTGCGATTTCCGGTTGAAGATTGAACAGTTTCACCAGTAAAAAGGCTAATGTTGGCATGATTAGAAATTGACCAACTACACCAACTGCCACATCTTTCGGTCTAGTTAAGACTTCTTTAAAGTCCGCAACCGTTATGGTTAATCCCATACCGAACATTACAATACCTAATAATGTCGTGATATACGCTCCAATCCAAGAAAATCCGCTAGGGATAAAAAAGGCAAGCGCTGCAAAAAGGAGCACCCAAATTGCAAATGTATTGCTAACAAACTGACTAAAACGTTCTAAAACTTTCATGTAACACCTCGATGTAATATTTTGCTAACATAGTAAACTATAAACTAATTACAGAATTTAATCAATAATGGGAATAATCAGTTAATATAGTATAGTTCGTTATCATACTTTCAATATTAGAATTTTATTTTGAGTAGTTATGTGAATTAGGTAAGGGAATTAGAAATTAAATTTGACAAAATGTTTTTTTGAAATTTCGAAAAACAATGACCGGAACCTATTTAAGTGGTAAAGTATAGAAAAAATGAATGGAGAATTTTGTTATGGAAAAATTAAAAAGGGTTGAATTAAAGCATTTTTCAAGTGAATATATGAAAGAATTGAACTCTTTTATACTTACAGAGGAACAAAAACAATTTTCTGCACTTCCAAGCAAATTTGAGGAAATTAATGAGGGACAGTATCGTATTGTTATTTTAAGTGATAATACACCAGTTGGTTTCTTTCTCCTAAATTCAAATGAGAGAGTAAAGAAATACTCTAATAATTTGAATGCTATGTTATTAACGGCACTTTCAATTAATCATACCGAACAAGGAAAAGGCTACGCAAAACAAGGAATGACATTACTAGTTGAGTTTGTTAAAAAAGAATTTCCGAATTGTGATGAAATTGTTTTAGTTGTAGACAAAGATAATATACCAGCACAAAAACTTTATTTAAAAGTAGGATTTGAGGATACAAATGAGAGATTAATAGGACGTATCGGTGAAGAAATTATTATGAGACAATCAATAAAATAATAGTAGACCACAAATAAAAGTAAGTTTACTTTTTACTATCTTCCTTCGTCACCAGAGTCGATGCTACATTTTGTAGATTAACTCTGGTTTTATGTATTGTGGAAAGTCTAGCATCAATCCTTGAATATTAGCTTCATAAATATGTATCAAATTGCGCAAGTGTATGATTTGTATCAAACGTTTCATTTTATGTATGAAATTAATGATTAAACTCAGGTAGGTCGGTGCTGTAAGTATTTCCTCCCGTGGAACAATTAATTATCAGAACAGATCGACCGACGACCAACCTGCGCTATTTAGTAGCAACACATTTCGATGCAGATCACTTAGGTGGTTTAATAGCTGTACTAAATTCAATTTCTATAGGTGAATTTGTCAACAGTGGTAAGGCACATACGACAAAAAAATCTGCGCAGTTATTAGAATTAGTAGAACAAAAGAATATTAAATATGTCGAGCCGAAAATAGAACAGTTATTAGTTGGGGGCTGGAATACTTTACTTACAGTCACAGTATGTTGACGCAAAGGCTTCATATAAAAATGATGCCTCTATTGTATTAAAAACTGGATATAAAACACGTGATTTCTATTAATGTCAGATGTCGTATGATAGTTGAGTAGATGGAGGATAACGACGAAATTAGACGCTTGGTGCTTGAATGTAAGACTAACCTTGTCATTTCTTGCGCTTACCCGGGAAATTATTTCTTATTTCCTAACCTGAGTAACCATTTTTCCAAATAGTTTTCATGCAGATAAAAAATAATGCAATGGTTGAAGATCCATTCGCAAATAGTATGTGAGCGATAGAGGTCAACTTTGATGATTTTCCATTCTAAATATGGGGCACTTATAATTATTTCGGGATACATAGCTGATGAAGGTCCATCGTTTGAAAACTACACAATTATCGCGGCTTTTTTTTGTCGGACCAGACTTATTTTCCGTTAGTAGAAGAATATATGGCAATGGTTGACGCAGAACACCAGTCCGTTCAGAACGACTTCACGGTCGCTTTTGCAGAGTGGCAAGGCGTAAACGCGTAAACGATTCCTACGCTAGTGAAGAGTATGCTGCATAGCACGGCTTCTATGAAACTGAAAATCAAAACCGATATGGAAAATGAGAGGCATCTCATGCTGCTTCTAAATCAGGTTCGTGACCTTCAGGATTACGAGGTCGAGCATATCGTATACTTAATCTGGGGCGGACCGGACAAGCTGAAGAAAATAGCTGCCAAAACCAAAGGAAATCGAGGAAAGTGGCTCACTGAGTTGGCGCAGGCCGCTAGCCGCGGATAAATTGGCTATTGCGATAGGACAAAGGGTTAAACAGAATAAGTATTGTAGCTGCAAAATAGAAGATGATCAGCAAAGCTAATTTAGCCCAGCTGGTCTTTTTAATTTACTTAGTCATCATTAACCATAAGTCTAAAGCCCAACATGGTATCAGTCTATCACTGTATTTACGAGTAAATAAAACTTTGATATTCTATTTATGGTAAATATTTCTTTGTGAAGGGAGTAGTCAGGGTGTTAAAGTGAAAAATTTTTTAATTATGGGGGCATTAATTATTGTTTTAGGAAGTGTATATCTATAAAGGAGGAAATTCTTTTATGAAAAATAAACTATCTGCGGTGTTAGCCGCTACATTAGCGTTAACGATGAGCCTCCCAACAGGGGCTATGGCGTCTTCTAGCAGTCAGACTACGGTGGTTGCTAGCCAAGAATTAGCTAGTCAAGAACTGAAAAAGATTGCAGCAGAGAAGGCTGCGCTACTTACAAAGTCCTATGAGACGACTAGTGTGCAGTATGCGTTAATTGATAATGGCAAACTTATTTTGTCGGGTCAGACAGGCAAGAACGATATGAATGGGAAACAGCCGCTGACCAAAGATACCCTATACGGGATTGGTTCAGTCAGTAAAATGTATGCAACGGCGGCTGTGATGAAATTGGTCGACGAAGGAAAAGTTGATTTGGATGCTCCTGTCGTCCACTATGTTCCTGATTTCAAGATGAAGGATGAACGGTATAAACGCATTACGGTGCGTATGCTGTTGAACCACTCCTCCGGCTTGCAAGGAAGTACGCTTAGTAATTCATTTTTATTTAAAGATAATGATACCTATGCCCATGATAATTTGTTGCAGCAATTGTCCAACCAGCATTTGAAGGCGGATCCTGGCGCGTTCTCGGTATACTGCAACGACGGTTTTACGCTAGCCGAGATTATGGTGGAAAGAGTTAGCGGGATGAGCTTTACCGAATTTATACATCAACGGTTTACAAAATCTTTAAAGCTAAATCATACAAAAACGCCGCAGGACAAATGGGAAGACGATAAGCGAGCTGGCCTTTATTTTCCAATGTACCAAGGGCAGCTTCCTACTGAATCGGTGAATGTGATTGGTACGGGAGGGATCTCTTCCACAGCAGAAGATATGGTGCGATTCTCACAAATATTTATGGGATATGAAAAAGGAATCCTCTCTGATAAAGCAGTCAAGGCGATGGAGCAAAAGGAATATAAAAAAGGAATGTGGCCCGGGGATGGAGAGAATAGTGTCAACTATGGTCTTGGCTGGGATAGTGTGAAACTATATCCATTCAGTGAATATGGGATAAAGGGCTTGGCAAAAGGAGGCGATACGGCACTACAACATGCTTCACTGGTCGTACTTCCTGAACAGAAGATGGCAGTGGCTGTGTTGTCATCCGGCGGTAGCAGCGCTACAAATCAACTGATGGCGACTGAAATACTGCTCGCTGCACTCAAAGAGAAGAGCAAAATTAAGGATATCAAGCCGAACAAATCCTTTGGTAAGCCGATCAAGGCCAAAATGCCTCAAGATGTAGCGAAGAAAGCGGGTTTTTACGGCCATAGTTACGGTCAATTCAAAATAGAAATTACGAAGACTGGTGAACTGATCTTACTATCTAATCCACAAGTAAAATATGTTTATACTGCGAATGGAAGCTTTATTAATGAGAATGGTACCTCCAAGCTCAATTTCGTCACTGAGAAGAATGGACGAACTTATTTGAAGGAGAGCACATATTCTTCGCTGCCAGGTTTAGGGCAAATAGCGAGTACTCAATATGTAGCCGAGAAACTTGAAGACAATGTGCTATCGAAGGAAACCGCAGCCGCATGGGCAAAGCGGGAAGGCGTCAAGTTCTATCTTGTGAGCGAGAAATTTAGTTCTGTGCAATATTTGGCACCAATGATGCCCGTACAAATTAATAGCAAGGAAGGCATGGAGGGCTATTGGGAAAGCCAAAAAATCACAGGCCCTAACACGGCGATGCATCAGCTCCAAATACCTGGGGTGTTTGGTCGTGATACGACGGAAGCCCGTTTCTATACAGAAAGCGGCAATGAATATATAGAAATGTCCGGGTCGTTATACGTAAGTGAATCCAACGTAAAAACGCTGGATGCAGGCCAATCATCCAAAGTTACGCTGCAAGCAAATGGGCATGCGAAATGGTTTACGATCCCACAAGCGGCAGCAGGGAAAACGATGACCGTGGCGTTGCCATCAAAGAGTTCGTTCGCTGTGTATGATGAGAATGGAGTATGTATCAATTTTACCGTTGTAAGCGGCAATAACAAAGTAAAACTGCCGAAGAACGGAACAGTTGTATTTGCTGGCGCACCGAACTCGGAATTTGAAATTACGTTGAACTAACTATAATTCTAGAACGATTTCAATAAAACCAGTAAGATACAGAGATAATTCGCGCTCATTTGACTGCATTCTTGACTCGGAAATATGTAGAAGATAATAAACAAAAGCCACTAAAAATGAACTAGATCCCAAGAGTTAGACCGAAAATCTAACTTTTGGGGTCACTATCATAGTGGCTTTTTTTATTTTGAAACAAAATGGAAATAAAGTATATAAAACTGATAAAATTTCTACAATAAATCGTACCTTGTCTAAATATAAAATCAACTAATAACAACAAAATAAAACGAAAAGATAAAAAATTTCATATGAATGCAAATATAATTGAATATTTTGAACAGGTGGTAATTACTGACTATGAAACTGCGTTTTTTGTACTTAAAATACTGAAAAAACAACAGTCAATTTCAATAGAACTATACAAATTATTCCTGAATACATCAAACATCTTACATTTATTTCTATGTACAAAAATTTGATAGGAGTGACTACAATCGTGTTTCGAAAATGATGAAATATATCTTTATTGCACATTTATTAGTAGAACGGTGGAAGTTGGCGGACTTACTAAATCACGGTTTATCCAGAAATTACCAAAATTCGCTATCTTGATGAATGAGTATGGAAAGAGGCTATTTGCAGGCGGACGGAAATCAATACCATACAAGACCTTTGAAAATGAGTATATAGAGGTTAAGTCGAAGAATGGATATACGCTGCATTCTTTGAATGCGTTAGTGGTATAACGTATGAATACGGTTCGCAAGGAAGTAAAACAGCGTAGAGTAAGGCTAATTAATCAGCAGGACCACATAGCTTTTCTCGAGTGCAAGCATGTTCGAAACGTAGAGCTTATGATCCTATTAAAAAGTGTGGGAGAAGCAAGACTTATAGGCAACTACGGAGCATTAGGAAAGAGCTTGAGTAGATCAGTCGTTTACGTAGGTGGGGTAAGTGAAGATTTGAAAGAAATTGTTTAGCAAAAAGGATGGTGAATAAATGACTATCGCATGTCGTCATTGTAATGCTAGTGAAGGGTTCTATGTGAGAGCGCGAGTATCCGGCTCAGCAACTACTTACTACACAAAAACAGGTGATTTCATGGCTGACCAGAGTAGTATGTATGGCAATTTATCATCAAGGAGGCACAGTAGCTTACTGTATGAATTGTCATAAGGCTATGGGAAAAAAAGAAGATTTCGAGTCGGCGATGTTGAAAAAGAAGCAACTTTTTACTAAACAATTTGAGGATTGTGTCTGAAAAAATTTGTGTAAAAGGGAAAGAGGTTCATTTTCTTGAGTATTTAAGTTTATTTAGTTCCTTTGTTAAATATTGAACTTGCTTTTCTAATTCATCTATTTTATTTGAGGAGTTATTATTGTTGGTATTTGATTGTTGGGATTGAGCTTCCTCTAGAGCCATCATAGCTGCAATAGTAGATAGGCCGTCACCTAATGTAGTAATTAGTCCAGCAATTACAGCAAGCTTAGCAGCATCATTTTCGCCATTCGATAAAAGGTCATTCATATTAAAACTATCTTTGCGTTTACTCAAATGTTAACCTCCCTAAATTAATCAATACTATATCTTATTCTGTATCCTATTTTAAAATTCGGGTGTTTAAATTAAAATGTTCGGTAACAAAATGGGGAAATAATGAAAGTTACTTTTTTAGTAGGAATGAATGAACAAGATGCTCAAGTAAAAGAGACGTTTGCACTTGAGCAATTAGGAATTGATAAAAATCTAATAGGCGATGAATTCCAAGGAGGCTGTTGATGAGAGTTATAACGAATAGGCTTGGGAACAGCTATACGGAGGTTTTGACTTTGTAGATTAATGACAAAATAGCCGCAGCGTTTGCAGACGCTACAGCTCAGAATTGGTTTATGCCCTTGTATTCAGGCTAGTCAGATAAGTCATATAACACAACTTAGGAGGGCAAACCTATGAAACAAGGGCAAATTAAAGTAGTAGAGAATTTACTTCAGTGGATTGAAAATTATCGATGGATGGTTGAAACCATTGCGGAAGCAAGGCAATCGTAGATATTTTCTGAATTATTTTTCAAAATAAGAAAGGTATATATTAAAAAATATAGAATTCCACAGTGTATTAAATGTATTTTTAAAGGAGGATGTATTTGTGACTATACCTGATTACAGAACACCAATTAAAAACCAAATCGGTGGTGTGTTTATTCCAGTACGTAACCTAGAGAAAGCAAAAGAATGGTACGGAAAAATACTTGGTTTGGAAAGAGGAGAAGATTATTTTGACCATATATTCGTGGCTCCCATGGAAGGTACAGCTGGATTAATTTTAGATGCCATGCCAAAGTGGAGAAAAGAAGATGGTGATATTTCCACTTACCAAGTTCCATCAATTCAGTTTTTAACTGATGATATTCAAGCTGCTTATCAATTTATGAAAGAAAACAATGTTGAACTTGTTACAGAGATTCAGGATAATTTTTATTTTGTGTTTAAAGATCCAGATGGTAATTTATTAATGATTTGCAAAGAAGTATCTTGAAGATTATGAACGACTGCATTTCAGTTAATGGGTGCTTTAATAAAAATGGAGATGAATGTTTGGAACATATGTAACAAAAGGAACAAATGTAAAACATGTAGCATGTTTTGTGATAGGAAAAATATGATGTAAACTCGGAGGTAGGTCGGTGTGGTAAGGTTTTCATCACTTGGTATTTATCAAAACCTAAATAGTAGGTAAAGACAGACCGGCGACCGACCTACTCCTCATAAACTTGTTCGAGGCAAGACAAATTTGGCCAGCCTATATTTTTTACGAGATTAAGGATTAACTTAGCTTAAATGTTTTATATAAGAATAATATGTTAAAATTATTCCCTTCATCATAATTGTCTCCCTTCATTGAATAATGTACTTATAAAAAGTACATTAAATATAAGATGCGGTTACATATGTACAATTAAAAATATTGAATATCATAGGAGATCGGACGATTGAAATTCAAGGAAAATTAAATACATGTTATCGTTCAAGAAAATGTTTAGCACATACAGGGGATTCAATATTCATTTCGCAAAAAGAATATCGAAGTATAAAAAGGGAAGAATTTAGTAAGCAATATAATATCATCCTACCTATTGATTATGTTAAGATAAGTGTTGATTCTGTAAACATGCAGCTAAACAAAAAATAAAAGTGTATAAAACTTCAATCTACAATCAAGCATCCTCTATTGGATGCTTTTTATTTATTCAATAAAGTAACTAGCATAATGGGGTGATTACAAAACAAAAAAATGCTAGAGGAGGTTTTTATGAGATATGGCTAGTCAAAGAAAAAACCACTATTAAGTGGCTTTAAATTAATAAATTACTATTTTTATCTATCAATTCCTTAGTATTCACACATCCACACATTACCTACCTTATAACACTGGGGACCAGCTGCGGAGGCAGTAGAAGCTGTGGATACAGACGTTAAGCTTAAAAGTGAAACAGCAAAAAGAAGAACGCCTAATTTCTTTTTCATATTAATCACCTCCTTATTACTTATTTATTCAACCGACTGGAAATTTATAACCAAATAAAATATGAATGTTCTTTTATAAAGTTAATAAACAAATTAACATTCTTCGGGATGTTTTTTCTTTTACTTTGATAACTGCATCAAACAGCCAAAACACTTTGAGTTGAGAGGGCGGAGTTTGATGTGGTTTTGAGAGTGGAATATATGAAAATAATTTATCGAAATAAAGAATGGGAAATGAAAACCATTCAACAACGTAATGAATATAACAAGCTAAAGTTAAAAAATTGGACAATGTGAAAGATGTTCGTAAGTACACAAAATGAATGGCACGCATATGAAGCATCAGATGCGTGAAAATTTACTTAGGGTATTTAAGTAGAAGTTATGAGGTAGAAAGCGAGGTGAAAACGACGGCATTTGAATACTTAGTAACTTACAAAACATTTAAATTAATAATGACATGGATTCGGCTCTTGAAGACCACATGGCAACACACTACTATGATTTAACAGAATCAGAGCGTGCCATCGTTTTCAAACTCGCTAGTCACGCGTTGGAACATCCAGGGGGCATGTCATTTGAAGGCCGCTACAATCGCTTCATCATTGGAGATCAGCACAAAGGCAGTTTATCGTGCTATTTCAAAATTAATATCACTAGGAATCGTTAAAAAAGAAACGACTGTAAAAAGGAAATGCTGACAAGGAGCAAGTATTTATATCATTTTGCCTGGTATATTAAAGTTGAGGATTTCTCTAACAATAAATTCGAACCAAACAAACCAATGACGCGTGGTGTAATGTCCCGTTGGCTTGCAAATGATCTAGCACTTGCAAACGTTGAATATGGCAAATCGATTGAGGAAATGGCGAATTCAAGCCTTACAGTTATCCCGATTCCAGAATTTTTATGGTGGTAGGGTAAATAAAAAGGATTTACCGTATAGCGGAGTGATGTTAGACACTGGATTACTTTCGGGTTATGAAGATTTTACATTCAAAGCAAACGGCAACACAACTCGTGCCGATTGGTGAATACAGCAAAAATTGAACAATTTAATATTCCGTCACCAATTATTCGAACAATGATTTTAAAAAGAATGAAAAGTACAGATTTTAGGGTGCAGTACAAACGAGTGACTTTTTTGAGAACTGCTTTTCTGGTAAGTTGTTTTATTCCTCTTAAAAAATTCCTGTCCGGATATTTTAGTTTACCATTTTTTTGCTGGGGTACAATTTTGATAAAAAACTCTCTGTACCCCAAGTTGTACCCCAATTAAAAACATTTAAATACACTTCAATACATAGGTATAAAAATCTCCTTTCAGTAAAACCTTCATATCATGCACATCAAAAAATTAAATACATTTGGATAGAAATCAATGTCATAAGGATTACTTATTGAAAAAGATAATATTAATGTAATTTACTTATGTATATAAATGAGCTATCATGGGTATTGGAGAAAAGATGCTTTAACAATTTATATAGGCCTTTTCAAAAAGATATTTAGGGGGATCCGCAAATGGCACAAGGTAATTTACACAACAGCCGCGCATCATTCGAAGTTAATGGTAAAACTTATAATTACTATGACTTAGCTGCGATTGAAAAAGCTGGCGTTGCAAAAGTTTCAAACCTTCCTTACTCAATCAAAGTATTATTAGAATCAGTTTTACGTCAATATGATGCATATGTTATCAAAGAAGAGCACGTAAACGAATTAGCAAAATGGGGTAACGGCGCAAATCCAGAAGCTGAAGTTCCATTCAAACCTTCTCGCGTAGTATTACAAGACTTCACTGGTGTACCAGTAGTAGTTGACCTTGCTTCTCTACGTTCTGCAATGAAAGAAATGGGTGGCGACCCAAGCAAAATCAACCCTGCTATTCCAGTTGACCTTGTAATTGACCACTCAGTACAAGTTGACAAATACGGTAATGCATCTGCATTAGCAGCAAACATGGACCTAGAATTCGAACGTAACGCTGAGCGTTATAACTTCTTAAAATGGGCTCAAACTGCTTATGATAACTTCCGTGCTGTACCACCAGCAACTGGTATCGTTCACCAAGTAAACTTAGAGTATTTAGCTCCAGTTGTACACGTAAACGAAAATGCTGACGGTACTTTCGAAACATTCCCTGACTCAGTAGTAGGTACTGACTCACATACAACAATGATCAACGGTATCGGCGTTCTTGGATGGGGCGTTGGTGGTATCGAAGCTGAAGCAGGTATGCTTGGTCAACCTTCATACTTCCCAATTCCAGAAGTTATTGGTGTTAAATTAGTTGGCGATCTTCCAAACGGAACTACTGCTACTGACTTAGCATTAAAAGTAACTCAAGTATTACGTCAACGTGGCGTAGTTGGTAAATTCGTTGAGTTCTTCGGACCTGGCGTAACTAAATTACCACTAGCTGACCGTGCGACAATCTCTAACATGGCTCCTGAATATGGTGCTACATGTGGTTTCTTCGCAATTGATGAAGAGTCATTAAACTACATGCGTTTAACAGGTCGTGACGAAGAGCACATCGCGGTTGTAGAATCTTACTTAAAGTCTAACCACATGTTCTTCGATCCAACTTTAGAGCCAGTTTACACTGACGTATTAGAAGTAAACTTGGCTGAAATCGAACCAAACCTTTCTGGTCCAAAACGTCCACAAGACTTAATTCCACTATCTCAAATGCGTTCTCGTTACAAAGAAGCAGTAGTGGCACCACAAGGTACACAAGGTTTCGGTTTAACTGAAGATGAATTCGCAAAATCTTCTGTAGCTAAATTTGCTGAAGGTGATGTAGAAATCCCAACAGGTGCTGTAGCAATCGCTGCAATCACTTCTTGTACAAATACATCTAACCCATACGTATTAATCGCTGCGGGCTTAGTTGCGAAAAAAGCTGTAGAAAAAGGCCTAACAGTGCCAAAATGGGTAAAAACTTCTTTAGCACCAGGTTCTAAAGTAGTAACTGGTTACCTTGAAGATTCAGGTTTACAAACTTACCTTGACCAAATCGGTTTCAACACTGTAGGTTACGGTTGTACAACATGTATCGGTAACTCAGGTCCATTACTTCCTGAAATCGAAGACGCTATCAAAGAGAACGACCTATTCGTAACTTCAGTTCTTTCTGGTAACCGTAACTTCGAAGGCCGTGTACACCCACTTGTAAAAGCTAACTACTTAGCTTCACCACCACTTGTTGTTGCTTATGCACTTGCTGGTACTGTGGATGTTGACCTACAAAAAGATTCATTCGGTAAAGATAAAGATGGCAACGAAGTATTCTTCGCTGATATCTGGCCTTCAACTGAAGAAGTTAACGCAGTATTAGGTACTGTAGTTAACCGTGAATTATTCCAAAAAGAATACGAAACTGTATTCACAGCGAACGAAAAATGGAATGCAATTGAAACATCAACTGAGTCTCTATACACATTTGATGACAAATCAACTTACATCCAAAACCCACCATTCTTCCAAGGTCTTGCAAAAGATCCAGAAGCTATTAAAGGCTTAGAAGGCTTACGCGTAATGGCGAAGTTCGGTGACTCAATTACAACTGACCATATTTCTCCAGCTGGTGCAATCGGTAAAGATACACCTGCAGGTAAATATTTAATCGAAAACGGTGTTGCAATCCGTGACTTCAACTCATACGGTTCTCGTCGTGGTAACCACGAAGTTATGATGCGTGGTACATTTGCAAACATCCGTATCCGTAACCAAGTTGCTCCTGGTACAGAAGGTGGTTTCACTACTTACTGGCCAACAGGTGAAGTAGAGTACATCTATGACGCATGTATGAAATACCAAGCGCAAGGTACTGGCTTAGTAGTACTTGCTGGTAACGACTACGGTATGGGTTCTTCTCGTGACTGGGCTGCTAAAGGTACTAACTTACTTGGTATCAAAACAGTTATCGCACAATCTTACGAGCGTATCCACCGTTCTAACCTAGTAATGATGGGTGTTCTTCCACTTCAATTCATGCCAGGTGAATCAGCTGATACTTTAGGCTTATCTGGTAAAGAAGAAATCTCTGTTAACATTACTGACAACGTGAAACCACGTGAAATCTTAACAGTAACTGCTAAATCTGAAGACGGTTCAGTTAAAACTTTCCAAGCTTTAGCTCGTTTCGACTCAGAAGTAGAAGTAGACTACTACCGCCACGGTGGTATCCTACAAATGGTTCTTCGCGCAAAAGCTGCTCAATAATCATTTAAATAAAAAACCGATCTCTTAGGAGGTCGGTTTTTGTCTATACATAAAAAAACTTGTATGGGAGGCATTGGTTTGCAAAAAGCTGAACTGAAAAGACGTGCTTTATCCATTGTTCCGTTACCGAGTCACTATGAACTAATCATAGAAGAGTATTCTGAAGACGGAAGAGTGATGTTTTCATGGGCGAATGAACAACAGGATGAAAGTATGACTGTTGAGTTAGATTGCACTGGTCACCTCGTATATTTATCTATTGAAGCTAATGATACTGTTCCTGAAGCTGTTACTTTATCTATTGAAGAAAAAAGAAGAAGTGCGGAACAATTTTTACTCAGTCATTATCCAGAAGCTTTAAAAGACTTAACACTTTCTCAAAAGAAAAAACTGTCGCGTGTAGAACGCTTTTCTTTTGAACAGTTTGTTATGGATGTACCATTAGCACAAGCTGGTTGTTTTATTGATGTTGATGCATTGGGCAATATTGTTAAATTTAGATACAACGGTGTGAAGATGAGTCCTGAAATCCCTTTAAAGCTAGTTTCGAAAGAAAATCTGATGGAATATGTGCGTAATACGTTGTCGTTACAACTAGTGATTACAAAATTATCTCGCGATGTTTACAATGTTAAGAAAGATGGACTTCATCTCGTGTATGAGGTACTTTCATTTTTAAATTTTAAAGCAGATGTATTAGAACCAACTTTAAAGATCATTCATGATGAAAATGAGACTGAAAGTTATGTTGCTCTACCTCCTTTGCCAACTAGCTTAATGGCCAATGAAGTGACGAATGAAGCAATCATAGGGATTACAGATGACCTGGAGCTTATTCGAGAAGTGAATATAGGACCAAAGCTAGGAATGGTGTGGCGTAAGCAGAATTGGGAGATGCAAGAAAAAGATTTATCGGTGAACAGCTTTTTTAAAATGCAGTCAGAAGATACAGTAAAAGCTTTTATTGCAAAAAATACTGGTAAAATACAAAGTTTTGGATGGTTGCATAAACGCCTAGGAAATCTACAGCTTAATCAAGAAGCATGTTATGAAAAAGCAATAGACTTTTTACAAAAAGTAATTCCTGACTACTATCCTTATCTCCAACGATTAATTCGGGGAGATGAAGAAGAGGATGAAAGAGAATCAAACTCATTTATATTCCATGCCCATAATCAAGGATTACCTATTGCGGATGTGGTGATCGTCGTTGTTAATCGTACAACTGGTCTGATTGATTTTTATAGTGGACCGAATTTTGGTTTGGATGAACTTCGCCAAATGCCTACAGTACCAGCTATATCTTTGGAAAAAGCGTATCGTCGATTTCTAGAAAATATCGATTTTCAATTGGTTTGGGACAAAAATTACGATATCGAAATTGAGTCTTATCAACTTATCTATCAAGCGTGTGATCGACAAACTAAGTTACCTATCCGGTATATTGACGCGACTACTGGCGAAATTATTGTCAGTAATGTTTAGTGAATTGTTTCTTTATATGAATGCAAAGCGACAGTACGGAAGTCTCCAATCACTATAGGTGGTGAAATGAATGCGGATTAAAGTTATTGTTCGCATCCGTAACGCTAGTCAGTTGCACTTGGTGCAAAACCGATTTCCTGGGAAGTCGGTTTTTTTATCTACTTCTTTCAAAATGAAAGGGTCGGATTAGAAATTAAATCGAAATCGTGGATAGAACTGTCGAAATGATGGATAGAAACGTTAAAGCGACGGATAGAATTGTCAGAGCGACGGAAAGAACCATCGAAGTGACAGATAGAAAACAGGGCGACGGATAGAAATATCGAAGTGACGGATAGAATTGTCATAACGATGGAAAAAACTATCCAAGAGACGGAAGGAATCGTCAAAATGACGGAAAGAACCTTCAAAACGAGAGATTGCTCCGATTGAATGAAGAATAACCCCTATGAACTGCCGGAGATATCTCACCAAAATGAAATATAAAACCCAAAAGTTGCGACTCTAACCGTCGAAGTGCAGAATAAAATCTTCAATTAGACGGTTAGAGCTGCAATTTTCAAATTAGTTTATCCTAAATTTCTTCATGCTATAAAACTGTAAACCAATCGCGAGTGACATAGAAATTACTGCAAAATAAATCAATGTTATTGTTCCCGTCTGTATGGACAATACGACTCCACCTAAGCTTGCGCCTATTGCACTGCCTAAATAATTTACTGAACTGTTTAATGCCACTGCCGAACTTCCGTTATTCGGCTGTTGTGAGAGTAAAATATGTTGTTGAGGTGCCTGGCATGCCCAACCCATTGCTCCCCAGACAAAGAACGGTAAGTATTTGAAAATAGGGAAGTTAAGCATAAAGGGTATACTAATAATCGATAATGTTAAAGTAAATAAAATGATTGTAACTAAAGTTTTTAGTTTTCCGAAGTAGTCGATTAAGTAACCAATCAATATACTTCCCACCAAGCCACCGAATCCCCATGCCCAAAGGTACATTGTTACATTACTCGATCTTGCCATATCTTCTAAAAGGGGAGAGAGGTATGTATACAATCCAAGACTAGCAACACTGGCAAAAAATGTTACACCTACAGTTATAGTTACTCTTTTATCCAGGAACATTTTTAATCGTTCGTTAAGTGCGGGGGGAGGTGTTGTTGGGAAATCGGGCAGAAAAAAATACATACATAAAATAGAAATGACACCGATCATCACTAATAGCCAAAGTGTTATTTTCCAATCATATACGTTTGATATATAAATACCTAAAGGAACACCAAGCACTGTTCCAATACTCATTCCTCCTATAGTCAATCCTAGAGCTCTTCCTTTCTTTTCACTAGAAACGAACTTTGTAGAAGCTGCTACAGCTAAAGGTGAAAATAAACCAGCTCCAGTCCCCGCAATTGCTCTCGAAAGTAGAAGAATAGTAAAGGTCGGAGCTAAAGCTGTAACGCTATTTGCTATTGTAAAGAGCAGCATGGACCATATTAAGATTTTTTTAATGGGTTTTCCGGCAAGTAAAGAAGAAAAGAACGGCGCTGATATTGCGTAAAATAAAGTAAAAATGCTCACTGCCTGACCAACTTGTGATGTGCTTTTTTGATACGTATCGCTAATTCCTGGGAGCAATCCTGCAATCACATAAGCATCAAAACCCAAGGCAAACATGCCAAAGGCTAATAATAAAACATTTTTCATATATTGTACCTCCATAAATTAAAGCTGCTAACCTATAACGTTATGTTATAATCAAAGCACTTCTATATTTAATAGGTTACTAAAAATCGTTGGATATGGAACAATCACTATTTTATAAGGGTATAACAAATCGTTATAGGGTATGGAGGGATACAATGAATGTAGAATGGTTACATAGTTTTATTGCCGCTGCCAATCAAAAAAGTTTTTCTAAAGCTGCTCAAATTACGAATCTTTCCCAACCTGCACTAAGTAAACATATACGAAACTTAGAGAATAATCTTGGCATCGAATTATTTCATAGGACTTCCATTGGTATCGAATTAACGGAAGCTGGCGATCGTTTCTACACTCGAATTACACCTGTTTTAACTGAATTAACAGCCATTCGTGAAGAATTGCAGCATTTTAGTCAAAGCAATCCTATTGCCATCGGTGGTCTGCCTAGCTTAGCCACTTACTATTTGCCAAACAAAATGAATGAACTTAAGCAACTTGGTCGACCTATAACATTGATGATTCAAAATACTTCAAAAGAACTGTTACAATCTTTAGATAAAGGAAGACTTGATGCAGTCTTTGTGGATGCAAAGTATACGGGAGAATCTTTGTGGAATTGGGAGTTGTTTTCGGAACCTTATTATGCTGTGTTTCCTATGAATCATCGTTTTAATTCAAGAATAGCAGTTGAACTTGAAGAACTTTGTGAGGAGCCGCTTATTGTTCATCAAGCTCCTTGTGATTCAAGGAAGGATATCGTAGAACAAATACAATCACTTGGCTACACGCCGAATATCATTAGTGAAGTGAACTTTGGGGATTTTGTTTTTGGCGCAGTAACTTCTGGAATGGGGATTACGATTGTACCAGAATTAATGGCTAAAAATATTGGCCATCTTCCACTTTTTACTTTACCGATTAATAATTTTGGAAGATCTAGAACGATTTCATTGGTTACAAAACATAAAGAATTAGGTTCGAAATTAAATCATTTAATATCAAATTAAATGAAATGAAGCTGCCTCCAAGTGTTTAGTGGAGACAGCTTCATAAAATTAATTAAACCCCATTAAATCTTTTACCTTTTTTGTATTTTCGACTGTTGTCAGCATTTCTAATAAGCTAAATGCAACATCGAATGCAGTGCCAGGATTGGAGGATGTAATAATATGTTCAGTTCGAACAATTCGTTCGTTGACGATGTCTGCACCATAGGATTGCAGCTGTGCTATTCGTTTACTTGTTGGGTGATTATAAGTTGTAGCTTTTCGATTATGCAGCACTCCGCTATGACCTAAAATGAGGGAAGCTACACAAATCGTAGCAATCGGTTTTTTGTGTTCATCGAAATGACGAACAACTGCCTGGAACTCTTCGCTAAAAGCATCTTCATAAAATCCTGCCTCTTCAAAGCCTCCAGGAATCGCAAGTGCATCAAAATCCTCTAATGATATTTCATGAAGTAATTTTTCAGGAGCTACGTTAAAATTCCATGTACATTGCAATTGCTGATGCAATCCAACAGTCACGACTTCTGTTGTACCGTCGCCCTCCCATTTATTCCAGCCAAGTACATCAGTAAAAACACTTGCTTCAACTGCTTCAAATCCATTTGCTAATAGTAATAATATTTTTCTCATGTTAGTAATGCCTCCTTTATACGTTTAATTGTAATGAATAAGGCTATTCAATGACAGAATCTGTATAATGTAATTTAGATGATTTACTTGATAATAAAAGGAATTTTATCAAATCTAATTTATTAAAAAAGGTGGAGACATATGGATCAAATAGATACAGAAATATTACAGCAATTACAGCGAAATGCAAAAATGTCGATGAAAGAGTTAGCGGCTACGGTTCATTTATCTTCTCCAGCTGTTATTGAACGTGTAAGAAAATTGGAAGAGCAGGGGATTATTGAAGGTTACGGTGCAAGGGTTAATTTAAAAAAGATCAATCGCGACATTCAAGCCATTATTCTATTTAAATCCATTGATTGTAAAAGTCTTTCGGATTTTTGTAACGCACATCCCGATGTCCTTGAATGCTATCGTGTAGCGGGTGAAATCAGTTACATTGTAAAAATTGCAACCAATTCAGTTGAAACATTAGAGCAGTTTATTGACGCCGCAATGCCTTATGGTACGCCTTCAACGAATATTGTGCTTTCTTCAACAAAAAAAGCGGTCATTGCGCCTTTTTATGATGAAAATTTAGACTAATGTTCCTACAACAATATCGATTGCAAATTTAGCAGAGGAAAAAGATGATTCTAAAACAAGAAGGCTAGACATTCAAAAATTCAAGAATGTCTAGCTTTTTATTAGCTGTTTTTTATATTTGGAATAAGGTACAATTATTGTAAGTATTTGAATTCTCGAAAAATAGGTACAGGGAAGTGAATAAATCATTGATAATTGCAATAATGGACAATGCGTTAGCATTTATTCTATCTTCACCACTCATACTTATCTATTTTAAAAGCCTCTCTCAAGAAAATTTAGCTTGGCGTTGGACTTTACCCTTTTGGTTTTTAAACCACAATATGATTAGAAATTTTGTGTCTTTTGGTGATATCTTTTGGGTGGTGTTAATGTGGCAATTTCTTTTTATTTGGCCAATATGTATAGGTATATATTATTATTTATACAAAAAGGAATATAAATGGGAATTTTATATAGGTTTAAAGAAAAAGCATGGCATATTATTGGGAAGCTAAAACGTTTTATGCATTAGTTCACTAGGGATTTGTATGTATGATACAAACAAAAAAGTAATTGCCTTTCATGAACAAGTAATGAAGGAATTTGAAGATAACTCTGACCGTCCGCAATATTTGATACAAAATAGTGTTATACCATCTACTCTGCTTTCTTTGTCCGACCAAATTAATGAGGTCAGAAATGGAAAGGTGCGTGCGGCAACCTTCCCTTGGAAAAGCAAGGTGATTGTTGTAATGGACAACGACCAGAAGGAGTTTACTTACGTACGGTTTAATAAGGGATGGAAGCTTGACGGCATTTATCAAGAAAGTAGTTATGATTATTCAGAATAAAAAAACGTGAAAAGGAGAGCAACAGTGCGAATGTTAAAAAATGAAACCTTATTAAAGGAAAGCGACTTAAAAGAAATTCTCAGAGAATTAAATAGTGGAGGTAGAAGCTGGCAGCAAGAGGACCAAACGCAACTCATACAATCAATGATGATACATATCGGCTCATTAGATAGTGAACTACGAGATAACTTAATATATGGATCGTTTTATGAATTGATCCGTGAAAAAGACTTACTAGAGCATTCTCTTTTAACGGAGCTTTTAGAGGAATGTTTGAATAATTTATTATATAAGGGTATTGAAGAAGGCGAATCAGATTTAGTTTTTACCCGTACATTTACGTCGCTATTGATTGCGCTAATATTATTTAGAGATAACGCAGACGATTTTTTATCCCAACAGAACATCGCGGATTGTAAAGATAAAGTACTAGCTTATTTAGCAGCAGAAAAGGATGTAAGGGGCTACGTGCCGGTGAAAGGGTGGGCTCATAGTGTTGCCCATATGGCTGATGCCATCGATGAATTGGTGAAAAATCCAAAATTAGATAAAGCTACTTATATTGAAATTGTTAACGCCTTATGGAACGCCATTTTGCAAGAAAATTATGCTTTCATTCATAATGAAGATGAACGAATTTTAGTCCCTATTTTCACAATGCTTGAGCAAGGTTTAGATGAACATGAGATCGTTAAATTACTGCAACAATTACCTATTACTTTAAAAGTAAAAAAAGAACAGCTCGATGTACAGCATCACAGAATTTTAGTTTTTAACTGTAAATCCTTTGTGAAAAGCTTTTATATTAAAACAAATGGGAAGCCTAAGTTCGCAGCTCTTCAGAAACGCATTGAAACATGTCTCGATGAATTATAGGAAAATTACTACCAATAGTAGTACTTTGAAATTATTGACAGAAGAAAAATAGTCTGTTACGATGAGTGACAATAAAAGCATACAAATTCGTTGATGAGAAAGAGTAGTGTTTCATTTTGTTCTACAGAGAGCCGACATATTGGTGGAAGTCGGTGTACAGGTGATACATGAAGATCCTCTCTGAGAAGATTAGCTGAACATAGTAAGCTGATCCGGGTGTCTACCGTTAAAAAGAACACGTATGATTGTACGTTGCTGAGTGCTATTGAACGTTTCTTCAATAGAATTAGGGTGGTATTCGCGGTTAACCCCGTCCCTTACTTGGGACGGGGTTTTTTGTATGCCTTTTATACAAAATAAATTGTATAGGAGGAACTAATATGCAAGCAGAACAAAAGAAGGAAACTACAGTTGAACGAGAGATAAGGATCCGAGCATTGTGGGAGCAAGAAAGCACGTTTGCAGCATCCATGACAAATCGTGTTGGACAGCAGCCTTTTGTTTTTTATGAAGGACCGCCAACAGCAAATGGATTACCACACGTAGGTCACGCGTTTGGTAGAACGATTAAAGATGTAGTAGCTCGTTATAAAACGATGCAAGGCTATTTAGTTGAACGTAAAGCTGGTTGGGATACACATGGTTTGCCTGTAGAGTTAGGCGTGGAAAAAAAACTAGGCATCTCTGGCAAGCAAGAAATTGAGAAATATGGTGTTGAACAATTTATTCAAGAGTGTAAGGGGAGTGTCTTTACTTATGAGAAGAAGTGGCGCTCCTTTACAGAGCAGCTTGGCTATTGGATTGATATGGATGACCCTTATTTAACCCTAAGTAATGATTACATTGAGTCCGTTTGGAATATTTTAAGCCATGTGCATAAGGAAAAACTTTTATACAGGGGGCATCGTGTTTCGCCATATTGCCCTAGCTGTCAAACATCATTAAGCTCTCATGAGGTTGCGCAAGGCTATAAGGATGTCAAAGATTTATCTGTAACGGCAATGTTTAAGCTAAAGGACAAAGATGAGTATTTTCTTGGCTGGACAACGACACCATGGACATTACCTGCTAATGTAGCCTTGGCGATGAATCCTAAGCTCGTGTATGTTCGAGTGAAGCGGCACGATAAAGTATATATTTTGGCAAAATCATTAGTGGAAAAGGTTTTTACTGAGCCAGTTGAAATATTAAGTGAGCATAATGGGCACGAATTTGAAGGTGTATCGTACAGTCCTCCTTTTTCATACGTAACCGTTGATAAAGGTCATGTCGTAGTGCTGGCCGATTATGTTACGGAGCATAGTGGAACTGGAATTGTTCATATCGCACCTGCATATGGGGAGGACGATTATAAAACGGTTCAGCAAAATGGGCTATCATTTATCAATGTTGTTGATTTGAAAGGCTGTTATACAGAAGATGTTCCAGAGCTTGTCGGTAAATTTGTGAAAGATTGTGATGTTGACATTATTAAAATGCTCGCTAAAGATGAGCTATTGTTCGATAAGGAAAAATATGAGCATAGCTATCCGCATTGCTGGCGCTGTGATTCACCTTTGCTTTACTACGCAACTGACAGTTGGTTTATCAACATGTCTACATTGAAAGATAAGCTTTTACAAAATAATGAACAAGTAACTTGGTATCCCGATCATATTAAACACGGTAGATTTGGCAACTTTTTAGAAAACTTAGTGGACTGGAATATTAGCCGAAATCGCTATTGGGGAACGCCACTCAATATCTGGGTTTGTAAGGATTGTGGTCATGAAGAGGCGCCAAATAGTATTGCTGCCTTAAAAGTGTTATCGAAGAGCACTTTACAAGACATAGAGCTTCATAAGCCTTATATTGATGAGGTTGTTTGTACTTGTCCAACATGTAATGGCGACATGGAACGCACACCTGAAGTGATTGATGTATGGTTTGATAGTGGTTCGATGCCATCTGCTCAGCATCATTATCCTTTTGGAAACCTCGATACGTTTAACAATCAATTTCCTGCAGATGTTGTCATTGAAGGTATCGATCAAACGCGTGGCTTTTTCTATAGTTTATTAGCCGTATCGACTTTATTTACAGGTAAAGCACCTTATAAAAATGTACTTTCTTTAGGGCATGTTTTAGATGAGCATGGACAGAAGATGTCGAAAAGTAAAGGCAATGCATTAGAGCCTGTTGAACTAATTCAGCAGTACGGAGCAGACGCATTAAGATGGGCGTTTTTAGTTGACAGTTCTCCTTGGAATCCTAAACGCTTTTCAAAGAAAATTGTGATGGATGCAAAATCAAAACTAATCGATACACTAGATAATACGTTCAAATTTTATCAGCTGTATGCAGAAATAGATGGCTTCCAATACGATGTCAATAATACAGGTACTCGTACAAAACTAGATCATTGGATACTATCTCGATTACATCATACGATTCAGCTAGTGACAAAATCTATGGACGATTATCAATTTACACAAGCAACACGTGAAATCGGTAAGCTTGTGGAGGAGCTAAGTAACTGGTATATCCGTCGCTCACGAGCAAGATTTTGGGCTAACGGATTGTCAGAGGATAAACGTGGTGCTTATAGTACGCTGTATGAGCTACTAACGACAATTTGTCAATTACTAGCACCTTTCACACCATTTATCGCAGAAGATTTATATCGACAATTATGTGGAAAAAGCGTTCATTTGCAGAACTACCCAACATTCAATGAAGCGCTTGTGAATACGAAGCTTGAAAACGAGATGGCGAATATTTTAACGATAGTAGAACTTGGCCGTAGCATCCGTAATAGTCAAAGCATCAAAGTGAAGCAACCTTTAAGTGAAATGATTGTCTCAGTTGACGGTGAGCTAACGGATTATCAACCATATAGCGAGCTTGTGAAAGATGAATTAAATATAAAAGAATGCCTGTGGACAAATGATTTTTCTGCATATGAAACGGTTCATTATAAACTTAATTTTAAAACAGCAGGTGCAGCTTTTGGAGCAAAAGTGAACAGCGTAAAAGAGTACGTAGTGAATTTAAATGATGAGGAGAAAACTAAATTACAACAAACAGAATCAGTTGCATTAATGATTGATGGAGAACAACTAACATTGCTAAAAGCTCACGTATTAACTGAATCCGTTGTAAAGGACCAATACATCTTAGCCGAAGAAGCTTCTTGTCGAGTCCTTTTGAATGTTCAGCTGACAACTAGCTTACTTGAGGAAGGGCAAATTAGGGAACTTATTCGCACAATCCAAGATACACGAAAAAAATGGCAACTTCCTGTTGAGCAGTATATATCGATTGCGATTGCTGGAAGTGCCAAAGCAAAAACGATTATCCAGCAGCATGAAGCATTGTTAAAGACAAATGTGTTGTTACATGATATTCATTATGTGAGTGCCGATCATAGTGAACGGAATATAGAGACAGAAATGTTTGATGAAAAAGTTTCTATTTATTTTAAACTGTAGAATCTTTAATGATCGGGTAGACAGAGAAGTGATCAGGTAAGCTTAGGAGTCACCAGGAAAAAGCTCAGAACGACGAAAAAGCGCTTAGGCACAATTATTTTATTAATAAATCAAGAATTAAAGTATTGCATTATAGATCATTATCACTATATACAATGTGTAACATTCGTTATTTTTAAGCTGAACTAATTTTGATAGTAGTTCAGCTCTTATTTGTGTTTAAAGGTATAGTCTGAAAATATTAATAAAGTATAGTATATGTGAATTTTTCTATACGTGATTCTAACGGTACAGTTAAGTATAAGGAGAATTCAAGTAAATAATAGCCTTTAGAGAGTTTATTGGGATAATATGCTAAACTGATAAAAAGGAAATTAAGGACTGATTCAATTAATGGATATTAGAAAACCTAACGATTTGGAACTAAAAAAGGTATTATCTCTTTCTCCACAAGCCATTTTTGATGGTACATTAGGTGAGGTAGAACCTACGAAAGAAAAAATTGACCAACTTGTTAAGCCACTTTTGGAAAAGGGAAGCTACTATTTAATAGCAAAAGAAAATGATAAATTAATTGGCTGGATTCTTATAGGGGCTAGTAAAGACCAATTTACTGATAGGATGAATGGATTTATCTACGAACTATTTGTTATAGAAGAATTTAGGGGGAATGGGATTTCTAAAATGTTAATGATAGCAGGAATTGATCATCTAAAACAAGATGGATATTCAGAAATCCGTCTAAGTGCATTTGCAGGGAATCAAGCAATTAAACTATATGAAAAATTGGGATTTAGCATTAGGACAGTTACTATGAGTTTGCAGTTATAAGTAAATAACTTATTTCATACGGGTGCTTTACTTCAAGAGTCAGAGAGATACATTATAATTGTTACATTAACATGCTTGCTGCATGCATATAAGATTTGAGTAGCAAGTGTACTTGCTATATACTTATATATAAAGTAATACTCTTTTAGAAGGGCTGAATAATGCATAATGGACAATCAAGAAACATTTATGGAAGATTGGCTGTCAATAGATACAACTATGAGTAAAGTAAAAAAAGAGACTGAAAGTATTTTACAAGCCAATTATAACATATCATTAAAGGAATTCTACGTACTATATTATATCTCAAAATCCCCTGATAAGAAACTAAGGCTACAACAACTACAAGAAAAAATTGGATTGAGTCAAAGTGCACTTTCAAGATTAGTAGCTGGGATGGAGTCTAGTAGTTGTGGGGCATTGGAAAAAAGTGTTTGCACGGATGATCGAAGAGGTACGTACACAAAACTAACTGAATTAGGCGAAACAAAGCTAAAGAAGGCTCTTCAAGATTTTCGTTGGGTAGTTGAAAAGTATTTATCAATAGATGACCTAGAGATTAGCCTAAATAGTTTAAAAGGTGAATTTTAGTGATGAAAAAGTCGATTTTTATAAATCGACTTTTTTATTTGACATCCATCAAAATTAGCGTTAAATTATATGCATGCGTAATGCATATAATTTAACGTGTTACGCGAGCAAGTATTTTGTTGAAAGAAGGTATTCCTATTTAAGATATAGAAAGAACAAAATTGTAAACAAGGAAGTATTTCGCAATATTTATTAGAAAGTTGGAAAAAAAGATGACAGTTTTGAATAATACATTGACTTTTCGCAGAGGATTAACACTTAAAAATAGAGTAATAATGTCACCGATGACCACGAAAATGAGTTTTTTTGACGGTGTCGTAACACAAGATGAATTGAACTATTATTCGTTAAGAAGTGGAGAGGTAGGTGCAGTTATTACTGCAGCTGCAAATGTCCAAGATGGTGGGAAAGGATGGGAAGGTGAGCTAAGCGTTGCATCTGACAAATTCATCCCAAGTCTGAGTCGACTAGCTTCAACCATTAAAAGAAACGGAACAAAAGCTATTTTACAATTATTTCATGCTGGAAGAATGACTGATTCAAAAGTATTACGTGGGGTACAACCTGTTTCTGCAAGTGCAATTGCTGCGGAACGCCCGGATGCAGAAACTCCAAGAGAGTTAACAGAAGATGAAATCTACCATTTGATAGAAGATTTTAAAAAAGCTACAGAACGTGCTATTAAAGCGGGATTTGATGGGGTAGAACTTCACGGTGCAAACACATACGTAATCCAACAATTCTTCTCTCCCCACTCAAATCGTCGTGAAGACCAATGGGGTGGAAGCTTAGAGAAACGATTTAATTTTATTAACCAATTAGTCGACGGTGTTATTTCAGTTGTTGACGATTCAAATGTCCAAAATTTTATTATCGGTTATCGATTTTCTCCAGAGGAATATGAAGAGCCTGGAATTAAAATGGCGGATACCATCTATCTAGTTGATAAATTAGCTGATAAAGAATTAGATTATCTTCATATTTCATTGGGTGACTTCAAACGGGTATCTGTATCTGAAGAGTATAAAGAAAAATCAATAATGCAATATGTTCATGAAAAAATTAATGGCCGCTTACCTCTAATTGGTGTTGGTGATGTACGGACGAAAGAAGATGCTGAAAATACATTGGCAAATGCTGAATTAGTGGCAGTAGGACGTTCTCTTATCATTGATCCGCACTGGACAAGTAAAGTGTTGGAAGGTAAAGAAGACACCATCAGAAGAGTTTTAGCTGATCAAGATAGAGAAGAACTTATGATTGGGAACGGTATGGTAGAGTTCCTAGATTTCATGATGCCTGAACGATTACGCTAAATAATCACACTAAAAAGTTGTTTCAAATAGTGAGAGTGCCCTTCAACTAAGAGGGAATTTGAAGGTTATTCTACCCGGTCTGAACTGTACCCCGTCAAGTAGACATAATAAAAATTGTATTAAGCGGCTTGAGCCCTGAATTCTAAAGGACTCAAGCCGTTTAATCGTTTCTGATAGCGATAGTGATTATAAAAATGAATATAGTCATCAATCGCTTGTTTTAACTCTCCATTTGAATCGTACTTACTTATGTAAATAATACTTCTCACACTTCAGTGTGCCCTAAAATGATTCAATTGGTCCGTTATCAATACAGCGACCAACATGTGACATACTTTCCGTCATATTGGCTGTGTTTACGATTCGCTTAAACTCCTTCGAAACCCCGATCACTTTGTATTAATGGTTGCTCGCCTGATAGTAAAGATTGAATAGCTGATTTTATTGTTTTGAAAACAAGGGAATTATTATTCGAATGATCCAACACATAACTCACACTTGAACCATCATATACATCGAAATTTGCACTTAAATAAGCTTTTTTTCCATTTCCATACTTCAACTCTGTGACATGAGTTGAACTGCTTAGCGAAAGTAGTGGAATATAAGCTTGATTTTGGCAGTCGAAAAGCCATTTAAATATAATGACTAACATGATCTCATAGGTACGGTGATCATATGTCCAGTGTTCACGAAGTAATTCCATGGCCTTTGTTTTTTAGGAAAAAAGTTTTATCCCACTAACCCTTGTCAACTCCTAAAAGTTACCTTAACGTTTCTATGAAACAAAAATGTGCGTACTTTTTTTTACCCTAATAGGACATCATAATGAAAAAGCAATAAGCAATCAAACAATTGGAGGAATCACAATGATTAATCATTTACAAGATACAATCACTTTAAATAATGGTCTACAAATGCCTGGTATGGGTTTGGGTGTTTTTCAAGTAGCGAATGATGCTACTGCTGAGATGGTTAAAAACGCTATTGAAGTTGGCTATCGCAGCATCGATACTGCCGCTATTTACGGCAACGAAGCGGGTGTAGGGGAAGGTATTAAACAAGCGCTAGCATCTACTGGCTTACGACGCGAAGACTTGTTTATTACATCAAAAGTATGGAACGACGGATTAAGCTATGAGGAAACTATCGCTGCCTATGAAGAGAGCCTAGAAAAACTAGGGTTAGATTATTTAGATCTTTATCTTATTCATTGGCCTGGGAAAGATAAATATGCTGAATCTTGGAAAGCTCTTGAAGACCTATATGATCAAGGCAAGATCAAAGCAATTGGTGTATGTAACTTTACTGTTGCACACTTAGAAAACTTATTATCATTTGCTCGTATTAAACCTGTTGTGAATCAAGTGGAATTCCACCCACGTTTACAACAAGTGGAGCTTCGTTCATTCTGTGACAAGCACCAAATTCAACTTGAAGCATGGGCACCTTTAATGCAAGGTGGACTTCTTGAAGATGAAACGATTTCAAAAATCGCAAAAAAATATGGAAAATCAAATTCTCAAGTTATTTTACGTTGGGATGTACAAAATGGAGTCATCACTATCCCAAAATCTGTACGTAGAGAACGCATGATGCAAAATGCCGATATTTTTGACTTTACTTTAACAACCGAAGAAATGGCTATCATCGATGCGATGAATCTTGAACAACGTGTTGGACCAAATCCAGATGAATACGATTTTGCTCTATAAGCAATAAAAGGAAAAGAGACTGTCTTGTGTTTGACAGTCTCTTTTTCCTTCATTAAGATGTTTGTTGCATGGCTTTATCATCATCACAGTGTTTTTTATCCTGTATTACTTCAACATGATTTTCGCCCCAAGTGCAAAGCATGTTCAGAATAGGTTCCATTCCTTGTCCATAAGGCGTTAAAGAATATTCAACTTTCCGTGGTACTCGATTGAATACCTTTCGATGGATTAATCCAGATTGCACTAGTTCGCGAAATTGGCTTGTGAGAATCTGTTGTGAAATCCCTGGAGTCAATCAGCGAAACTCATTTATACAAATTATACCAGGATGGTTTGAATAACAAAGAATGACTGGTTTCCGTTTACCTTCAATGATTTCAAGTGTAGCTTCAACACCAATATTATAAATTTTTTGCATTGCAAACTTCCTGTAATACTCAAAAGTAACCAAACGAACTATACATATCTTTTAGATATGTATGTATATTAATAAACACAATGAAAATCAAAGGAGATATTAGTAGTATGTCACAATCAAAAAAGCCAAGTGCTAAATTAACTTTGCTAGCACTTGCAATCAGTGCGTTTGGTATAGGGTCCACTGAATTTATCAGTGTTGGGCTTTTACCATTAATTACAGATGACTTTGGGATATCTTTAAGCACTGCGGGCTTAATAGTTTCTATATATGCACTTGCCGTCACTGTTGGGGCTCCTTTATTAACAGCCTTTACATCTCACCTCAGCCGAAAAACCGTTTTATTACTAGTTATGGCTATTTTTATAGTTGGGAATTTAACAGCAGCTAGTGCACCTTTATTCTCAATACTTATAATTGGGCGCATTATTTCAGCATTAGCACATGGTGTGTTTATGTCCATCGCTTCTGTCATTGCGGCCGATGTAGTTGAACCAAATAAACGAGCAAGTGCTATTGCCTTTATGTTTACAGGATTAACATTAGCCACTGTAACAGGTGTCCCACTGGGTACATTCATAGGACAAATAACAGACTGGCGTATGTCGTTCATCTTTATCGTCATCATTGGGATTATCGGTTTAATTAGTAATGCTTTGTTAGTACCTAGCCATTTATCGAAAGGTAATCCAATCTCTCTCCGTGATATTGGCAAAGTATTAGGCAATTTTCGTATGTTATTAATCCTTTTCATTACAGCTATGGGATTTGGTGGTACCTTTGTTGTCTACACATATGTTTCACCTATTTTAGAGCAATATATGGGGTATTCTCCTCATGCAGTGGTCATTATTTTAGTGGTTTATGGTATTTGCGTTGCGATTGGTAATACCTTAGGTGGCCGTTTCGCTAATCAGAATCCATTGCGTTCTATCTTTATTATTTTTGCGGGACTGGCCTTAGTTTTACTTGGCATTGGTTTTACTCTTGAATCGCCAACTATCGGATTAATCATGGTCCTAATCATGGGGCTGTTTATGTTCATGAATAGCCCAGGATTGCAACTATATGCGGTGATGCTGTCTGAAAAATATGTACCATCAGCTATTTCAATGGCCTCAGCATTAAATATTTCTGCTTTCAACATTGGTATATTTTTAGGATCCTATATTGGAGGCTTTATTATTCGCCATCAATCGTTAGCACATACACCTCTTTATGGATTCCTAATGGTTATGCTAGCAGCTATTGTTACACTTTTATGGCTAATTTTTGATAAAAAGAAACAAGTGTGAGTGTTTAAAAAAGAAGTAGTGAATGTGAAAGGCTAGTTTGTTCAATAATTTATTTGATATTTGATTCATGGATAATGTCTTTTAGGTTACCTGCCTATTTGTCCTGGTAATATTATAGTGGATTCCGTTATTAATAGTTATGGTTTTCATTTTATGCTAATTTTGTTTTTCTTTCATGTGTGTATCAGAAATTTTTGATGAAAAACAAAAACCATACAGCATGATTTTGTCCATCTGCTACTGCACGTTGAAATCGTTCTTTCATGTTGCGGATAGAAAAATGACAGATACTATACTTTTATTAAATACAATCAATATATGTTTAAACACAAACAAAAGCTGAACTAATATCAAAATTAGTTCAGCTTAAAAATTGCACATTATATATTGGATCCTGAAATATTAAGTGCAAATGTTTTTTTGTGAATAGATTACAATATTCCACTAAAAAGATAGAGAGCGGTTGCCCAAATAAAAATCGCTGAGCATTTATTAAAAATATTCATAAGCTTCCCGGAACTATCCAGTCTTTTCAACGATGCTCCAGCAATAATAAGACCTAAAAACCACAACCAAGAAATCAAAACACATGCAGCAGTGAACAGTATTTGCTCTGTACCGCTATATTTTAAAGCACTCGTCCCAATAACACCTATTGTATCTAAAATGGCATGTGGATTTAAGAGAGATACAGACAGTGCGAATAAAATTTGCTTTTTTATAGGTAGTGCTTCGTTGTTATCGGCAGTTGCCGGATTTGAACGCCAAATTGTATAGCCCATATAAAGTAAGAAAAGTATACCAACAGTCATTAAGGCAATCCGTAACCATTCAAATTGCAATACGATTAATGATAAACCAAATACTGCAAGTAGGATTAGAAGTGTATCACAAATTGCGGCTGTTATACTGGCTGGTAAGGCCCGAACTAAACGAGGCTGTGTTGCACCTTGAGAAAAGACAAAGACATTTTGAACGCCTAAAGGCAAAATAAGTCCAAACGCTAAAATCATTCCATGAAGAAATGCTTCCAATAACATTCCCTCCTTTCACTAACTATTCTAGATGTGTTATAACTAAAAGAAAACGACCAATTGGATGGTTTTTTATCCACCCAATTTTGAGGGGGGATAAGAATGAACTGGCAGCCTAATAGACAGGGTGAAATGACATTGCAGCAACAAATTGCGACATGGGTTATTGCGCATATCGAACGGGGCGATTGGGTGGCAGGGACAAAGTTACCGACACAAAGACAGCTAGCGATTCAGTTTGGGGTAAACCGTAGTACCGTTCAGGAGGCGTTAGAGGAGTTAAAAGCAGCAGGAATATTGGAGTCGAAAATAGGCTCAGGTATTTATGTAGCGCAAAATTCCTGGCATTCCTTAATTACACAATCACAGCCAAATTGGCAATCCTTTATTGACACAAGCTTACATAAGCCAAATTATCATACCATTCAATTAATCAATGAATACGAGCAACGTGATGATGTCATTCGATTAGGTACCGGGGAGCTAGCACCCAGTTTATTACCGACAGCTGAAATTGAAGCGTCATTGAAAGAGCTCTCTTTGCAACCGAAAGCTTTAGGTTATTCATCACCGCAAGGTAGCGATGAACTTCGAGAAGCGATTTGCGAATACGTGACAAAAAGGGGCATTCATGCAAAGCCCCGAAATGTGTGCATTGTCTCTGGTGCACTACAGGCTTTACAGCTCATTGCAGTTGGACTGCTAGAACATGGTTCTATCGTTTTCCAGGAACAAACATCTTATTTAAATTCAGTGCATCCATTCCAGTCTGTAGGTATGCAAATGATGGCTATAAATCGAGATGAACAGCTTGCACAAACTTTAGCTCAACGGAAAAGAAAAAGGCAGGCTGTATTTTATGCTGTTCCAACGTTAAACAATCCGACTGGTGGCGTGTGGACTACGCATGAAAAGAAGCAGCTTTATGAAGCATGTCAACAATCTCGAATTCCTATTATTGAGGATGACGTCTATCACGAATTGCTCTTTGAAGCGGCAACGCCTCCAATTAAATCTATGGATGATAACGGGCAAGTTCTATATATAGGAAGTGTTTCGAAAACATTAAGCCCTGGACTTAGAATAGGTTGGTTAATTGGTCCAACAACTGTTATTGAGCGGTTAGCGGATATAAAAATGCAAACAGATTACGGATCAAGTGCCATCTCGCAGGAAATTGTGCTGCACTGGCTGCAGTCCGGAAAGTATGAAAAGCATATCATCGACTTACGCCAAAAATTACAGCAAAGAGCAGAATATGTAGAGACTATTTTACAAGAAAAATTTTATGATATTGCAGAGTGGAATAAGCCAAAAGGTGGCTTTTATATTTGGCTTAAGTTTCATGAGCCCATTGTTGATAAAGAGTTGTTTACCAAGCTATTGCAGCTCGAAGTTCTCATTAATCCTGGTTATATTTACGATCCACAAGATGCTCAACATATTCGATTATCATATGCTTATGCGACAGAAGAAGAGTTGGAAAAAGGATTAAGTATCCTATTTGAGATTACAAAAAAGAAGAAATAAATTTCAAATTGCGTTGTTTAAGTAGATTCTAAAAGAAATCATCCATTGTATGTAATCATGTATGCAATGGGTGATTTTCTTTAAGTTTATACATGTCTAATGTATCAGTATGATTGATTTGTTTTAGTAAATGTGGTTGCCGATATATTTTATAAAAGAAAGATATATGGATTAAATGTAGAATTTACCATACTTCTGCACTATAATAGTCTTGCAAGACTAAATATAAATAAAGGAGAAACGCTTTGAGGAATCTAACTAAAATCATTTTTTCACTTATTTTTATTTTAGTGGCTACTGTCTCGTTCAATAGTCTGTCCGCCGATGCGACTAATGAAAAAGTCTCTAAAATACATAATGTATCAAATCCAGAATTTTGTAAAAATAAAAATTTCCCATATGTACTGTCTAACGGATTGACAATTGGAGCGAATAAAAAATTATGCGTTCCAGTAATCCTAAAAGGAAAGAGTGAAATATATCTTTTCGGAGGCCCATTTATGGAAGGAGAAATGCAGTTCACTATCACTGGAAATAAAGATACATTTATGTATTATAAAGATTCTGGTCGTGGTGGTGACACTCTTCAATTAGTCGGCGTTCGCCCAAATGGAGAAGTTTTCTTAGAGGAAGAGATTGCTAATGGTGTAGGTATTAACGCCGAATTCCTTTCGCCTAGTATTATTGAAATAGGTATTGAGAGGTATAATGAAAACTACGTTGCTATGGGCGATAGATTTACTGGCTTATTCGATACAAAATACTATCATCTTACTAAAGATGGAGAGATGAAAGAGATAGATTATATCGATCAGGAATTTGCTGACCTAGCGAAGAAGGGGCTATTAAAATGGGTGCCAGGGAATATAGGCATGAACTATAAATCTTTAAAAGCCAATATTAAAGGTACGCTTGAGTATGGTGAAATTCCTTTCTATATGACACGAAAGGCATCATACGCTTTCCCTCCTAAAAATAAGCTTGAAGGAACGGAAGCAGTTAATGCTATCGGCAAAAATACAATAATAATGGGCTCGAAAAAAGAGCTAACTGAAAAACTACAAAAATATTTCGGTAAGCCTGTAGCAGAAAAAATAAATGGTAACAGCTATGTATATGCTTACAAAGCTGGTCAATATTATGTAGTAATAGATGGAGACAGCAAAAGCAAAGAATCATATCTTAATATCGGTACAAAGAATGGTATTAATATTTTATTTTGGCCTTTTGACGGAGGCATTAAATAATCTGCATTTCGTAATAAATAATGTATTTTAAGAACACATCTTATTGTGTTCTTTTTTTATTGACGAAAAACATAATTGAGGTGAACAAATGTATGTACTGTATAGAAGAATAAGAATGTTATATTCATTTAAAGTCGTGGATTTTGTATATAAAGATTGACCAAAACGTGCATTTAGGGGTTTTTACATAATTGATGATAATCTGAGTACACCGTTTTAAATACTAGTAAGACGTCATAAAGAAAAATACATCACATCTACCTAGAGGAGTGTAATGTTTTGGGGATATTACCTTTTCATACGTATTAAATTGTATTTGAAAAACAGTGTCATTCCGAGATTCATTAGAAAATGCACAAGAAATGGTGCTAAGATATTGTTTGTTTCAAAATAAATCCAACCGAAAATTAGACTTGGAATGGCGATATTGAATAACATAATCGGTTTTTTTAAGTATTGAGTATGCATTCCTAAGAACAATATCGTCGTGTACTTTGGCAATATTTGAAGGATAATCATGGCTTAGAGTGTGGTGGTTCTACATTTCGTCGTTATATCGCAAAGACGCCTGAGTTCGAAGCTTATTTTACAGATCAAGTACGTATCCCTTCACCAAAAGGAACGACAAGATTTGAAAAATACTTGCTTCTAATCTTCCGATAGTAAAGCTAGCATCACTTCATAATAACCATCTAAAATAGATGTCTTTTCTTTTGTTCCTTTTGGTGTAAATCCATTTAAGTATTTATCAACAGTACGTCGATCTACACACATTTCTCTATGGATCTTCTCAAACACCAGCTTTAATTCATGTTTCTAATGGTTCAATACATGATATAACGGAGTGGCAAGATAATGAAGGGCTTCCTCGGTTTGACATAAAAGGGTGGTTGGAGAAAAATTTATGATTAGTATTAAAAGGATCGTGATTCTTTTGAAAGGGTGATCATAATGAAAACGATTTATATTTATCCAAAATTAGCAATAGGTTTTAGGGGATTTGCAACAGGTTTAGATAGAGAAGGATTCTTATTGAAGAAAAGGTCAAAGAGACTAAAAAAAAATATAGAAAATTCTTTGAAAGAAAATAATTTGAGTTCTTTTAACGTAGAAGTTACTCATGGATTTGAATCTCCAGAGGAATTATTAGAAAATGATGGCGTTTTAGTTTTGATTTCTCCATACTTAAAAAGTTTACTTGGTCACATTGATTTTTCTAAAAGTGGATATTATCTTTTATCAGAGGCAGAATATAATTCAGAAAATATTGATCAGATCATAAAGTATATAAAATTGCTATAAAACTGTAAAACGTATAAAAGATTAAAAGAAAACTATTTAAATCCTAAAAAGTAATTAGGATAGCGAATTAAAATAAAGTGATTTTCAAAATACATACTTTTGAAAATGTTTATAAAACAGGAATGTTCATAGTAACATTCTTGTTTTTTTATTTGTTACATAATTGTGTAACAGAGCGTTACTTGTTTGAAAATTTACGTTATTCATCTTAATGAACCGGACGTACGGTAGTGTGAGAAGACGGGAGTTAATCATTCCCTCCTACTCGATCACCTTTTCATACTTATTAATTGTATTTGAATAATAATGTCATTCCGAGATTCATCAAAAAATGTACAAGAAATGGTACTAAGATATTGTTTGTTTCAAAAAAAAATAAATCCATCCATCCAAAAATAAGACACGGGACTGCGATGTTGAATAATATAATCGGTTTTTTAAAGTATGGAGTATGAATCCCTAAGAACAATAAAGTTGTTATGATAATGGTAATCCATTGATGTTCTATAAATAATAAAAGCAAATTTTGAATAATTCCTCTAAACAACAGTCCTTCAAATAATGCTGCTATAAACATAAAGGAAGAAATAGCTAAAAATGATTAGTTTTGATAACTTTTGTTTGTTTCGTCCATGTAATTCGAGGGGATATACATTGTTATGATTACGCCAAATAAAAGTAAACAGAATGAACAGAGAGCTATACTCAGTACCATCTTGAATGGCTGAACAAATGATAGGAAATCATGAAGAGAATTTCTATGATTGGGACCGAATTTGTTTATCTTCTTTCAGTGGGTGTCTAAACATCCGACGCGACCGCTTCTCTTTGCACAAAAGACATTTGTTGGCGTAAAGCCGGACGGAGTTAAAATTAAAAGCGGAAATGGATAATTAATAATGTTAAACAACAACTTAATAATTTTTATTTTTATCATTAAAAAGTTTAATTTTAATTATTTGCATTTTCAATTCCTTGTTGTATAATCAAATCAACTAGAAGGAAGGGAATTCGCTATGGCTTATCAAGTTATCACAAATTGTCCTGTTTGCAGTAAAACATTGAAAATTACAAAGTTGCAGTGCTCTCATTGTCACACAACGATTGAAAATGAGTTTGAATTATCTAAGTTGGCATCTTTATCAAAGGATCAGCTTCGTTTTGTAGAAGTATTTTTAACTTGCAGAGGGAATATCAAAGAAGTGGAAAAGGAACTGGGGATTTCGTATCCAACAGTTCGAGGCAAGCTAACAGACATTATCTCATCCCTTGGATATGAACAAAAGAAGAAAAATGAAGTAGACGAGAAAAAAGTTGTCACTATGCTGGAAAATGGCGAGATTACACCAGAAGAAGCTATTAAGCTTTTAAAAGAAGAATAGGGAGGAATTTATCATGAAAGAGGAAATTGCAAAAGTATTAACAATGGTTCAAGAAGGAAAGCTTGATGCAGAACAAGGATCAGAACTGATTCAAGTATTAAAGGAGAAAGAAGAAACAAGTAATGAAAAACCGACTAAATACTTAGATAAAACTTTAAAAGTCCGTGTTGTATCAGCTGAGAATGATAACGTTATGGTCAATTTACCTATAAAACTTGTCAAGGTAGTATTACTGGCTGGACACAGCATCGCTGCGAGTGTTCCTCAAGCGGAAAAATACGTTAAAGATATTGATATAAACCTTATTATTGAAGCAATTGAAAACGAATTAGATGGCCAAATTGTTGATATTAAATCGGCAAACGGGGATACCGTTTCGGTCATCATCGATTAGTGATTTGCTTATGATGCATGTAAAAGTGAAAACAAAAGACTTTCGGCTAAACATTCCAATGCCATATGCTATGTTAAACATTGTTATTTCAATTTTGTCTTCGAAACTTTTGCAACGAAATTTAAACAAATGGACAAAAGAGCACTTCGAAAGAGAAAAAATAGACTTTACCTTTCCACTTATAGATAAAAGCACGCTAAAGCCTATCGTCAAGGAACTGAAAAATTATAAGGGAATCGTGCTAGTAGATGTCAAAGCTAAGGACGGCACTGAGGTTAAAGTTAGACTATAATTGATAATCACTTGCATTTTAAAGAAAAAGCCTAATTTCTCGATTGAAAAAAACTAGTATAGTTCAAGTACGTAACCCCGTTCTAAATCTAGGACGGGGTTAAATATGTACAAGAATCCGAAACCTTTTGATAAAAGAATAATTCTAGTAAAGAATCATACATATTTAAATAATGATTATTTATGAAGAGGTGAACGATTGGAGAACATGCCAGAGGGCTATTCTTATGTTCCACAGCCTATTCGGAAAGATGGTGCAGGTGGGGTGGATAAAGGGCCGAGAGATATTATGAGGGATTTAGAAAATCCTGATTTGCTCGTCCCTCCTAAAACAGATGCTGGGCTTGTACCAAATTTAAAATTCTCTTTTTCTGATACGCATATGGTTTTAAAGCATGGTGGTTGGTCTCGAGAAATTACTGTACGTGATCTGCCTATTGCTACGACATTGGCAGGTGTCAATATGAGTTTGACACCTGGTGGGGTACGTGAGTTACATTGGCATCAACAAGCAGAATGGTCGTATATGCTTCTTGGCCATGCACGCATTACTGCGGTCGATCAAAATGGGCGTAATTTTATTGCTGATGTAGGACCGGGGGACTTATGGTATTTCCCACCAGGTATTCCACATTCTATACAGGGTCTTGAAGATGGCTGTGAATTTTTACTAGTATTTGACGATGGGCATTTCTCAGATCTTAATACATTTTCAATTTCTGATTGGTTTGCTCATACGCCTAAAGATGTGCTGTCCTCTAATTTTGGTGTTCCAAAGAGCGCTTTTCAACATATCCCGAAAGAACAAGTCTATATTTATCAAGATAAGGTTCCAGGACCACTAGATACACAAAAAGTACAATCGCCATATGGTACAGTCCCGCAAACTTTCAAGCATCGTCTGCTTGCACAAACGCCTATTAAAACTCCTGGAGGAAGTGTCAGAATTGTAGACTCCACTAATTTTCCTATTTCTAAAAATATCGCAGCAGCCCTTGTCGAGATTAAGCCTGGTGCAATGAGAGAGTTGCATTGGCACCCGAATAATGACGAATGGCAATATTATCTACAAGGAAAAGGGCGTATGACAGTGTTTGCGGCAAATGGTGTGGCTAGAACATTTGATTATCGTGCAGGAGATGTTGGATATGTGCCGTTTGCAAATGGTCATTACGTTGAGAATACCGGTACGGAAACATTATGGTTCCTTGAAATGTTTAAAAGTGATAGATTTCAGGATGTTTCGTTAAATCAATGGATGGCTCTTACTCCATCTGAGCTAGTACAAAGTAATTTAAATATTGGACCTGAACTTCTACATGTATTAAGGAAGGAAAAGTGGCCAGTCGTGAAATATCCTGGATTTTCATATTATCCAAAGTGAGCATATAGAAAAGCAGGTGAGATTTTTTTCTCACCTGCTTATTTTAATATTGATATTTATTTCTAGTAGTAAGCAGTATACCGATTGCTGGAACAGTACAAATAAGCATTGCTGCAAATGATAGTCCAGGAGAAATTTCGTATAAATAGCCGCCTAAAAATGTAAGGATAGCTGTACTTAATCCCATTGCTAATGCAGAGTATATGCCTTGTGCATTTGGAATTTGCTCCTTTGGCAATGTTTTCGTTAAATAGCTGATAAAAGCGTAATGCGCAAGAGCAAAAGATAATGCATGTAATGTTTGAGAAGCGATAAATACCCACACATTCGGGAATAAGTAAATGAGTAACCAACGTAAAGATGAACCACTTGCTGCTAAAAGTAATAAGGAAGATGAGCGCCATTTTTTAAATAGTGTATCAGCCTTCATAAAGTATAAGATTTCGCACATAACGGCGATGTTAATAATCATCCCCATATAAAATGGATCAACATGCAAATCACCTAAATATATATAGCCATAGCTGTAATAAGAAGCATGTGCACCTTGCAACAGAATTACGACTAATAAAACAATAGGGAAGCCTTTAATAGTCCATAATGTTTTCATCGACAATGATTTTGCACGTTGTTCTTTCGTCGGTACAATGAGTAACTCTTGTGGAGTAGCCATTTGTTGCATCAACAGCATACCGATCAGGCCGACCACCATACTCCAAAAGATAATGTCATTACCAAATGCACCTGTCAGCATACTAATGATTAATACTGCAATGACAAAGCCAAGGGAACCATAGGAGCGGCTTTTGCCATAGTGTACATTTCCATGCTGTACGAGCGTTGCCGCACTACTTTCAACGGCAGGTAGCAGTGCTGGATAGAATATACTAAATAAAAGGGTAACAATAAGAAGCGTGATAAAGCTCGTGCTTAGTATGTAAAGTAATGTTGTGATTAGGGCACCTATTGCTAGAATGCTAGTAAGTCGTTTATTATTCACATATTTTGCAAGCGTCGGGAAGAAAAAGAGGTTTGAGATTGCCCGTGCTAATAGACCGCAGCCCATTACAACGCTAGCCTGTGAAACAGTAAGATGTTTAGCATCTACAAGCCAACCAGTCCAATAGGGTAAGAAAATACCCCATGTAAAGAAAAATGCAAAGAAATTTTGAGAAAGCCATCGTTGATTGTTCATAAAATTACGTACCTCCATTAACTATGTTGAATAATAGCATGTTCATCGATACAATAATGTGAGATATCTCACATTTTTTCGGAGGAGAGGGTAAAAAATGCATATACTAACAGCTGAGGAACGTTCATACTATCTCGATAAATATCCAATAGATGATTTTTTTTCTTTTGAAATTGATCCATTTCTAGAAATATGTAAATTTGACAAAGGTGAATGGATTTTTCAAGAAGGGTCATTTCCAAATACGCTATACTACATGATCGAAGGAAAGGCGAAGCTATACATGACACACAAAAATGGCAAGGTCTCGCTTATCGATTACTTGGAGGCACCACTTTTTATGGGGGAAATTGAGTTGCTTAATGAGGCAAGATATACGAAGGGGATTCAGGCAGTAACCGAGACGATTTGTTTTTCAATTAAACAGTCCTGCAAAGAAAAGTTACTCACGGATGTACTATTTTTACGTAAACTTTGTGTGTTTTTAGGGGAAAAGGCGTTCAAAATGACGTCAAAATATACACAAAATCAAGCATTTCCACTTGAAAATCGACTTGCTGCCTTTATTCAATTTTCGTCAGATCAAGGAGTCTATAAAGAAAAGCATACTGAAATCTGTGAATATTTAGGGGTTTCCTATCGGCATTTATTATATGTACTTGCACAATTTTGCGAAGAAAAAATTTTAGTGAGGAAAAAGAATGGCTATCACATTATAAATGAAGAGCGTCTTTCCGAATTGGCTCAGGAAATACAGTGAGGAAACAATGTAGTTACTTTTAACGGTTATAAACTACATAAGCTGTCCAAATCATTACAAGGACACAATGTGATTGAGATATAACAAAAACCTTTTTTTGACGGTCAACCTCAGTAGATGGTATTATTTACTATTGTCTGGTGTAAAACGTTTAGAATGGAGTATGAAAGCTAAAATAACTAGTTTTTGGAAAATGGTTGCGTGAACAATCTGTATAAAGCCAATCATTTCTCTTATTCAACTAGATTTTGGAGGGATATAATTTTTAAACATACTTACATATTGATAAAATTACAGGGGGAAATTTTTAGATAGGATCATACAAGAAAGTGTGTGGTGTTTTTTTATTACAACTTTATTAGCGTTATTCAATTAAATGTTATGGCAAAATAAAGAAAAGCTATGACTAGAGTTTTATTTTAAAAGGGTGGACTTTAATGAGTAATAATCATACAATATTAAACTTTTCAAAAACTGATAAAGTTATTATGTGGCTTGGTTTCCCGCTTATTGGTTTAGTGCTAGGATGGTTTCTTCCGAGTATAGCTAAATGGGCTAGTACTTTACCATGGGTACCTTTTCAAGGACCTTTAAATTTAATTGCATCTTATCATGGAGCATGGGTAGGTTTCATCACAATGGCACTTGGTTTGGTGGCGGGAATTGCAATAACTTTTTTTTCTATTCATGAAAGTTTAGAAATGACAATAGACGATGAGAAAGTTATTTTAAAACTTAGAAATGATGAAATGAACTTAAAAAAGAAAGATATCTCACTCGTTTTTATGGATGGGAAGCAAATAGTATTATTAGGTAATGATGAGAAAGAACTTTTCCGATATAAACAAGAGCTGAATAAAAATACAGTGGGTGCAGCATTTTTAAAACATGATTATTTTTGGAGTGAGAGTGAGCCATTTAAAGAAGATTTTAAAAGGTGGGTAGTAGATTGTCCAGATCTATCACCCGCTGCGAATGCCATTTTTAAAGCAAGAAAAATTGCGATTGAAGATGGCGATGATGAAGAAGTATTTCTGTTAGCTAAAGAGCTTTGGAAATTAAGAGTATCAGTAAAAGAAATAAAAAAGAGTCAATATTATCGATAAAAGACAAAAAATAAGTAAAAAATGACTTGCCTCTTAAATGTAATAATTATGTTTCAATAGTTTTTTGAAAATACAAGTTATGCCGAAAAAAGCTTGGTAGCAAGTTTTTTTCGGCATTAGTCTTCTGAAAAGAAGTCATATTTAAATTCTTTCAGTAAATGTTTTTGACCGAAAGCTTAGCGGTAGGTCCAGAAGTCTCTTACTTCTATTGTAGAGGAGATATATTCAGGTTTAATTTAATTTTCAGCAGTTGTCCAAACATCCGCTGAAATAGAGGAATCAGTCAAAGAACGCCACGTCCTGTGGCAATTTATCTGTGAAACAACAACAAATGAATGAGTGACCAACATCACGCTATCGCTTCGCTTTCGCGCGAAAAACATCCGTTGCCCCAAAGCCTCCGGACGAATTATGTAGCTGCATAAGCTACTATCTCCTAACAAATTTAAAATTCTCATTATATATATTGATTCTCCGATTTTCTTCCTTTTCAATTACACCACCCTAAAACATAGCGAAGAACTAGTTAAATGTAATTTTTTTGCATATAGATTGTCCTAAAAAGGGCAAATGATTAGGGAACTTCGATCCTATGCTGAAAAAGTAAGGAAACGACGTATCTCAGTTTTAGTCAGTCCCAGTCTTATTATATTCACATTTTTTAACCAACCAACGTGCAATCTCTTTGCCTCCATGGTAGAAGTTAATCTCATTGACTCTTTGTATAGATGTAACTAGGGTTTCTTCCGTAACGCCAAAAGGTATAACCCCTAAACATTGGTGTGTGTTGTGTGGGATCTTTTTGTGCTTTATCTCAGTTTCAATGTAAGCTGTAGCAGATTTTTGTGCATTTCGGAATGGACGAGTAAGTAATTCTCCTTGTTCCAATGTTGTGCTTGGCGAATAACAATTACCTTTCATTCAACATGCCCCCTTTGTCGTTAGTTTTATTGTACAAGACATGCGGTGGAAAAAGTCTTCATTTACAAGGCTTTAACGAAAACTTAAAGGTTAGTTGATCAATTATGCCACGGCATAATTGCGTCCGGAATCGGCTTTGTGCTTAGGCCTGCACGACGCAGGTCAGTTAGCCGTTATCGCATGGATGCGATGATTTTAGGCTAACATCCTATGTGAACTCCTTTCCGATTTTCGTGACATCCGCCGGAGGCTTTGGGCCAATACGACGTTGGTCACTCAGTCGTTGCCACAGGACGTGGCGTTCTTAGACTGAGTTCCTCTATTTCAGCGGATGTTTGTATATCCGCTGAAAGAAGTTAAATATGTAACCGTATTCATGCCATTTACGAATAGAAATCATAGAAAACTTGTATGATTTCAAGAGAAAAACTCGTACTCAAACTATTGTGAATTTTCCTAACACAACGTATTATTGTAAGTAGATTTAACGTGAAGGACTTCACATAGTCACGTAATCGTGAGGAGGAATTTTTAATGAGTGCAATTCGAGTAGGTATTGTAGGTTATGGAAATTTAGGGCGTGGTGTAGAGTATGCTATTTCACAAAATCCAGATATGGAGTTGGTAGCGGTATTCACACGTCGCGATCCTTCAACTGTAAACATTGCAAGTAATGCAAGCGTATATTTAGTAGATGATGCTGAAAAATTCCAAAATGACATTGATGTAATGATTTTATGTGGTGGCTCAGCAACAGATTTACCTGAGCAAGGACCACACTTTGCACAATGGTTTAATACAATTGATAGCTTTGATACTCATGCGAAAATTCCTGAGTTTTTCGAAGCTGTAGATGCAGCGGCACAAAAGTCTGGTAAAGTATCCGTCATTTCAGTTGGTTGGGATCCAGGTTTATTCTCATTAAATCGTATACTCGGGGAGACAGTTCTACCAGTAGGCACAACTTATACTTTCTGGGGAGACGGTTTAAGTCAAGGTCACTCAGATGCTGTGCGTCGCATTGAAGGTGTTAAAAATGCGGTACAATACACATTACCAATTCAAGAGGCAGTAGACCGTGTTCGTAACGGTGAAAATCCTGAGCTGACAACGCGTGAAAAGCATGCACGTGAATGCTGGGTAGTTCTTGAAGAAGGTGCAGATGGTGCGAAAGTTGAACAAGAAATTGTGACGATGCCGAACTATTTTGATGAGTATGACACAACTGTAAACTTTATTTCTGAAGAGGAATTTAAAGCAAACCACACAGGCATGCCACACGGTGGATTCGTTATTCGTAGTGGAGAAAGCGGCGCTAACGAAAAACAAATTCTAGAATTCTCATTAAAACTTGAAAGTAATCCAAACTTCACATCTAGTGTTCTAGTAGCATTTGCTCGTGCAGCACATCGTCTAAACCAAGCTGGAGACAAAGGTGCTAAAACAGTATTCGATATCCCATTCGGTCTGTTATCACCAAAATCAGCAGCTGAATTACGTAAAGGGCTTTTATAATTTTAACCTATTAAACTACCCGATTATCATTTAGTTGATAATCGGGTTTTTCAAATTTAGATTCATTTTGTTAAATCACTATATAGGTAAATTATTAATAAAAGCACCATCAAAAGCTGGTATGACGAAATTAACAACTGAACAATCGCTAACTTTATGTAAATTGTTATACAAATCATCGGTTCGTATTATTGTATGTATTGTTAAATTAACCCTTTTTTAAAACGCAAAGTACTCTCATTTGGTTTGAAAATTCAAGTCATTTTCCCTAGTGGGAAGAGTCAGTCAAGTTTACTCAAACTTTGATAAATATGAAAACACAGAATTAGTTTACATTTAGCGGTATAGCAAAGGTTTTCATATCTATGGAAAAACAAAACATGAATCAGAATCCATTTTGATTAATCCGTTCAAATGTATTCAAAGTAAAAGTAACTTTTACAGTTATAATTGAGGAGAAAAAGGCCTAGATTATGTGACTATAACTGAAGGTAGTGATTGTAAATCTTGTGAAGTATCCAGATCAAACATTTCATATTGGCGATAAGGTAAAATTGGTCTATGATGGTAAAATAAAGGATGGAGCACCAATAGATTACTACACATACAACAGAGCTACTTTGGTGATATTCACCAAGTTGCTTAGTATAAAAATGATAGATTGTGGGGAGTTTCATATGGAAAAAGTGAATTTTTTAAATAGTGAACTAATTCATAAAAATGCAGAAAATAGTTTTTTGTTACACGGAAATAAAATAAAAGAATTACTACCAGAGGCTGATATCCAGCATGTTGGTAGTTCAGCAATTCCTAATTGCATGACTAAAGGTGATTTAGATATCCAAGTACGTGTGCATGCTGAACAATTTTCGAAAGCCGTAGAACTACTTTCAAATTTATATGAAAGAAATGTTGAAAGTGTTAAAACAGCTACATTTAGGGCATTTAAAGATGATACAAGTAATCCTCCTTTAGGGATTCAATTAACTGTAATTGATTCTGAGTTTGATTTCTTTTGGAAATTTAGAGACGTGTTATTGGCAAATTATAAATATCGTGATGCATATGATAAATTGAAGAAAGAGTACGAAGACAAATCAATGGATGCCTATAGGGAAGCTAAAGATATCTTTTTCCAAAGATTAATGGAAACTCCTGAGTTTAAGAAATACGATAAATAATATTGATTATTCATCGGATAGTAAGTAAACTTGAAAAAAAGTTGGTAACGGTAAAATCAATTTGATAAACTTGTAGTACCAAGCGAAAACTCCACTCGTGGTTTGTCTCAGCAACAATTGCGATACGTGAGTTTTCGCTTTTATTCGATATATAAATGTAAAGATTTCATAAGAGCATCCCCTCGTTACTATGAGGAACTCATAAAAGATTTTAACGCTGAAGAATTGTAACCTTACATAACCAGTTGATGGGGAGGTTATCACTTAAATGACGACAGACATTATTATTCAATCAAAATGTATTCCACCGAGTCCGTCTAATCATTGTATTAGTAGAGCTACATTAATGAGAACATTAAATAAAAGCTTAGACCATAGTTGCACGCTTATTCATAGTGGAGCTGGATATGGCAAAACAACAATCCTTACACAATTTCTACATGCACAATCAAGCAAATTTTCCTGGTATAGTGTGTCGGAGGAAGATGATAATATATTGCCGTTTTTAAGGCATTTATTTTTTAGTATCACACGAATTGTTCCGGGCTTCGGCCAAGAATTTGATGCTTGGAATCAATTATCCCGTTTTCCTAAAATTGAAGAACTTAATCGTTGGTTTAAGCTGATTGTCAATAGTTTATGTGAAATCGAAGAAGCAATATTAATTGTCATCGATGACTACCATCTCGTTGACCATGAATTTCATATAAATTATGTGATGGAAAAAATAATTGAGTTTTCACCACCGAATGTTCACTTTATCATTGCCTCTAGAACGATGCCGAATTGGGATATTTCGAGGAGATTAAAGGTACAAAAGAGATTACTTGTTATTGCAGAAAGAGAATTAGCATTTTCCTCAGAGGAGATCGCTGTTTTTTTCGAGGATTATGCAGAGGTGAATTTAACAGAGGATGAAATAGCTAAGGTTGTGGAAATTACAGAGGGCTGGGCAATTAGTATTTCTTTGTTAGCTGAACAATGGAACAATGAGACATTAACTCATTGGTTAACTATTTCTACAAATGATCTTTTCGCTTATTTATCGGAGGAAGTTTATCTTAAGATGTCTGCATTTGAGCAAGAGGTATTATTAAAGCTGGCGATTTTCCCCACTTTCTCAGAAGAGTTAATATCGCAATTTTATAGTACGGAAATTGCACAGGTGTTAAAACAGTTTGTCCAGCGACATTTATTTATTCAACCAATCACGAAGGATGGTTTGTATCGTTTTCATGCCTTGTTTAGTCGATTTTTAGAGGCAAAGTGGCCACAACAAAATGCTTCCCAGTATGTTGCATTGCATAAACAAGCAGCATTGCATTATGTAAAACAAAACAATATTCAAGCCGTTCTTCATCACGCATTTAAAACGAATGATCAGGATTTTTGTGGGGAGCTATTACAAAATCATGCTGAAAGTCTAGTCCGTGCTGGGCAATTTGAATGGTTATTAGAAAAGATAAACAGATTTACAGCTTACAAAAAATCGGAATATTATAAATTGTATTATTTTGAAGGTGAGTGCCATCGCTATCGTGCTTACTATGAAAAAGCGAAGCTGTCGTATGAAAATTGTGCATCCATCGCAAAAAGTAAAAGCGATTATCTCTTTTTGACAAAAGCACAGGCAGGTTTAGCACACATTTATCTCGATACAATTCAGCCAGCATTGGCAGAGCCACATTTAAAGAAGGCTTTAGAGTTAGCGAATCATACGCCGTTAAACAAAGAGGAAATTCTCGAATTGCAACGTCAGTATGCAGAAAATCTTGTGAATCTAGGGAAGGCGAAAGGCGCACAAGTATTTACCGATGAGGTTGCTTTAACGGAGGACGTGCTACAAAGAGCAAATGTCGATGTTCGAATATTGTTAAGAACAGGACAGCTACTAGAAGCGAAGGAATTGCTGACGAAGAGATTGGAATTACCACCACAGCTTGTCGCGACACATAGAGAAAGTGAGCTGCTAGCATCATTTGTCTATGCGCTTTTAGGGCAGGGGAAGGATGCATGGTATGCCGCCCAACATGGAATTCGTAGGGGGCTACGTGAAAAATCGGTTTTTATTGAGGCTGTTGGCTATATTCGCAAAGCACATGCTTATCTATTAGTGGATTTTCCTGATTATCAAGGAGCCTGCCAAGCTTATGAGAAAGCTCTAACATTGATGAATACTATTAATATTTCTCGCGTAAAAGCAGAGCCTTACATGGGACTAGCAATTGTCAAACATGCGCAAGGTGATATGATCTCAGCTAAAAAATATATAGCCCTTGGCTTACAGGAAACAGAGCAAGTACAAGACGCGTGGATGACCGCTCTAATATTAATTGCTGAGGTGAAAATCGTTCTTTCTCATCATGAATATGAACGAGCCGGACAATTATTAATAAAGGCACAGCGATTATTTCACGACTGTGGTGATCAAAATGGTGTAATGCATGTACTATTCTTTCAATCTGTCATTGCTTTCAAAGAAAATAAACCGCAACAATTCAATCATTATTTTCAGCAGTTTGCACAGTTATGCATCGCAAATGGCTATGACTACTTTTTACAAAGGAAAACCATTCTCGGTCCAGCGAATGGGATTATTTTTTATGAGCTTTTACAATTTAGTAGAAAGTGTGATGGGGAAAATGCCGCTATTTTAACGATGCGAAGCTATTTTCAGGTTGAGAACAATATCATCTATCCTGATGAGGAAATGCAGGTGAATTTTTTAGGAAGTCTAAATTTAACAAGAAATCATCGGAAGCTTGAGGATAAAGAATGGCAGCGCGATAAATCGAAGGAGCTTTTTGTCTATTTATATTGTCATCGCAATCGTTTTACGCCAAAGGAAGAGATTGCACAGGCGCTGTGGCCAGAGCGAAATGTTGATTCACTCGATCGAGATTTTAAAGTTGTCTTGAATACGTTATTAAAGGTTCTTGAGCCTAATCGAAATGCGCGTCAAGATAGCTTTTTCATTCAGCGGAAAAATAATATGTATCAATTGCAGCATACTCAATATCTGCAAATCGATGTCGAGCGCTTTCTCTATTTTTATGAATTAGGGATGGAGGAGTTTGAGCCACAATTGTCAAACGAGTGGTTGTATCTTGCTGAAACAAGCTATACGGATACACTATATGCTGAAAAAAAGCAGTTAGATTGGCTTATACAGGATCGAGAAAAGCTCCAATCATTGTATATTGAAGTTCTAGAAAGATTAGCACAAAATGCGACGAGGCAGCAAAACTATAAGCAAGCTATTATTTATGCAGAAAGAATGATTCGTGAAGATGCATTATGGGAAGAAGGCTATCGCTTGTTAATGTATAGTTACTATCAATTACAAAACCGCTCCCTTGCATTAAAATGGTATGAAAAATGTGTGCAGCAATTAAAAAGGGAACTAAATACAACACCGATGGAATCAACGATGATTGTTTATGATTTGATAATGGGCTAGTTTATATTATGTAAATTGGTTATTTTTGGGTATCTATGACTTAGGGGGATTTCCGTTCCCACTGGGCACTTTGTAGTTGCCGCTACGCTTTCGCACAGAGCATAGCTTCTTGGGGGCGTCCGATGAGTCTCCAGTCTCCACTCCAATCAACTAGCTCCTTCAAGGAACAAGCATAACAACTTTTGATGAACATTTATGTGTATTAATCAACAATTTTTATAAAAATTGGAGGAACTACTATGTCATTTTGTAAGGTAAGTAAAGCGAATATTTACTATGAAGTGATTGGAACCGGAACACCAATCGTAATGCTCCATGGCTATTCGCCAGACCATAGATTAATGAAGGGATGTATGGAGCCTGTTTTTGCCGAAAGGGAAGGCTGGAAACGAATTTATATTGATCTTCCAGGAATGGGCATGACGACAGACTATGAAAAGATCAATAACTCAGATGAAATGCTAGAGGCCGTTGTAGAACTAATACACGACTTACTACCAAACGAACGTTATTTATTGGTAGGAGAATCTTATGGTGGATATTTAGTGCGAGGAATTATGAGAGAGTATCATGAACAAATATTAGGGGCTGCGTTTATTTGTCCGTTAATTATTCCTGATAAACAAAATCGAACTGTGCCTGAACAAAGTATTGTCTCGGCGGATAAAGAATTTATATCAACATTAACAAAAGAGGAACAAGAGGATTTCAGCTCACATCTCGTCGTCTTGGATGAATATAATTGTCATCGTTATACGAATGAAGTGGTAGCGGGGCAAAAAAATGCAGATGTGGAATTTTTAGAAAAAATCCAAAAAAGCTATCGTTTTTCTTTTCCTGTAGATGAAATTTCATTTGATAAACCTTGCTTATTTTTGTTGGGCAAACAGGATTCAATGGTTGGTTATAAGGACGCTTTTGATATTTTAGATAAATTCCCACGAGCAGCCTTCACAATTTTAGATAAGGCTGGGCATAATTTGCAAATTGAACAAGCGAATTTGTTTAATAGCCTTATGTATGAATGGTTGGATAGGGTAGAGGAAATTAACGATTGAAATACATTTTTAAAAAGACAGACAGAATGAAATCCTTTGTTCGATTGAAGAATTCACTTATTCAATAAATTCAAGGGATTCTTTCTGTCTAATTTCTTTTCACGTATTTTCCGCATTGGAATCTATATCAATTTTTATAGTCTCAAGTCTTTCTTTAGTGACTTTGCCCTCGTTATCCATTGTACGAATTATTGGCGTAATGAAGATTGCGGAAGCATCAGCATTAAAGTTATTTATTATTGCTTGCCCATTTGAGTAATCATCGGTTACTTTTGTCGTCGTCGTTTCTGTTGTATCTTCATAATGGTTCTCTAAATTATCCACTATGTCTAAAGTTATAAATTCAGTAGCAAAGTCCATATCACAGCTAAAGTAAATGTGCGCTGAATTTCCAGAAATCGAAATACGATTAAAAATAAATTCATGCTGTTTTGAGAACATAGTTTTGTGAATTTTTAAATCATTTATTGGTAATATGGAAGCTAGAGATGGAAAATTTACTAAGCAAGCTGAGCTTATTCCAATAGCAAAAATTGAGGCAATTGCCCATTTACGGATTTGCTTTGGTTTTGATTTCTTTTGTAAAACGGTGTTAATTACCTTTTGCTTTTCATTTTTTGAAACCACCACTGGTACGATATCTTCTATATCTAACTGTAAGATACTTTTTTCCTTACTCATATCCAGCACTCCTTTAATTTAGGATTTTTAGAAAGCTTTTTCTTTCCTCGATATAAACGACTTTCCACTGCAGATTTTGTCATATGTAAAATTTCTGCTATTTCACTATTTGAATATTCTAGATAATACCTCATTAAAAATAATTCTCTATCTAAATCAGGTAGATGCATTATTTCAAGAAGTAATTGTTCTTTTGCATACAATTTATCCAGTTCTTGTTCAATATTATTTGAAGCAATAAGTGGTGGAATATTATCCATAGGCAGTGTAGCAAGTTGTTTTTGCTGTTTTCGGTAAATATCAATCGCTTTATATTTAGTAATCATCCCTATCCACTTTTTAAAATCCGCTTCGCTCCCGATGAAATAAATACTTTTTTGCCATATTAGAAGAAATACATCATTTACACATTCCTCTATTAGCATGTAATCAGACGGTTTGTCTAAAATTTTCAAAGTAATTGCCTTCACAAATCCTAAATAGTGTTCAACTACATATTTAAGAGCATTTTCATCATGTTGTTGAAGGCGTTCGATAAAATCATTCATTTTGTCACTCCTTATGATCGTTATACATACTATAACGAAATTTTTATGGAACACTCGCGCATAAATGGAAAGTTTTTTCTGTATTTGATTGAAAAGTATCTTTTATTCCGATAAATCTCCCATCCCCGCAAAAATCCCACTTTCGTCGCAGAGTTGTTAGGCTCAAGTGATGAGCCTAACAACTTGTAACTAATTTGTAACTAGAGTTTTATATAGTGTTTACATAGCAACGAAAGCGCTTTCTTTTTAGTTCATTATGAAAGGGGATATGGGATGAAGAAGCATTGGTTATTTGTGCTTTTATTGATGTTGACGATGTTGATGGTGGCTTGTAATTCGGATGGGTCGAAGGATAGTTCAACAGGTGATAAGGCTTCAGATGATGACACAAAAGGAACTAAGGAGGAAGGGGGAACTATTAAAATCGGCGTGCTTGCGTCATTAACGGGTGCTCTTGAATCGTATGGGAAACAAACGCAGCATGGCTTTGATTTAGGAATTGAATATGCTACAGGCGGCACGATGGAGGTTAACGGTAAGAAAATTGAAGTTGTCTATGAAGATACAGAAACAAAGCCTGAGGTTGCGGTTCAAAAAGCGACGAAGCTATTAGAAGATGACAAGGTTGATTTTTTAGTAGGCTCTTCTAGCTCAGGTGATACGCTTGCTGTTTTACCACTTGCGGAAGAGTACGAAAAGATTATGGTGGTGGAGCCTGCGGTAGCGGATAGTATTACGGGCTCAGAATTTAATAAATATATTTTCCGTACAGGTCGAAATTCCTCTCAGGATGCTTATGCTGCAGCGGCAGCAATCGCGGGAAAAGGTGTTAAGATCGCAACGTTTGCGCCGGATTATTCTTTTGGCTTGGACGGGGTAAAAGCCTTTAAGACGGCTGCGGAAGAGTTAGGAGCAGAAATTGTTTTAGAGGAATATGCAGATCCGGCAGCGACTGATTTTACGTCCAATTTGCAAAAAGTAATTGATGCTAAACCAGATTATTTATTTGTTGTATGGGCTGGTGCAAACTCACCGTGGAATCAAATTGCCGATTTAAAAATTCAAGAAAAAGGCATTAAAATTTCAACAGGTGCACCAGATATTATTGCATTGAAATTTATGAATCCATTAATTGGTATGGAAGGGTTCTCTGTTTATTATCATACGTTACCACAAAATGATGTGAATAAATGGTTAGTTGAAGAACATAAAAAACGCTTCAATGACGTTCCAGATTTATTTACGCCAGGAGGCATGTCTGCAGCCATCTCGATTGTAGATGCTTTGAAAAAATCAGAGGGTGATACAGATGCGGAAAAACTGATCGGCATTATGGAAGGGATGTCATTTGAAACACCAAAGGGTACGATGACTTTCCGAAAAGAAGATCATCAAGCATTACAGTCGATGTATTCGATCCGCTTAGAAAAGCAAGATGGGGTAGATTATCCGGTACCAGTGCTAGTTCGTGAGCTAAGCCCTGAAGAAACAGCCCCACCGGTTATGAATTAATGAAATTGGAGACAGAAAGCTTTATTATTCTGTCTCTCTTCACCCACTTTCATATGAGAATGGGTGAAGAGAGTTAGAAGTACTAGAAAGGAGAATACGATGGAACCCATTTTACGAACAGAAAACTTAACCATTCGTTTTGGCGGACATATAGCTGTCGACCATGTGAATTTTAATATGCCGGAAAAGCACTTGAAGTCAATTATTGGACCAAATGGAGCTGGGAAAACAACCTTCTTTAATTTGATAAGTGGAGAGCTAAAGCCAACTGCCGGGGATGTCTATTTTAAGGGGCAATCACTTGCGAAAAAATCAGCAATTGAAAGAACACGCATGGGGCTAGGGCGATCATTTCAAATTACGAATGTTTTCCCGAACCTGACAGTATTAGAAAATGTCCGTCTGGCTGTGCAATCCAAGGAGAAAGTTCGTTATCAATTATTTCGTCATTATAAAAGCTACAAGGCAATTACAGAAAAAGCGGAGGAGCTATTAACACTTGTTTTGCTTGACAATAAAAGAGATGCCCTCACGACAATGCTATCTCATGGGGAAAAGAGAAAGCTTGAGATTGCGATGCTGTTAGCACTTGATACGGAAATTCTTTTACTAGATGAACCAACGGCAGGTATGTCCTTAGAGGAGGTGCCGACGATTTTAGAAGTGATTCGCACGATTAAAAATCAAGGGGATAAAACTATTCTCCTCATTGAGCACAAGATGGATATGATTCTAGATTTGTCGGATTCGATTATGGTGCTATTTAATGGCCAGCTTCTTGCAGATGGAACACCAGAGGACATTATGAAAAACGAAACCGTACAAAACGCATATTTAGGAGGTCTGTACGATGAACACCTTACTGAAATTAAGTGATGTCCACACATATATCGGGCAATACCATATTTTGCAGGGGGTCAATTTTGAGGCAATGGAAGGGCAAGTAACTGTACTGCTTGGCAGAAATGGAGCAGGCAAAACGACCACTTTAAAAACGATTATGGGGTTAACACCTGCCTCAAAGGGAGAAGTTGAATTTCGCTCACATTCTATTAAGAAAAACCCTACCTATAAAGTAGCTAAGTTAGGAATAGGCTATGTTCCTGAAAACCAAGGAATCTTTGCAGATTTAACAGTAGAGGAAAATATGAAAGTAGCCATGCGTAAAGAAGATACAGCTACTTTAGAGCGGCAAAATTATGTACTGGAGCTGTTTCCAGACTTAAAGAAATTTTGGAAGAAGGCTGGTGGACATCTTTCGGGTGGTCAAAAACAAATGCTATCCATGGCACGGGCATTTATCAATGATAGTAAGTTGATATTGATTGATGAGCCTTCGAAAGGATTAGCGCCCATTGTGGTAGAGAAAGTAATGGAGGCCATTGTTGAAATGAAAAAGCAAACGTCCATCGTTCTTGTCGAGCAAAACTTTATGATGGCGAGCCGAATTGGTGATACGTATACATTGATTGATGATGGTAGAACCGTTCACTCAGGGAAAATGCAAGATCTTATCCATCATGAAGAATTAAAACGAAAATATCTTGGAATCGGATAAAGGGGGTGTACTTTATTGGAGCTATTCGTCAATTTAGTCATTAATGGCCTTGCAACCGGCATGTTAATTTTTTTGCTGGCGGCTGGCTTGACGTTAATTTTTGGATTAATGGACGTTTTGAACTTTGCACATGGTGGTTTATTTGTTTGGGGGGCTTATGCGGGGATCTTTACGTATATGTTCACAGAGAGCTTTCTTATTGGAATTATAGGTGCCATCGTAACGGGAGCTTTATTAGGACTCATTACAGAAAAATTAATTATTACACCTGTGTACGGCAATCATATTCAGCAAATTTTAATTACATTAGGGCTGATGCTCGTGCTGCAGGAGATGATTAAAGTTGCTTTTGGTCCAAATGGTGTGGCAGTGAAAACGCCGAGTTATTTAGCAGGTAGCTGGGAAATTGGAGACGTTATTATTATTAAATATCGATTATTTATTATTATTGTCGGTTTTATCATTTTCGGTATTTTCCAATACATGCTAAAAAAGACGAAGGTCGGGCTCATCGTTCGTGCTGGTGTACAGGATAAAGAGATGGCACAGGCGCTTGGTATTCATATAAAGCGAGTGTTTTTATATGTGTTTATGGTTGGTGCGGCACTTGCAGCACTTAGTGGTATGTTAATGGCTCCGTATTCAGGCGTCATTTATGCAGAAATGGGCATGGAGTATGCGATTTTAGGTTTTATCGTTGTCGTAATCGGAGGAATGGGCAGTTTTTCAGGCTCGCTATTAGCAGCTATATTAGTAGGTTTAGCAGGTAGCTTTATGGCTTATTATGTGCCAGTGTTATCGCTTGCGGTCAATATGATTTTAATGGCTATTGTATTAATTTTCCGTCCACAAGGCTTATTTGCTATGAGAAAGGAGAGATCAACATGAAAATGAAGCTTTCATTGCAGCATCTATGTTTTTTCCTCATGTTAGCTATTTTAGTGCTTCTCCCTTTCGTCAATGACTCAAGGACGCTCATTATTTTATTAACGCAAATCTTTATTTTCGGTATTTTAGCGATGAGCTATGACATTCTCCTTGGCTATACAGGAATTGTTTCGTTCGGGCATGCAATGTTTTTTGGTTTAGGTGCATATACAACCGCTGTCATGCTGAAACAAATGGAGCCAACACTCTCAACATTTTTCTTATCGATTGTAGTCGGCATGTTACTAGCAGGCTTCATTAGCTTTTTAGTAGGATTACTAACGCTTCGATTAAAAAGTCATTTCTTTGCGATGCTGACATTAGCTTTTTCAGGACTATTTTTAGTTGTGGCAGAAAAATGGCGTTCTGTTACATACGGAAATGATGGCTTTACGTTTAGAGCACCCGAAATATTTAGAGATCGAATGACGTTTTATTTCTTCGTGCTAGCATGCTTAGTCGTTATTTTTATTGCGCTATATCGCTTCGTGAACTCACCAACTGGTCGAATTTTAATTGCTGTTCGGGAAAATGAACAACGAACAAAATCATTAGGCTACAACACTTTGTACTATAAAGTGATTGCTTCAATTGTCGCAGGTACTGTTGCAAGCTTAGCGGGTTCCTTATATGCTGTGTCACTCCGTTTTGTCAATACGAGTGTGATGACAATGGACATTACTTTAGATGCATTATTAATGACGATTATTGGCGGTGTCGGCACTTTAGTTGGGCCATTATTAGGATCGGCTGTTATTGAATATGCACAACATGCACTTTCAGGGTTAGCTCGTGATTATCCAATATTTGAACGTTGGATTATCTTCTTTGGGATTCTATATATTTTAGCAGTTATCTTTTTCCCAAAAGGTATTATTGGATCCTTACGTATGATGTTTTGGAAATGGCGATTAAAGCGAAAAGGAATAAATCAATCATCGGTTGCCCTGTCGCAGGAAAAGGAGCGATTTGAATGACTGTAGGCATTGTAAGTACAGGAATCTATATTCCGCAGACGAAAATGACGTCAAAAGAAATTGCGATGCTTGCCAATATACCAGAGGATGTTATTCGACAAAAAATGGGTATTTATGAAAAGCCTATTCCTGGTGAGCACGATCATACGGTTCAAATGGGGATATGGGCCGCGCAGGACGCTATACGCAAGGCTAATATCGACCCGAAGGACATTGATGTTGTGATCTATATGGGAGAGGAGCATAAAGAGTACCCTTTGTGGACTGCCTCGATAAAAATGCAGGAGGAGCTAGGGGCTGTAAATGCTTGGGCATTTGATGTGCAATTAAGATGCGGTACGACCATTATGGCACTAAAGTTAGCGAAAAGCCTAATGGCGTCGGATGATTCCATTCATACCGTACTCTTAGCTGGTGGCTATCGAAACGTTGATTTTATCGATTACAGCAATCCTCGAACACGCTTTATGTATAATTTAGCAGCTGGTGGAGGCGCTATTCTTTTACAGAAAAACTATGATAAAAATCACTTATTAGAGGCGGATATAATGACGGATGGCTCATTCTCAGAGGATGTAGTCGTGCCTGTAGGCGGTACAAAAAAACCTTTGACGCCTTCTCATTTAGAAAATAAATTGTATCAGCTCGATGTGATTGACCCAATTGGAATGAAGGAACGTTTAGAGCAAAAATCTTTAAGCAATTTTTTGAAGGTAATTCGAACATCTTTAGCGAAAAGTGGATTCAATGAGGGTGATGTTGGTTATTTAGCGATGCTTCACATGAAAAGATCTGCTCATGATTATATTTTATCAGAACTTGGGTTAAAGCAAGAGCAGTCCATATACTTGCAAGAGTATGGTCATATCGGACAGATTGATCAAATATTATCATTGCAGCTAGCATTACGAGAAGGCCGTATTTATGATGGCGACATCGTCACACTTGTTAGTGCGGGGATTGGCTATGTATGGGGAGCAATTACTATTCGATGGGGATAAGGGGGAAATGGAATGTTAAAAACTGTTGAGCTATCAAATGGAGAAACGATTGCGTATCGCAAACGTCAAGGGGGAGAACGTGTTTTATTATTGATTCACGGTAATATGACATCATCCAAACATTGGGACGTTCTAATCGACGCGTTGGATGAAAAATATACAATTTATGCGCTGGACCTACGGGGCTTTGGTAGTTCATCTTATCATAAACCAATTTCCGCGATTAAAGATTTTAGTGATGATGTGAAGCTTTTTGTGGATGCGATTAAATTGCAGCAGTTTGACATGATTGGTTGGTCAACGGGCGGAGCTGTATGTATGCAGTTTGTCGCACAGTATCCAGGCTATTGTCAGCAGCTTATTTTACTAGCCTCGGCATCTACGAGAGGCTACCCATTTTACACAGATTTAGGTACTGGCAATCAAGCGGCATTAAAAAGAGCTTTTAGCTATGAAGAAGTACTCGTTGATACATCTAAAACAAAATTAGTACAAGGCTTCTATGATTCGAAAGATGTGCATGGCTTACAGTCGGTCTGGAACGCACTTATTTACACACAAAAACAGCCTAGCCAAGAACACTATCTGACATATGTGGAGGATATGCTGACACAACGAAATTTAGCGGAAGTTTATCATGCCTTAAATGTCTTCAATATAAGTGCTGTTGATCATGATGTCGCAAAAGGCACGCATGAAGTACAACAAATTACCATTCCAGTTTTAGTGTTAAGAGGGGATCGTGATTACGTAATAACAGAAGGGATGAATGATGAAATAATGCTCGATTTAGGTGAAAACGCACAATTCGTTAGTTTAAAAGACTGCGGTCATTCCCCATTAATAGATGATTTACCACAGCTGACATCTGAAATTGAAGCGTTTTTAGAAATAGGAGGAAAAAAGTATGCGTTTAAACAATAAAGTTGCCATCATTACGGGAGCCGCGAATGGGATTGGCTATGCTGCTGCGGAACGGTTTATTGAAGAGGGTGCATTCGTTGTTATTGCAGATTTTAATGAGGATGCAGGGGTTTCTGCAGCCAAACATTTAGGGGATCAAGCATTATTTGTGCAAGTAGACGTTGCAGATAGAGAGAGCGTCAAAAACTTAGTAGTAACAGTCATAGAGAGAACATGCCGAGTCGATATTTTAGTGAACAATGCGGGTATTACACGTGATGCGATGCTAACAAAAATGACGGAAGATCAGTTACATCAAGTGCTTGATGTGAATTTGACTGGTGTTTTCAATTGTACGCAAGAGGTCATTCCACATATGATTGCCGCCGGAGGGGGAAAAATTATTAATACATCCTCTGTTAGCGGGGTTTATGGCAATGTTGGTCAAACGAATTACGCTGCTACAAAGGCTGCTATTATCGGCATGACGAAAACTTGGGCGAAGGAATTAGGGCGCAAGGGGATTAACGTTAATGCGGTGGCTCCTGGTTTTACAGAAACAGACATGGTGAAAAAAATGCCAGAAAATGTGCTAGCACAAATGCGTTCTGTCGTGCCATTGCAAAGATTAGGAACACCTAGAGATATTGCCAATGCCTATTTATTTTTAGCATCTGATGAGGCTTCCTATGTCCACGGTCACACGCTTCATGTGGATGGAGCAATTATGATGTGATAAGGAGGCTTTCAAAATGTTTGTTGAGCAATCCTGGATATTAAAACGTGCATCGTTAACACCTAAACGAATCGCATTGGTAAACCTAGAAACACAGGAGCAGTGGACTTATCAGCAACTAACAGTGGAAATCACAAAATGGTGTCATTTTTTTGAGCGCCAAAACTTGCGAGCAGGAAGTCGTGTTGCCGTATTTGCGAAAAATCACATCCAGCTTTTTGCTGTCTTATTCGCATGTGGATTAAGAGGACTGATCTACGTGCCACTGAACTGGCGTATGAGTGCAAAGGAATTACATGATATTTTGACAGATGCTACGCCTTCTTTACTACTTTTCGATGAAGAAATGAATTGCCCTGTATCTTTAGAAAATATGCATTCACTTCGTATAGCGAGTGAAGCAGCTACTCTCAGCATCCGAGAAGTAGACCTGAATGATCCTTGGCTAATGATTTACACTGGGGGTACAACTGGCAAGGCAAAAGGTGTTGTCCTATCCTTTAATTCTGTGAATTGGAATGCGATTAATACAATTATTAGCTGGGGCTTGAATGATCGTGATTGTACGTTAAATTATATGCCGTTGTTTCATACAGGCGGTTTGAATGCTTTATGTATACCGCTATTAATGGCTGGCGGTACAGTGGTGATTGGTGATAAATTTGAGGCAAAAAACGCTCTTCAGGCGATTAATCAGTATAAGACTACAATCTCACTATTTGTGCCAACAATGTACCAAGCGATGATTGCAACGGAGTACTTTAAAGAGAGTAGCTTCCCGTCAATGAACGTATTTTTATCAGGAGGCGCACCATGTCCGTATCCAATCTATGATGCATTTTTTAAGAAGGGGCTATTTTTTAAAGAGGGTTATGGCTTAACAGAAGCGGGGCCCAATAATTTTTATATTTCTCGAGAGGCAGCCTGTTTGAAAAAAGGTACCGTGGGGAAAAGTATGCAATTCAATGAAGTTAAAATTATGAATAGTGCCGGAGAAAGCTGTGCGCCCAACGAAGTGGGAGAGCTATTCGTTAGAGGCAAGCATATGTTTCTTTTTTACTGGAATAATCAGCAGGAGACTGAAAAAATCATGCATGAAGGTTGGTTGAAAACCGGTGATTTAGCTATGATGGATGAGGATGGTGACTTTTATATTGTCGGTCGTAGTAAAGAGATGATTATTTCTGGCGGGGAAAATGTGTACCCACAAGAAGTCGAGCAATGTATTTTGCGCCATCAACTAGTGCATGAGGTAGCGGTCATTGGAGTAGCTGATGATTATTGGGGAGAAATCGTAGCGGCCTTTATCGTTTGTAAGAATCAGGATGACACTATATTAGAGGAAATCAAAGAAATTTGTAACAAGCATCTAGGTCGCTACAAGATCCCTAAAAAGATAATCGTTATTGATGAATTACCAAAAACAAGTGTCGGAAAAATTGATAAGAAAGCATTACAAATGTATGCGAAAGCTGCGAAATAATCAATTACGCCATGGCGTAATTGTAGCTGACGCTTTGCTTTCGCTACAGAAAACATTTGTAGCTGACACTTTGCTTTCGCTACAGAAAACATTTGCCGCTGACGCTTTGCTTTGGCGCAGATAAACAATGCGTCCGGATTTTGAATTGTGCTCAGGCCTGCACGAGGGCCGACACGAGGTCGGTCATTTCGGTAATGCCACAGGACGTAGCGTTTTTACCGATGCAGGACAGTTAGCCGTTGTCGCGAGATGCGAGGGTGTTAGGCTAACATCCTTTATTCATTCCTTTTAAAATCCGTGACATCCGCCGAAGGCCTTGGACAAACAGGATGTTGGTCACTCTGTCGTTGCCACAGGACGTGGCGTTCTTAGACTGAGTTCATCTTCTATGAACACCTCAAAAAAGGAACCACATCCGCATTCAGTTCATCACATTTAGACGGAGGCATCTTCTACTGAATGAAGATAAAAAACGCTTAGAAATTCAGGCGTTTTTTTGTTTTTATTAATGAAATGTTTCCTTCATTCTCTATTCGAGGAGGTCCCTTGAAGATGTGAATAAACGGATAGGGGAGGCTATTCAATTGGGCCAGGTTTTTGAGAATCCCTTGTGTAATTATGATGAAATATTGCGAGTGAAATCAGATTTTTAACGATTTTCAGTAAAAAAGAATATATTTCAGAAATGAAGAAAGGTCAGTACTACTATGGAAAACATAACAAATGTAGAAAAATTGGAATCAATAAAATCCTTACAATCGACAATCAGCAAACTCGAAAATGCCTTGTCTCAGATGACCGAGAAAGGCGCAAATACTACTTTAGTAAAGAAACGACTTAAAGCTGTTTGCATTGGATTAGCGATGCTAGAAAATGTATGGAATCACAGCCCCCATCATTATACCCAAGAAGATTTAGCCGTAGCGCGCAATGTTCTCGCTGGTTTAATACCATCAATTGAGAACATAAACATGAAGTCAAAGGCTGGTAGTCCCCAAAGAACGCTTTTAAAAAGAAGGATTAAAGCGTTGGAACTAGCGGTTCAAGCGATTGATGACCATTCAATAACTAAATAGAAATCATAGTAATCCTTTTGAAGAACATACACTGTCACTTCATTAGCGCTACGCTTTCGTGCAATAATCATTTGTTGCCCCGACGTTCCTTTCATTGTGAATTTACTGTCTGCCACTGCTCACCAATTAGTAAGCAGTGGCTAAAAAAATAATATCAAGCGGAATAGAGCTGTTTCCGTTTTTAGTGTGTTCATACAATAATTGACAACTCGGCAATAGTTAAGTAAACTGAACTTAACTAAAAATGAATTGGGGCTGATAAATCTGTGGAAGATTATTTAATAATGATAGACCAAATCAATCAAAAGTTTGAGCAGTTCAAGTTGTTAGTTTTACAAGAAACCAAAGAGGTTGAGGAATTAGAGAACTTTCACTTAACTCCTCAACAAGAAATTATTATGTTTTATATTATTCGCAATGAGCCTGTAATTGCAAATGATATTGCAAATCATTTTGGTATTTCAAAAAGTGCAGTTAGCCAAGTAATTTCAAAGCTCGAAGAAATGAAAATGATCTATCGTCAAGAGAATTCAATAAACCGTAGAGAGACCTTTATTTATCTTGGGGATAGAGGTCAAGAGTTTCATCAGCTTCTAAATAAAATTGACGCCATGCTTGTGGAAAAATATTATTCGAAAGTTAGCTTAACAGAGTTAAAAAATGTTCTTGATACATTAAATAAGATTGTCGGAACAAATGAAAACAAAGGGAGTTAAGATAATGGAGAAAAATTTGAAACAACTAACTAATCGTATACATTATTTGCCGCATGATCCTGATACAGATCGACCAATACTGTCTGCCATTTGTGGGGATCACCAAACCTTAATTGTAGATGCAGGAAATTCTGATAAACATACTAAGTTATTTCTTGATGAACTTAATCAAAGTCAAATTGCTAATTATCATTCTGTAGTATTAACGCATTGGCATTGGGATCATAGCTTTGGAACAAATCAGATGAATCTCTTAACAATTGCACATGAAAACACAAAAATGCATCTTGAAAAAATGATGGAATATGATTGGTCAGATGAAGCTTTAGATAATCGTGTCGAAAAAGGCCTAGAGAATCAATTTTGTTCCGACATGATTAAAAAAGAATTTGGAGGAGACAGAAATATTACCATCAAATTACCTAGTATTACTTTTAAAGATAAATATGAGATTGAATTAGGTGGTATTCGGTGTGTAGTCAAACATGTCGGTGGAGATCATTCCGAGGACTCATCAATTATTTATGTAGAAGGAGAAAAGGTACTTTTCTTAGGGGATTGCTTGTATCCAAGTATTTACACACAACAACCACAATATAAAGTTGAAAATGTTAGACATCTCTTAGAAAACATTGAAATGTTTGATGCCGAATTTTATGTACTTTCACATGAGCCCCCATTTTCTAAAGAGGATTTTATGGGGTATATAATGTTGTTAAAGTTGATTTGTGATTTAACAGAAAAACATCAAGGAAACCATTCGAATTTAGTTAATGAACTATCTACTCAACTAAATCGCAATTTAAGTCAGTTAGAAGAAGAAATAATATATTGTTTTAGTAATGGGTTAATAGTTGATTAATTATAGTTACAAGTGATTATAGAACCGAAAAAACGCTTGGAGATCCAGGCGTTTTTCAATTCTACAAATGAAATATTTCCTTTATGCTCAAAGCAACTTCTTCAGCACTCAAATTTGTGTTGTTGATCTTGAGATAATTTCCATATTTTAATTCACCTTCTAAGGAATTTAATCTGTATTTTTCCATCGAGCATTTCAAATCCTTTTCGGACCATTCAATATCTCTTTTTGAAAGTTTATGCAAGTCGATTACCGCTTTTATTTCTTTCCAATCTTTCTACTACATCAGCTTCAAGCTCTACAAAATAAACAGTCCCTCCTCTAGATTCAAAAAGCTTTGGAAGATCCATAACCACTGCTCACCAACAACTCATTTATATTAAAATTGTTAATTTATTGATAATGTATTGAAACTATTTATAGAATCATGTTTAATAAAAATGTCTTACATTTTATACATATTATTCCTGATAAATATGAGAAAAGGAGAGATAAATTATTTGCGCACTTTTAAAATTAGTACGAAATTTAATTTGCTTTTAGTGGGCGTTATTCTGTTTTTAAGCATTATGATTGGATTTGTATCCCATATACAAGTGAAGGAAATTATGCTAAATAATTTTGAGCAGAGTGTAACCCATATTTCTAAGGTCGGGTATGCGCTTCTAGAAGAACGAATTAAGGGAGATTGGACTATAAAAGATGGGGAACTTTACAAAGGGGATGCAAGAATAGTTGATCAGGAAGCCTTTGTGGATGAGGTTGGAGAAAGCATCGATGGTGGTGTAACCATTTTCCAAGGCTCAAAAGGACTTATTACTAATCTAAAGCTAAATGGCGAACGTTTAGTTGGCAAAGATGCTGATCCAAAAGTCGTTGAAAATGTAATGACTAAAGGGGAAACCTTTATTGGTGAGGCAGATGTAGTAGGTACGAAATATTTAACACTGTATGCACCTATTAAAGATGCAAATGGAGACATCATTGGGATGTGGTTTGTCGGTGAAACAATCGATGAAGTGAATGCTATTATTTTTGCATTTATCGGCAAGCTTCTCATCGTATTGTTCATCGGAGCTGTCATTGCTATATTAGGTAGCTTCCTGTTTACAAGAGCATTCGTGAAGCCGCTTCGTGAAATGAATGCCCAACTTCGAGATATTGCGGATGGAGAGGGAGATTTAACAAAACAGCTACAAATTAATTCCAAGGATGAAGCAGGCGAGCTTGCGCAATCGTTTAATAAAATGCTGACAAGCTTAAAGGTAGTCATGCAACAAATAGCACAATCTTCTAAACAAGTTGATGTATCGTCTGATGGGTTAACATCTAAATCGCAGCAAACCGCTAACATGACGAGACAGTTAACATCAACACTACAAGATTTAGCCGATGGTTCAAGAACAACATTACATAGCACAAGTGATAGCTTAACGGCCATGCAGGAAATGGCGATTGGCATCCAACAAGTTGCTGAAACGGCTTCAACGGTTTCAGATGCTGCTGATTTAATGAGTGACGAGGCTGCTCAAGGAAATGATTCTTTGAATCGTGTATTGAATCAAATGACAATTATTAATAAATCATCTGACCATGTAGAGGCGCAGGTCCGAATTTTAGGTGATCAGTCGCAACAAATTGGCAATATCGTTGATGTGATTACAAGCATAGCCGATCAAACGAATTTGCTTGCCTTAAACGCAGCCATCGAAGCGGCTCGTGCCGGGGAGCAAGGAAAAGGCTTTGCTGTCGTTGCAGATGAAGTTCGTAAATTGGCAGAACAATCAAAGCAATCTGCTGATCAAATAGCATCGCTTATTCATTCAATTCAAAGTGATACGGCTAATGTTATTACGGCTATTTCTAGAAACTCGAAGGAAGCTACTGCAGGTATGGATGTTGTCGATGATACAAAACTGGCCTTCCACAAGATCATGCAGTCGATTAAGGGTGTAAGTACACAATTGCATGACATCTCCGCTGTGACGGAACAAATGTCTGCAAGTGTTGAAGAAGTTACCGCTTCAACAGAAGCAATGGCACGCATTGCAAGCAAGGCTACTGAAAGTACGGAACACGTTACGATAACAGCAGAGGAGCAATTAGCTTTCATAGATAATATGGCTTCTTCAGCAAAAGAAATGGCACAACAGGCAGACGAGCTTCAAAGTTTAATAAAGAAATTCCAATATTAAAGATATTGAAAAAGGGTGATATCCAAAGATTTGAAGTGCAAACAAGGACACAGAGGGAACGGTTTTTTCTAAACAAACAAGCCAATATAATTTGATTAAAAGGATAGAAGAGCTTAAATAAATTAGCTCAATCTATCTTTTTTTTATCACAAAAGGATAGATTGATGAAAAATTTTAAATATTCAAAATTAAAGTGGTGATATATGTTAATATAGTTAGTTGATACATAAATATGGATTGAATAATTTAAAGGGGTATATTTATGAAAATAGTAGAAAAGTACGGAAAAGTAATAGTGGGCGATTTTGAATTTTATGGTCAAATTGAACACGATAAATATTGTTCTAAATGCAAGTTTAATCTAGTATATTACGATGATTTTGATGCTTATTTTTGCCCTAAATGTAATAGTTGGACTGAATCAAAATGTAGTGACTCTAATTGCAAATATTGCTCTAACCGACCAGAAAATCCTTTAACTTCTTTCAGCATTGATGAAAAGTAAAAGCATGAAAGGAGATTTGCTTGTTTTATACTGAACTCATGCCTTTTCATTTTGTCTTCATTTTTTAGTAGCGGCGATGCGAAATAATCTAAATAATGTCCCAAAAGAAAAGCAAAGAATTAAATCTTATTTTAATCAAACATTTATTTTTCTCACAAAGGTTCCCATAATACGAACATATCAGTAAAATAGAGTAGGTTAGGGGGACAGTAATTTGAAAGATCAACGTTTTAAAATTGCGCATCGAGAGGCGCTTATCGGTATTGGACTTGTTATCATTAACTTTGCGATATGGTTCGGCTTTGCCTATGGACTAGGCTCTGGTGATCCAACAAGCTATACGTATGTTTTCGGTTTCCCTGCATGGTTTTTCTATAGCTGTATTGCAGGGACTGGCTTTATGATTATTTTAATCTGGCTCGTCATGAAACTCTTTTTCAAAGAGGTACCATTTGACGATGAGGAGGTGGATCGATAATGCACTGGCAAGTTATTGTTCCACTGCTCTTATTTTTAGTCATCATCTTTGGTATTGGTATCTGGTCAAATAAGCATATACGCTCTTCTAATTCATTTTTACAGGAATACTTCCTTGGTGGTCGTGAAATGGGAGGCTTCATCCTTGCGATGACAATGATTGCTACGTACGGTAGTGCAAGTAGCTTTATTGGTGGTCCAGGTGTTGCTTATACGAAAGGGCTTGGTTGGGTCTTACTGGCGATGGCTCAGCTTCCAGCGGGTTATTTTGTTTTAATGATCTTAGGGAAGAAATTTGCTATTATCGCAAGACGTTATCAAGCGATCACGTTAATAGATTTTTTACGAGAGCGTTATAAAAGTCATGCCATAGTCATTTTATCAGCCATTAGTATCATCATCTTTTTATTTTCTGCCATGATGGCACAATGGGTAGGTGGTGCTCGATTAATTGAATCATTGACGGGCTTAAACTACACAACGGCACTGTTTATTTTTGCGATTTCCGTGTTAGTTTATGTAATCATTGGGGGCTTCCGCGCTGTTGCATTGACGGATACGGTGCAGGGCTCGATTATGGTGATCGGAACAGTTATTTTATTAATTGGGACAATCATCGCTGGCGGAGGAATCGATAATATTATGGCCTCACTTGTCGCTGAGAATCCGAATCTTGTGTCTCCATTTGGAGCTGAAGGTGAGTTAACGCCATTATACGTTTCTACATTTTGGATTTTGATCGGTGTTGGAGTAGTCGGGCTCCCACAAATCGCTGTTCGTGCGATGAGTTATAAAGATTCAAGAAGCATGCATTTAGCCATTATCATTGGCACTATTGCCATCGGGACAATTATGTTTGGGATGCATCTAATTGGTGTTTTAGCAAGACCAGTGATGCCAGGTATTGAAATTGGTGATAAAGTTATGCCATTGCTAACATTAAAGGTTTTACCGCCATTTTTAGCTGGCGTTGTTTTAGCAGCACCAATGGCAGCAACGATGTCTACAGTTAATGCGTTGTTGATGCTTGTAAGCTCGACAGTAGTGAAAGATATTTACTTAAATTATATAAAACCGACAGCTAATGATTCGGAAATTAAGCGTGCAAGCTTTATTGTTACAGCAGTGATTGGTTTGGCGGTTATCGTATTTGCACTAAATCCACCAGATTTATTAGTATGGCTTAATTTATTTGCTTTCGGCGGACTTGAGGCAGTCTTTATTTGGACCGTCGTTTTAGGACTCTATTGGAAAAAGGCCAACAAATATGGTGCGATTGCGTCAATGATTTCAGGGATGACCTTATATATTACCATTGATCGTTTTTACCCTTCTGTCTTTGGCATGCATACCGTGACAATTCCAATCGTCGCTTCCTTATTCATTTTTGTTATCGTTAGCTTATTAACGAGTCATAAATTTAAAGACGAAAAGTTGTTTATCTGACATATAAAACGCCGTAGAGATAGAATATCTACGGCGTTTTATATGTGCGCCCGGCATGCATATGAACTATAGGGTGTAAGTCCCGAACCCCGAAGACAGAAGTAGAGGTTAGCCAAGAGCAAGGGTGTCCGTGGCGACGCGGAATCTGAAGGAAGCTGGAGGCAAAAC